>WGGC01000100.1 GCA_015491905.1 Bacteroidales bacterium | reverse complement strand
TGTTTCCTGCTATGGTTGGCTCATCCTTATCCACCATTGTTATTTTTCTACCATTTGGAATCATGTCGGGAGTAGCCGGTGCTTATTTCAATATCATGACACAAACCATGATTATCACTTTAACGGCTTCATTTCTGGTTACATGGATTGGTTTGCCTGTTTTTTATCTGGTTTTCTTTCCGAAAACCACTCAGAAGCAAGCCAAACACAAAGAACTAAAAAAACGAAACTGGGTTGGCTTTTTCATTCACCGGCCATACATAAGCATCCTTATGGTTTTATTATCTCTGGCTATAATGTATTTTATTTTCCCACGATTGCCTTCCGGATTCCTGCCACAGATGGACGAAGGCTCCATAGTACTGGATTTTAGCAGTCCTCCGGGAACAACGCTTCAGGAAACGGAAGTCATGCTGGAAAAAATAGATGGTATTCTGGCCACCATTCCGCAGGTAAAATCATACTCCCGTCGTACAGGAACGCAAATGGGCTTTTTTATCACTGAACCCAATCGCGGCGACTATTTAATTCAGTTAAAGAAAAAAAGAAAACTAACTACTGTAGATGTAACAGATATAATTAGGAAAAAAGTAGAAAAAGCTGTTCCAACACTTCGTGTGGACTTCGGACAGGTAATCACCGATAAACTTGGAGATTTAATGAGTTCTGTGCAACCCATTGAAATAAAAATATTTGGCGATAATGAACATATGATTCGCCGTTATGCAAAAAAAGTAGCGGCACTGGTAACAAAAGTCAGAGGAACAGCTGATGTTTTTGATGGGATTATCATTGCAGGTCCGGAGTTAAGGGTAATTCCTAATACAGCAGCATTAAAGCGTTTTGGCCTCAACCCATTGAATTTACAGATGCAGATGCAAACCCAAACCGACGGAGTTATTCTGGGGACAATACAAGACCCCATGCAGTTTACCAACATCCGTATGTTTTATCCTGACAGAGATAGTGTTGGAATTAACCATTTAAGAAAAAGCCGTTTATTTCTCCCAAATGGAAAATTAGTTCTCGTTAAAGGGCTTGCATCATTTCGGTTAACACCTGGTGTAGCAGAAACAGACCGTGAAAACCTAAAAAAAGTAGATTATGTAACTGCCAGGCTTAATAACAGAGATTTAGGAAGTACTTTAAAAGCAATACAAAAAACACTAAAAGAAAATTTACATTTACCTCCGGGCTACATTATAGAATATGGCGGAGCCTATAAACAACAACAACAAGCATTTAAAGAACTGGAATTAATCTTATTCCTTGCTGTTTTACTTGTTTTTACAGTTATTTTATTTTTATTCCGTAAACTTCGAATAGCTTTGCTTATTATTGGGCTAACTTTGCTAGGTCCAACGGGAAGTGCTTTGCTATTGTATTTCTTTCATATTCCTCTAAATGTAGGTAGTTATGTTGGTATTATTATGATTGTTGGAATTATCGGAGAAGCATCAATATTTACATATCTTCAATATAATGAAGAAAGAAAAAAAGGGCTTTCTGTTGATGATTCTATTATTTATTCCATATCAATTCGTCTTCGTCCAAAATTAATGACCGCTTTAGGCGCTATTTTTGCACTTTTACCGTTAGCAATGGGTATAGGAACAGGCGCTCAGATGCACCAGCCATTGGCAATAGCCGTAATAGGTGGTTTATTAATGGCTTTACCGGTATTACTGATAGTATTACCTACTTTTCTTAGGATAATGGAAAAAGATAAAACACATAAAGAAATTAATCAAACATCAAATAAAAAATAACCAAATGACCAATTTCTTAGCCATTAGAATTAAAAAGCTATTTCAGTGGTTTTTTATTTTACTTATAGTTTTAAGCGTTTCCTTTCCGGTAAATGCGCAAACAAGTAAACCTATATCCTACCCTATTAAACCCAATAAAGATTACTTTTTATCATATTGGACAGCATTAAAAGGAACAGCAACAGCACCTGTTCATTGGAAAAAGAGACAGTGGATAACCTTTGGTAGCGTTGTGGCAGGAGGTGTTATATTATATTCCGTTGACAAACCTCTGCATAACTTTTTCCAATCACATAAAACAACAGGATTAAACAAAATTTCCAAATATGGTTTCGAACCTTGGGGCAGTGGTTACTATACTTTACCTTTTTTAGGTGGTTATTATCTTTTGGGAGTTGCTAGTCATAATGATAAAGCCAGGCGAGTAGCACTTGCCGGAACACAGGCTTTTGTAATGGGTGTAGTAGCTGTAGAAGTAGTAAAGCATATTTTCGGCAGGGAAAGGCCTTTCCAAACAAATCCTCCCAACCCTAATCTTTGGGAAGGGCCACTTAAATTTCAATACGATGCTTTTCCTTCAGGACACACTACAGTAGCCTTTTCCGTTGCAACTGTTTTTGCCTATGCATATAAAAATAAACCCTGGGTAGGAATTCTTTCTTACGGAATAGCTACAGGTGTAGCCTTATCAAGAGTTTATGATAACAAACACTGGTCATCTGATGTTTTTATCGGAGCGGCATTGGGATATGCTGTGGGAAAAACTGTTTATCATTTAATGGAAGGAAATAAACATATATCCATGGGAATTACCCAGTCGGGGAATATGGGACTGGCTTATAATTTTTAAAAAAAAATTAACTTTGAAATTCTTAATCAGATAAAAAATATGACAAAAAATTTAACCTTATTACAACTGTTCTTTTTGGTTCTTATTTCAGGATTTTTTTCCGGATGCAATGAAAATTCAAACCATAATAATACACCTGTTGAAGTAAAAAAAGAAACGGCTCTGGTACAGAGGGCTGAATTTTACACCCAAATAAAAGGATACGGGACTTTAGAAGCACAAAATTCATTAGATTTAGAAGCTAAATTTGACGGTATTGTCCATTTTGAACATTTACATGGCCGAATAAAAAAAGGAGAGACTATATATTCATTGGGAGGTCCGGAAATTGCATTAAAAAAAGAAAACCTGGAAAAATCACTGGCAATTGCTCAAAGTCAGTATGAATATGCCAAACAATATTATGAAGCTCAAAAAAAACTATTAAATAAAAACTATCTTTCCCGTATTGATTTTGAAAAAGTAGCGCGTGATTTTCAAAATGCACAAAACAATTTAAATACAGCTGAGTATGAATTGAAATATTTTCAATCCATGATTAACTATAAAGCTCCTTTTAGTGGTTATCTGGATCATTTGAAAGTTCCGCAAGGTGAAGATGCTGTAGCCGGACAGGTTCTGGCAACATTTCAGGATGACAGGCATCTGAAACTGGTAGCCCCCTATTACGGCTCCTTCAAATCACTTTCAAGTAGAGAAATTCTTTTAAATATAAACGGGAAAAATTATAAAGGAAAAATAATTTACAAGGAAGAAGCCTTAAGTCCAGCTACAGGAGGCCATACCTTATGGATTACAATTAATAATGCCAAGGGATTAAAAAGTGGTGAATATGTTGCCTACGCTTTTCTACTTGATAAGCGAAGTTCTCTGTCTGTTCCTGAAGCATCAATTATAGAACAAAAAGGAAAATATTTTGTAATTGTTGTTAATAACAAAAATTACATAAAACAGCCTGTTACCATTGGGTCTGAGCAAAACGGAAAGGTAGAAATATTATCCGGACTTCAACCGAAGGTAAAAGTACTTACCAAAGGAGCTTTCGAGGTATTTTATGGAAATATTGAAAAAACAATGAAAATTGAAGATTAATCGGCGGGAAAAAAATGAGAAAGACTTTTGAAAAATTTATTCGGCGACCCTTTTACACTATTGCCATTATTATCATATTAATTGCTGCAGGAACATGGAGTCTTTTCCAAATGCCTGTAGACTATTTCCCGGGATTAAATTATCCACTTGTAAATGTAATTACACAATATTCGGGAGTTTCACCTAAAGATATGGAGGTATTGGTAACCCGCCCTATAGAAACCACACTACAGGGTATTAGAGGTGTAAAAAGAACATCTTCGGTAACAACAATGGGACACTCACAGGTAACAGTTGAATTTAGCAATGCATATTCGGTACTTAATGCACGGCAGTTAACTGCTGCAGCACTATCAAATCTTGCCGGCCAGCTTCCACGTGGTGTTACACCGGTTATAGATAATTTAGGTAGCCGTATGCAAGAAGTAATTGGTTTTACCTTTTCAAACCCGGGGGTATCACAGTCGAAGCTCAGAGATATTATTCAATACCGGGTACGGCCCGCACTATTAAGTTTAAATAATATTTCACGAATTGATGTTTTGGGTGGAGATAAGCCTGCTTTTGTTGTAGAACCTAATCCTGCCAAAATGCAATTGCTTCATGTTAACATGAGCGACATCAAGAAAATTCTTCAGGATAATAACATTATTGTTTCAGGAAGATATTTAAATAAAAATTATTATGATATTCCAATTACCGGAAACGGCCGGTATCAAAAAATAAGCGACTTAAATTATATAAAGGTTGCCGCGGGAAAAAACGGAACCCCTGTTTTTTTGAAAGATGTAGCTAAATTGCGAAAAGGAGCTTTACCTAAACATTACATCGTTTCCAGTGGCAAATACCCTGCTGTTGCCATTCTGGTACAGAAAACAGAAGGTAGCGGGTCAATAAAGGTAGCCGAGGAAGTACAAAAAGAATTAAAAAAACTTACAGGATTACTTCCTGCAGGGACTAAAATCAATAAGTTTTATGATCAGTCGGAAGTGCTTAGTGAGTCAATGGATGGTGTACGCGAAGAAATTTATATCGGGGCTCTTTTGGCAATGCTGGTATTATTTCTTTTTTTACGCCGTCTGGCACCAACACTTATTGTTTCGGTTACCATTCCGCTGGCACTTTTTTTTGCCGCATTTATCATGTATGCCATTGGTTACACATTGAATATGATAACATTGGCAGCTCTAACACTGTCGCTGGGAATGGTAGTAGACGATTCCATTATAGTTTTGGAAATTATAGAAAAGTATCTTGAAAAAGGGAAAGCCTTAATAGACTCTATCAGGCTGGGGGTTTCTGAAATTTTTGCTGCTGACCTTAATGGCACTCTTACAACCATTATTGTGTTCCTGCCTCTTTTGTTTATAACAGGATACATGAAAGATATGATTACCCCTTTTGGACTTACCATATCTCTTACGCTGCTAGGATCTTTTTTAATATCCATTACAATTATTCCTGCCTTGGTTTACTGGAAAGGAGGAATGAAAGGAAAAAAAGTAAAAGAAGCTCCCTTTATTGGTAAGCTTGAGAAATTCAACGATAAAGTAATGAGGTACATCCTACGGCATAAAATTTTTATTACCATTTCTCTTATTGTATTATTTCTGGCCGGAGGAGCTGCTCTTCCTTTCTTTAACAAAGCTGACATGTTACCACCTGTTGACGAAGGAGCTTTGCTGTTTGAATATGTTATGCGGCCGGGTGTTTCACTAAAAGAATCAGATAAGGTTGCTCAACAATTGATTAAAGTTATTGAGAAAAATCCTAATGTAAAAAATATTTATCTACGTGCCGGATCTCCGGAAGACACCTACTATGTAGAAGGGGTAAACCGTGGAGAAATGTATATTAAGCTAACAGATAAAAAAGAAAGAACAGAATCGGTTACCCAAATTATTGATGGATTTAAAAAGCAATTTGCTTCTTTCGATGGTGTAGTGATTTTATATCACCAGCCTACTCAGGAAAATATCGATGAAAGTTTTAGCGGGCTACCGGCATTCTTTGGAGTTTCCATTACTGGCCCAAACCTGGATACTTTGGCAGTATTGGCTGAAGAAGTAGAAAAAACCGCAACAAAAACAGGCGATTTTGAAAATATTATCAATAATTCAAAATTTTTGGTTCCGCAAATTGATGTTACTCCCAAACGTGCACAGTTAGCCCGTTACGGTATTAGTACATTTGATTTATATAATGAGTTGGCACTTGCCTTTAGAGGAGAAGTAGTAGCACAATTTGTAAAAGAACAAGTTCCTGTTTCTGTGTTTTTAAGGCTACCGGGTGAAAACAGAAAAAATTTGCAAACATTAAAGGATTTAGCTATTCGGACAGCAACCGGACACTATATCCCTCTTAGTAAAGTTGCTAATATAAAAATAATTCATTCCTTACCTTCCATTAGTCATTTAAATGGTGAAAGAGAATTAACAGTAGTAGCTGAGCCGGAAGGGAATTTATTTGCAGCTGTAAAAACATTAAATGCAGCTTTAGGCAGCGATTTTCTTCCGCAAGGTTATAACTTGCAAATTAGAGGTCAATTTCAAACGTTGATGCAGACGTTGAAATCCTTTCTTTTTGTAATTGTTATTGCTATTATTCTGGTTTACTTAATTTTATATTTGCAGTTTAACTCTTTCTGGCAGCCTTTTGTTATTTTACTTAAAATACCTCTGGATTTTATCGGGGTTTTTATTGCATTATTGATAACCGGAACCCAATTAAATATTTCTGTAGCTCTTGGTTTGCTAACTCTTATAGGTGTAGCTGTTAATAATGCAATTATACTTATTGACAAAGTAAACTTGCTTAGGAAAAATGAAGGATACTCATTGGAAGATGCTTTAAAAGAAGCCGTTCATTTAAGAACCAGGCCTATTTTAATGACGGGGTTAACTACTATTTTTGCTTTGTTGCCTGCAGCCATTGGCTTTGGCTCTGCTATTCATCAACCATTTGCAGTTACTATAATTGGAGGTATGATAACGGGGATTTTCTTCTCTCTTAATATTATTCCGATGATATATGAAGCTTTTGCAAAGAAATTTGAAAAAGCATAAAAAATAATCCGGATATTAAATTTAAAATTTAATATCCGGATTATTTTTTCAATTTAAATCATCTCTACTTTTCCAGAAGAAATATCATACATTCCTCCTACCATAAGTACTTCATTGGCGTCTATTTTTTCTTTAACTATTTCACTTTTATCAAGAATTTCCTGCATAGACAATCTTACATTCTCAATTGCTACATTGTTTACAAATTTTAAATTATCAGATTTTCTCGATTCGCCCGGAGAGGTTTCTGTCAATTTAATTGCAGGATAAATTTTCTTTAATAAACCTGTTAAATTACCATATTCTACATGGTCACAAGCCCCTTTTACAGCTCCACAAGAAGTATGACCGAGTACAAAAATTAATGGGGTTCCACTCAATCCACATGCAAACTCAAGGCTTCCTAAACCATCATCACTAATTACATTACCTGCAATACGAAGATTAAAAATATCTCCAATACCCTGATCAAAAATAATTTCAGTTGGAACCCTTGAGTCTATACAGCTTAACACAATAGCAAATGGATTTTGCCCCGATGCAGTTTCTTTTCTCTCTTCTTCAAAATCCCTATGAATAAATTTCTTATTTATAAATCGTTTATTACCATCAAGTAATCTTTTTAACGCCTCTTCGCCGCTAATTTTATCATGTTTATTTTCCATTTCATTAAGTTTTTTAATATTTTAAAATATCTCAATATTTTTTATCATTTAACTATACTTAATTATTTTTACTAAGTATTATGTTATTTTTTGATGATTGTTTGGATTCTACATATTTCTGCAACCATATTGTACAGTCATGCATATTATCAAAACACTTTGAATTTGGTACTAAATCAGGAATAATATTTATTTTCTCAAACATATCAAGTGGTTGACCATGGAGTCCGACAAACAATACCGGAATTCCCGAATCAATCCAATCCTGAACTACATCTTCCATTACATACAATCCTGACTGGTCAACATATGGAACCTTATCCATACGGATAATAACAGCATAAATATCTTCTTTATTTCGTTCTATTTCCTGAAATTTAGTTGCAAAACCAAAAAACAGTGGACCATCAAGATGCTTAATCAAAGTTTTATTACCCAAAGCCTGTATTAATTCTTTTTCATCATCCCAATTAATTTCCGGAGAAAACTCACGAAGAGGCGCAATTTTAGTTCTCTCTTCAATAACATCCGAAATATTTTTCATAAACAACAAAGCTGCCAAAACCATTCCTGAGCCCACTGCTATTAAAAGATCTACAAAAACTGTAAGCAATAATACCAATATCATAACTACAGCGTCAGAACGCGGAATACTATTTATATGTTTTATTCCTTTATAGTCTATTATTCCTATTCCAACGCTTATTAAAATTCCGGCAAGAACAGCATTGGGAATATGACCTACCAATGAACTCAACCCTATTAAAACCGTAAATAACAATAAAGCCGCTACTATACCCGACAGCCTGTTTTTTCCTCCTGAATTTATATTAATAACGGTCCGCATTGTAGCTCCTGCTCCCGGCAGACCTCCAATAAATGCAGCACCCATATTTCCTATTCCCTGTCCTATTAATTCCTTATTGCTGTTATGATGTGTTTTAGTCATGTTATCGGCTACCACAGAAGTAAGCAACGAATCTATTGAACCAAGTGCAGCCAAGGTAATTGCAAATTCAAAAATAACAACCAGAGTTTTAAAATCAGAAAAAACATCAATAAAACCTAACTGAATATTAGGTAACCCGCTAGGGATCTCGCCTTTGGAACTAATTTTTAAAAAGCCGCCCTCCGGGATAAAATAAAATGCAATAAATGATATTACAATTAATGCTACCAGAGAAGCTGGAAATTTTTTAGTTATTCTAGGGAATAAATAAATTATTAATAACGTAAGTGCTGCTAATCCAATAGAAATGTAATTTATATTTTCCGGAATAAGATGTAATGAAGATAACGTTGATAAAGCTCCTCCTGAGGGCGGAGTTACACCAAAGAAAGGAAATATTTGTCCGATTATTATAATTACTCCTATACCGCTCATAAACCCACTTACCACAGGATATGGTATATAACGGATATACTTGCCTAACTTAAGTATTCCGAATAATGCCTGCAAAAGACCGGAAAGAAAAAATGTTGCAAAAATAATAGGAAGAGCCGCCTCCAGGCTTCCTGCAAATTGAATAGCCTTGGTTATAACTACGGCTGACACAACAGTCATAGGAGCAGTAGGCCCGCTAATTTGAGTTTTTGTACCACCAAAAATAGCTGCCAGCATTCCCAGAGCAATAGCTCCATAGAGTCCTGCTATAGCTCCCAATTGGGTTTGCTCGCCAAAAGCCAATGATAACGGAAGGGCAACTACACCTGCCGTGATACCTCCAAATAAATCACCTTTAATATTAGAAAATTTAATTCTTGAATTCATAAATGAATATTAGTTTATAATTAATAAATAAACATTGATTACCCATATTCCATTATTGGAATTAAAGATAAGCAATAAATAAATAAGGAAAATTTTAAATGCTTAAAATGCTTCAGGAGGTTGAATCAAAACAGAATAAATACCTGATTCAATTTCACCACATTTTATATTAAAGAAAAAATCTACAGGGAAAAGAGTCTTATTAGTATCGTTTCTAAACGGATTAAAAAAATTCTGCAATACACATTCTTCATAAGTAACTGTTTCATTAATGGTTTCTGAAATAAAGTCAGATAAAACAGTGTTTCCACTCAAAACAAATGATGCACTTGCCACATAAACAGTGGTAGCTATTATAAATAAAAAGAAAGTTTTTTTAACTGTCCGCAAAAGGAATTTTTGTTTGTTATGAAAAATACTTAATCGGATACAAAGATACAAAAAAATTCTATTTAAAATAAATCTAAATAATAATTGCCAAATCATAAAAAATCAAAGCTAAATTATTTATTTATTATATTTTTCAATCGATCACTTATATCTTTCCGTATAATCTTACTGTTTACAAAAAATTTAAATATCTTTACTTTGAAATGAAAAACCAAAATGAACTTCCTATGTTAAAAACAGTTCCTGTAATACCTATATCAGAGGAAACATTACATTTCGGAAACTTTTGTTTTACCCCCATTGAAATGACTTCAAAGCATTCAACATTTAACTTTTCCCTTTCGGAGAAAAGGGATTTTCATAAGTTGATATGGATTAACAAAGGAGAAGGAGATTTATATACAAAGGACAGGAATTACATTCTTGAGGATTTTCAGATATACTTTTTTTCAGAAGGGTGTAATTTCAAAATTGAACAAAATTCAAATCTAAATGGTGGAGTCATATTTTTCAAAAATGAAATTATTCCTCAAGTAAACATATTATATAATATACATGCTAGTCTTAATTTTAGTGAAAAGGAAGATCTTAAGCAAAATGTAGAAAGTCTTTTATTTTTATTGGAATATGAAGTAAAACAAATAAACAATTCGAATAAACTGTCAGGACTTCCCTTCTATTTAGCTGGTCTTATACAAATTATTCTGAGAGAAAATAATATAAAACCCGGAAGAAGGAATATTCAAAATAATACCTATTCAAAATTTATAAAAAATCTGGTTGCTAATATTAATAAATGTAATGATGTAGGATACTTTGCTGAATTAATGAATATTAACAAAGATTCTTTAATTTCTGAAGTGAAAACCATCAGTGATAAAAGTCCAAAAAATATTATAGATTCTCAACTTTTAGTTGAAGCAAAAAAACAACTGGCGAATAATCCTGTTGGAATAAAAAAAATATCAAAAGATCTGGGGTTTTCATATCCTTCACATTTTAATGTGTTTTTCAAATCAAAACTAGGCATTACCCCTAAAGAATTCAGACAAAAATATAGTTGCATATATACAATCACCGAATGAATATTCCATTTATTTAATATTTATATTATATTCACCTACGAACCTTAAGCAATAAATTATTATTCTTTAACAGGTTTATCCATTTATAAGTTCTTACTACATTCGCACAAATTTTATACATATATAACCAATGCAAAACATTATATTTATTTTTTCTTTAATCTTTCTAATAATTTCTATTTATTTAGTGTATTCCTTTGTTTTTAAAACTAAAAAAGCAAACCCTGAAATATTAAAAAAGCCATTCCCTGAAAATTTCAGAAAAATTTTAGAACAAAGAGTATTATACTATCGAAACCTATCCCCTGAAAGGAAGAAGGAATTTGAAGAACGCGTAAAACAATTTATTGCCGACAAAAAAATTACAGGCGTTGACACAGAGATAACCGATACAGATAAAGTACTTGTTGCTGCCAGTGCCATTATTCCCATGTTTGCTTTTCCCTATTATAAATATCCAAACGTAAAAGAGGTTTTATTATATCCTCATTCTTTTGATGAAAAGTTCCAGACCAGCGATCAGGTAGCTGGAAAAAATGTACTTGGAATGGTAGGTGATGGTTTTATGAATGGAAGTGTTGTATTATCCCGTCCCGATTTAGAAAAGGCATTTGACGGTAGCAGGCATAGAGAAAATGTTGGAATCCATGAATTCATTCATCTTATTGATAAGGCAGATGGTGCTACTGATGGAATACCAGAAATTTTATTCGATCATTCATATGTTTTACCATGGCTCAAGGAGATAAAAAAAGAAATGGCAAAAATTAAAACCGGCAAGTCGGATATTAGACCCTATGCACTTACTAATAATGCTGAATTTCTTGCTGTTGTAAGCGAATACTTTTTTGACAATCCCGAAAAAATGAAAAGTCGCCATCCTGAATTATATAATGATATGGTTAAGATTTTTAATCAGGATCCGGAAAAATATGTTTAATTGTTAATCCACAAGCCATTTACCCTCAGAATGATTATTACAAATAAACTGTTGTTATTTTTAAAAAGTTTAATTTACAAAAATTATCTTTTAAATATAAATATCCATAATTTTGTAAAAAATATATTGTGAATATAAAATGGTATAATAAAGAAAGGGAGCGGGAATACTGGCTCTTGGCCTCGGTTTGGCTAAATCTTATTTTATCTGTCGGAAAATTATCATGGGGTTGGTATTTTGGAGCAACAATAGTTACCGCTGATGGTATTCACAGTATTTCGGATGTATTTGGTGCATTTTTAGTTTTTATGGCATTACGTTTTGCCGGTCATAAGTCAAAACGGTTTCCTTTTGGACTTTACAAACTGGAAGATCTTGCTGCCACAATTGGGGGAATTGCAATAATACTTGCCGGATATGAAATTATACGTACTGTTTTTAATAATAAAGGTATTCAGACTCCAAAAGACATTTGGGGAACACTAATTTTTATTGCGGTTATTATTATTATTGAAATAATCTTTTACTTTTTTGAACGTAAAGCAGCTATTCGTCTTAATTCGCCGGGAGTAAAAACAGACTCAGTGAACTGGCTGGGAGATATTGGTGCAGGAGCAGTAGTATTTTCAGGTATTCTTTCTTATCATTTCGGAGTTCCTTACGCCCAAAAAGTCGCTGTTATTATTATAGTTATAATGATATTTTATGGAGCATGGGGAATTTTACGTGATGCTATTCTTTCTTTACTGGAAGCATCAGTAGACAATAAAACACTCCAACAGGCTCAAAATGCTATTCTTTCTTTTCCTGAAGTCCAACACGTAGATGAACTTTTTATTCGACGTTCAGGCAGTATTCTAATTGCAGATATTGTTTTGGAGATAAAAGAAAAAAGTATGCTGACAGCTCATGTAATAATAGATCAAATTGAAGAAAAACTGCATAAAACATTACCCAATCTTGCCACAGTAACCATTCATTACGAACCCATTAAAAAACATTTTACAAAAAAAGCTATTTTGTTAAATGAGGACAAAAAAACCATTTCAACGGCTTTTCATGATACAAAGTGGATTAGGATAGTAGATATTACAGATACAGGTGAAATTATTAACGATAATATTATTCCAAACCCGGTTCTCCAAGAGCAAAAAGGAAAACCTATCCGTTTGGCAGCATGGCTGATAAAGCAACAGGTTGATAAAGTAATATTTGATCCCGATGATCTCAGTGAGGATATAAAAACTTTATTTTATGCAATAGGAATCAAAATTGAGAAAGAATAAGACTTAACTTATGCCACACTCAATTGTTATACTAAGCCCGGGAAAAAATTGCAGGAAAACAAATAAGATTATTCAGGCTTTAAAAGCAGAAATTAATAAAAATCACTGGCAAGCAAAAATCGAAATTATTACTCGTACAGAACAATTTTTAAATTATAAAACCTGGATTTTACCTACAATAATTATTGATAACAAAATTGTTTCCAGAGGATATTTTCCCTCAAAAAAGAAATTACAAAAATTCTTAAAATAATTTTTTTTAATTCGTTTATGTCGTATGTTTGCGTCATAAAACATATTAACTATGACATACGCTAAAACAACAGAGTTTGACATTGAATTTCAGAATATTGCAAATTACGCAAAAGCACTCTCGCATCCTGCACGTGTAGCTATTTTAGATTATTTAGCTTCACAAAATACTTGTGTGAGTGGTGACATTTCAGATAAAATACCATTAAGCAGAACAACAGTTTCGCAACATCTTCAGGAATTGAAAAAAGCCGGTCTTATAAAAGGTACCATTTCAGGAACTCGTATTTATTATTGTTTAGAAAATAAAAATATAAATGAAATCTTATCGAAATTAACAGATTTCACTCAAAAGCTGAATGGCAATCAGGCAGCTTGTTCAATATAAAAATTCACAAATCCTAACAACACTTAAATCGATGAGTATAAAAATATTGATATTGTGTACCGGCAACTCATGCCGCAGTCAGATGGCAGAAGGCTTTTTAAAGAGTATAGATTCCCGGTTAAAAGTATATTCTGCCGGAACTGAACCTTCCGAAAAAGTACACCCTATGGCCATAGAAGTTATGAAAGAAATTGGCATTGACATAAGCGGAAATGCACCAAAATCTGTTAACCGGTTTTTAAACGAAACCTTTGATTATGTAATAACGGTATGCGATGAGGCTAATGAAACTTGTCCGGTTTTTACCGGTAATGTAAAATACAGACTGCACATAGGTTTTGAGGACCCCGCCAAAGCCACAGGAACTCCGCAACAGATAAAAAATGAGTTTGTTCGAATTAGAGATGAAATCGTAACAGCATTTCAAGAGTTTTATAATGATAATATTAAATCAAATCGCAATTAAAATAAAAGAAAATGGAAATAAAGAAAATGACAGGGCAACCCGTAAATGTCCGGGTTCATGGAGAAAGTGAAAATGCCACCAAAATGAATATCCGGTCAGGAAAGTTTAAAATGATTATTGACGAACCGGAAAATATGGGCGGTACCAATGATGGCCCGGCACCTGTACAGGTTTTACTTATGGCACTGGCAGGTTGTCTGAATGTTACAGGTCATGAAGTTGCCAAACAAAGAGGATTAAAATTGAATAAACTGAAAATTGATATCGAGGGAAATATGAATGCCTGCAAATTTATTGGTTGTTCCTATGAAGAGCGTGCCGGTTTTCAGCATATTATGGTAAAAATGAAACCTGATTTTGAAGGAGTAATAAGTGAAGAAGAAATCCACGACTGGGCAGTAGAAACAGAGTCGAGATGTCCTGTAACAGATAACTTAAAAGACTCTACCAAAATTTCCGTATCTCACACCACATTGGCAAAAGCAAACTAATGAGTACAACTAAAAAATTATCCGTCCTCGATCGCTATCTTACCTTATGGATTTTTTCTGCCATGTTTGTAGCTGTTGCGGCCGGATATTTTTTTCCATCTATCTCTTCCTTTTGGGATTCAATGAGCAATGGGACAACAAATATCCCCATAGCCATTGGGTTAATTATCATGATGTACCCTCCCCTGGCAAAAGTAAAGTATGAGGAATTAAAAGATGTTTTTAAAAACTTAAAGATACTTAGACTTTCTCTTATTCAAAATTGGATTATCGGCCCGCTCCTAATGTTTTTCCTGGCCATTTTATTTTTACATAATTATCCGGAATACATGACCGGCTTAATATTAATTGGTTTGGCACGTTGTATTGCCATGGTGATAGTTTGGAATGACTTAGCAGGCGGCGACCGGGAATATGCTGCCGGACTGGTAGCTATTAACAGTATTTTTCAAGTTTTATTCTATTCAGGATTTGCCTGGTTTTTTATCACAGTATTTCCACAATGGTTTGGAATGAACGGTTATGTTGTTGAAATTTCCATGGGAGAGATTGCAAAAAGCGTTCTTATTTATCTTGGCATTCCTTTTGCCGCAGGAATTGTTACTCGTTTCGGATTAATTAAACTAAAGGACAAAAACTGGTATGAGAAGAAGTTTATTCCCAAAATAAGCCCATTAACATTCATCGCTTTACTTTTTACCATTTTTGTTATGTTCACACTAAAAGGAAAAACTATCGTTTCGCTTCCACTTGACGTTTTATTAATCTCAATTCCACTTATACTTTATTTTGCAATAATGTTTGCACTGTCTTTTTTTATGGGATACAAAGCAAAGGCAAATTATGCCCAAACTACTACCCTTTCGTTTACGGCAGCGAGTAATAATTTCGAATTAGCCATTGCCGTAGCAGTAGGAGTTTTCGGAATCCAGTCGGGAGAAGCATTTGCTGCAGTAATTGGCCCCCTTATAGAAGTACCGGTAATGATATCGCTGGTAAACTTATCTTTAAAATGGCGTGAAAAATATTTCTTTTCTAAAAAATTAAATCCAAATGCTTGAATATAAAATTTCTGCCTCCTCAGAAAAAGGAGGAACAGCCCGCGCAGAAGCAAAAAAATCAAAGATTTCTTTCGATGCAGCGGCAGAAAGCGGAGACCAATATCCCAATCCTGCTGAATTGTATTTGTCTTCGTTTGCAGCCTGCATTTTAAAAAATGTAGAACGTTATTCCCATATTCTGAGGATTCCATACGAACGGGCTTACATAAAAGTCAAAGGATGGCGCTCTGATGTTCCACCGGCAATGGTTAAAGTAGAATATATTTTAACAATAGTTTCAAACGAAGAAGACCATAAGGTAGATTTAATTCACCGGAATGTGCAAAAGTTTGGAACCATATACAATACCGTAGCCAAAAGCTGTGAAGTATCCGGAACAATGATTCATCAGAAATAACCAACCACGAATTAAAATTCTTTTAAAAATAAATAGATTATGCATTTGTATTAACTTTGCAATCTATTTATTCTCCTATGAAAAAAAAAGTATTAATTGCCGGAATTATTTTACTTCTGATTGTTATTTTTGTTTTTTACCCCTTTAGCAAGCCAGCTCCTATACATTATATTGACAGAGAAACAGGACAAATAAAAACAGAAAAAGTAATGGCTGGAGGGGCTTTATTTTGGCTGTACAACAATCCTTTGGGAGAAGTTACACTAAACGTACTTGTAAAACGAAAATTTGTTTCAGAAGCCTACGGCAGGTTGATGCAAACCCATTGGTCGGCAAAAAAAATTAATCCTTTTATAAAGAATTATGACATTGATACCAGCCAGTTTATCATGAAAGATTTTCCTGATTTCAATGCTTTTTTTATAAGAAAATTAAAACCTGGTGCACGAAAAATAAACAGAGACAGTCTCGTAGTTGTTTCTCCCGGAGATGGGAAAATACAAGTATTTCCAAATGTTGACAGTGCAAATTTTATTGTTAAAGGTGTTCGTTTTAACGTTCAAAGTTTTTTAAAAAACGACTCATTATCACACGTTTATAAAGGGGGGACATTAATTTTACTTCGGTTAGCTCCAAGTGATTATCATAGATATCATTTTCCCCTTTCAGGAAAGTTACTCCCACTACATAAAATAAAAGGATATTATTATTCAGTAAATCCCATAGCCATAAAAAAAGACGTTTGGATATTTTTTGAAAATAAAAGACAATACCAGATTATCAGGACAAAAATATTTGATGATGTATTAATGTCTGAAATTGGTGCTACCATGGTAGGAAGTATGATTGAAACTTATAACGGTAACCATGCCATTAAAGGAAAGGAAAAAGGTTATTTTCAATTTGGCGGTTCATCAATTATTTTATTATTTAAAAAGGGCCAGGCTGTTGTTGATAAAGACCTGCTAAAAAACACCCGCAACCATTTTGAAACAGCAGTACAAATGGGAGAATCTGTAGCAACTAAAAAGCAATAATTTCAAAGCCTGTTTTATCTCTGATTTTTCCATTTTCAGAAAAAAAGGAAAAACTATATTTTTCCAAAGAAAAATCCTTTTCTTTCTTTATTGGTTGAAATAAACCAATCCATTTACATCTATAAATTAAATAAAACACTACAATTTTGATTATTCAATATTTAATTTATTATATTTGTTTTTCTGTTAAATAATAACAACTTAAAAACATAAGCCATGGTAAATAAAATAACCAGTTTAGCGGAATATCTGCAAAAATATCAGGAAAGTATTGCTAATCCGGAACATTTCTGGGGAGACATTGCAGAAACACATTATTGGAAGAAAAAATGGGATCAGGTTGTCGATTGGCAGTTTGATGGTCCCGAAGCTCCTGAAATAACATGGTATAAAAATGGCAAACTTAATATTACTGAAAATATTTTTGAGAGAAATATGTTTTTGCGGAAGGATCAAACAGCTTTAATTTGGGAACCAAACGATCCTGCTGAAAAAGAAATATATTTTACTTATGGTGAGTTATTTGAAAAAGTAAAACAGTTTGCTAATGCCTTGCTAAAACTTGGAGTTAAAAAAGGCGACAGAGTGGCTATTTATTTACCAATGGTACCTGAGCTGGTTATTTCCATGCTGGCCTGTGCCCGCATCGGGGCCATCCATTCCATTGTATTTGCAGGTTTTTCAGCAACAGCACTCAGTGATAGAATTGTAGATGCCGAAGCCAAGGTTTTGCTCACGGCAGATGGAGGGTTTCGTGGAAATAAAACCATACCTTTAAAAGCTATTTCAGATGAGGCTTTGCAATCAAGTCCAAGTGTTGAACATGTTGTAGTATTGAAACGAACAGCTGAGAATATCACCATGAAAGATGGACGTGATATTTGGTGGCACGATATCATTAAAGATGTAGGAACAGAGAATCAGGCAGAAATAATGGATTCAGAGGATCCCCTTTTTATTTTATACACATCCGGAAGTACAGGAAAACCAAAAGGAGTTGTTCACAGCACCGGGGGTTATATGGTTTATACAGAATATACCTTTAAAAATGTATTTCAATATAATGAAGGAGATATATATTGGTGTACAGCAGACATAGGCTGGGTAACAGGCCACTCTTACATTGTTTATGGCCCGTTATTGACAGGTGCTACTTCTATAATGTTTGAAGGAATTCCTACTTTCCCTGACCCCGGTAGATTCTGGGACGTAGTGGACAAATACAAGGTTAACCAAATTTACACAGCTCCCACAGCTATCCGTGCCTTAATGGCACAGGGTGACGAATGGGTAACCAAACATGATTTGAGTTCCTTGAAAGTACTGGGAACAGTAGGCGAACCAATTAACGAAGAGGCATGGAAATGGTATCACGAAATAGTTGGTAAAGGAAAATGTCCTATTGTTGATACATGGTGGCAAACTGAAACCGGAGGAATATTAATTTCACCTTTAGCAGGAATAACTCCTACAAAACCAACAATGGCTACACTTCCCTTGCCGGGAATTCAACCTGTTTTGGTTGACCAGGAAGGAAATGAAATAAAAGGAAACGCTGTACAGGGAATTCTTTGTATAAAATATCCATGGCCCGGAATGATAAGAACAACCTGGGGCGACCATAAAAGATGTTATCAGACTTATTTTTCGACATTTAAAGGCCTTTACCTTACCGGTGATGGCGCTAAAAGAGATGAAGAAGGATATTACCGAATTATAGGCCGTATTGATGATGTAATTAATGTTTCCGGTCACAGAATAGGAACCGCTGAAGTTGAAGACGCAATAAACCAGCACCCTAAGGTAATTGAATCTGCTGTAGTAGGATATCCTCACAATATAAAAGGATCGGGAATTTATGCTTACGTTATAACAGAAGAGCTATCACATGAGGAAACAGAAACTGTTGAAAATGAAATTAGAGAAACCGTAACCAAACTTATCGGGCCCATTGCAAAACCCGATATAATACAAATTGTAAATGGATTGCCCAAAACCCGTTCAGGTAAGATTATGCGCCGGATTTTACGTAAGATTGGAGAAGGCGATATTTCCAATCTGGGTGACACCTCAACATTACTGGATCCTACTGTAGTAGATGAAATTATTGCAGGTGCAAAAATCCGGATAAAAAAGTAAACCGGTAATTTGCAATATTGTATCCTTATATAGTGAGCAGATTCTTTTTCTAATGTTTTTAACCACTCACTGATGTATAACAAAATTACATTTGACCAATTCTTTTGGTTCTAACGGTAGTTATCTAAGTAAATCATAAGAGCATTGGACTAATGTAAAAAATGAAACCTGAGAGTTCAGGCGTGGACACCTGAACCCGTTTATGGATGTTAGAACCAGTTAAATTTATAATCTTTTTGAAGAAGAAATAGAGGATAGAACAATAATCAAAGCCTTTAGTTTCTTACCGTTATAGTGTTAAACATTTTTTAACATATATTTATTTTAAATTTTCTTGTCTGTTATTTTTTTTGATTTACTTTTGCAAGTAAATACTTACTTACATAAATGAGTAACTTATGATTAAAAAAATTTTAACATTAGGGATATTAATGGGGATTTTTATTCACTCTTCGGCAATAGCACAAGAGGCCGGAAACCGGAATAACCCTCTTTATCTGAACAGTTACAGGTTACAACCGGTATTATTACAGAAAGGCCAATATTTAGTACAATTAAGTGCTAATATTCCTCATTTTTACAAATGGTATTCCCCTAAAACGGGAAAATATGAACGCCTGACTTCCTATCAGGTAATAAACGAAGCCTACTTTAGCGGAATGCTTACCTATGGTATTTCCAACAGGTTAAATATTTTTATGGTTATTCCAGTAAACGACTTGCACCACTACTCTCCTATGGGAATTAATAAAGGTATTGGACTTGGTGACATAAAAGCAGGAATTAACTGGAATCTGCTGGTAGGACATCAAGATGCAAACAACAAGTACACTGCCGGAATTACGCTGGGAATCCCAACAGGAAAGCATTATAACTTAAAACCGGGAAGACTCCCAACAGGAACAGGTTCGGTAAGTTTACGGGGAAATATTACAGGCTTCCATAAATCATCAAATTTTAACTTGTTATATTCGGTTTATTTTACATATCTCACAAATCACAACATATATAAAACAGGTAATGAAGGCGGTGGTTACCTTATTCTGCAAAAACCTTTTAACACGACTGTAGGACAATTTGGAATTGAAACTTCTGCCTATACCTATTATAAAAGCGCAACTAAAAAAAGTGGTGTTATTATTCCCAACACCAAAAATTATGGAATTGATTTAGGTATTGGAGGCTGGTTTAACTATCAGAAAAACCTTTCAATCCGCTTTAATGTTCCGTATTCAGTATATCAGAATTCATCCTGGTTAACAAAATATCAGGTAATGTTAGAAATTGATTATCTCTTTTAAAAAACCAAAAAACAAAAGTGATGCGTAAAATTTTATTACCAATTGACCTCTCAGACTATACAAAAACTGCATTTTCACATGCAGCTGCCATGGGTAAAACTCAAAAAATTGTTATTGAAGGCATAGTAATCCTGGACATTTTAGATGTTCTGGAACAGGCAACAACTTTTTTTCCTTTACCTCAAGGAAAAGATGGTCATTTAAGGAAAGAGGAAGAGCTAGTAGAACATATACGGCAGCTGGCAGTAGAAGAAGTAAATGATTTTAAATCATCCTGTAAAAAGGAAAGCATACACTGCAAGGCAAAAATTTTTGAAGGCAGGCCTGACTTTGTCATTGAAAAGGAAGGGATTTATAACGATTTAATTATTATGGGAATGCGTAATTTCTTTCACATAGAAACAAAGAAAAGGCCTGAAACTTCGGTAAAAGATGTTGTCGGACATACAGGAACCCCCATTTTAGCAGTCACAAAACAATACAAACCAATTAAAAAGGTAGTAGCGGCATTTGATGGGAGTAACACTTCTATGAAAGCCATTCAGCAATTTGTTAATCGCATGACAGGAATGGATTATGAAATAACCATACTCACCAAAAATGAAAATGAAAGCATAGCCGCAGAGCAGATGAAGCAGGTAGAAGATTATCTGTTTCACCATGGTGTTAAAAAGATACATAAAAGATGGATATCTAAATCTTTAAGAAAAACCATAGAAGAAGAATTTTTACCTGAAACAGACCTTATTATTGTTGGCAAACATTCTAAGGATGCGGTAACTGAACTGTTTGTGGGTTCTTTTACAAAATATATGATTGACTTAAATAAAGTTTCACTTTTTATAGGACATTAAAAATAAATTGAAAAAATTATAAACACATGAATAAAAGCATAAAATTTATAGTCTTATCTCTGTTGATTGCAGCAGGACTGGCAGGATGTAAAAATCATAAGAAGGAGGCTGCTGCCAAGGAAGTTTCTTTTGCCGGATATATTGAAAACACTCAGGTAAATGTAACCACACGAATTCCCGGCAGAATAACTGCAATATATGTTGATGAAGGAGACTCATTAAAACAGAATCAAAAAGTAGCACAACTTGATACCCGTGTAATGGAAGCCAACTTATCAGCATTACAGACAAAACTGGCAAATATAGGCGTAAACAAAAAAAGAGTTGAAAACTTATATAAAGCCGGTGCCATTCCGTTACAAAAGCTAAATGATATTGAAACAGGTTACGCAATGTTATCCGACAAGATAAAAGCCCTGAAAATAAACATTGCCGACATGACGATAAGGGCTCCCATGGACGGAATTGTAACGGTAAAAGTACTTGAAGTTAACCAAATGATGCCTCCGGGAATGCCTGTTGTTATAGAAACCAATCCATCAGGAACATGGGCTCGTTTTAACATACCCGAAAGTTATCTTAATCAAATTAAATTAGGAAAAACATTTACACTTACCAGCAATATACCCGGTGTAAAATTCAAAGGCAAAGTAATACAAATTATTCCCATGGCCGACTTTGCAACATATACTCCTACAGAATTAAGAGGCGAAAGAGATATCAGAACTTTTGATGTAAAGATGAAGATAATTGAGAATAACCATGAGTGCAAACCGGGAATGTCTGTTTTTTTATCGCTGAAACCATTACATACTATTGTTAAGAAATAGAAAACTGTTGAAAAAATAAAAAATTAGCGTATGAAAGCAGTCAAAATTATAGCTACTATTTTACTGAGAATAGTATTGATTTCTTTGGCACTACTATTATTTTTCAGTATGATGGCCGGCATGTATTACAAGAGCGGACCGCGGCATATAAAAACCGTGGTAGTAGATCAGGATCATTCACCATTAAGCAGGTCGATAATAAATAATATAAAAGCATCCGATTATTACGACATTACGGGTACAGCCATAGATTACCCTACTTTAAAGAAAATGATTGATGAAGGAAAGGCAGATTTGGGTGTTATGATTCCTCCTGATGCCTATAAAAATGTTCTAAATCATAGGGGAGTAAGAATTCTTGCCGTAGCTAATGGAACTGCCAATCCCATTATACCGAATATGTCAATCATGATGTTAAATAAAATAATCATGACTTTAAATGTTCAGATGGGAATGAAATTAAGAGTAGAAGACCTCGGAGCCATTCCCAATGTCAGGCATCCTAAAAAACCACTTTTAAGTGTAAGCAGCCGGGTATTTTTTAACCCTCTTATGTCTATGGAAAAAAGTATGTTGCCGGCATTTATGGGACTTGCTATGCAAATTGTATCAATGGTAATAGTATTATTTGCATTAATTGCGTCTTTAAACCTGGTTCGTCCAAGATTAAATTATATAAAGCAAGTTCGTCAGTTACCGCTTAAAGCAATTATACCTCCGTTTTTCATAAGTTGGATAATTGTTACCACAGGTATTTCGACAGCATTTTTCGGAACCATGTATTTGTTTGGTGTAAATTATAATCCGGATATTTTATGGCATACAATAGGATTGATAGGGTTATTCGTATTGGCAATGGAAAGTATTTCTTATTTTTTTACACTTAACATTCACAATGGAGCTGTACTTGCAGCTATTATTACGCTCATAGTAATGCCTGCATTTATGTATTCCGGTTTTTTGGTACCTCAGCAGCAGCTTGCTTACTGGCCAAATTTTATAGGAAGCTGGTTCCCTTTACGATATTATCTGGAAGCTTTATTTGCTATTTTTAATCGTAACCAGCCCTTTGCAGTTATAAGGCCACAAATAATGTCATTATGGTATTATGTAATTATTTTTCTCGGCCTTTCGGCGATATCCATTGCAATTGGTCAGTTTGAACGAATTAGCAGAAGGAAAAAGACAATAAAAGAAGAAAAAGAATTAATAAGCAAAAGGCATTTGGCATGAAACGGCTATGATTGAATAATTATTAAATCACATTAACCCAGTGAATTTTTTGGTATTTCACTGTGCAGAGAAAAAGATTATTTAACCATGGTAAGTTACATGTAACCGATGAAAAACAAAATTATAAACAAATGAAACGAAATATTAAATTACTGATTCTTATAACAGGCCTTCTAGTTTTTAGCATGGCTAATGGTATGGCGCAGCAAAAAATAAGTTTACAGGAAGCCATGCGATTAGCTCTGGAGAACAACCCTGCCGTTAAAGCAGCAAAAAGTCAGGTAGATATAGCGAAGGCAAAAACCATGCAGGCTAAATCAACATTTTACCCTCAGGCTTCGTTTTTATCAAAATATTTTTACACCAATAATCTTCCCGGGATGTATCCATTGGCAGGAGTAAGTGTTCCGGTTTTAAACAATGGAACACCAACCGGCGATAATATTATAATGCATCCTATGGCTCCATATCCAAACAGGTCGAGGGATGTTATGCAGATGAACTTAAACATTGTTTATCCTATTTATGCAGGCCAAAAGCGATTAAATGCAGTAAAAAGTACCGAAAAATTAAAAGCAGCTTATAACAGGCAGTTACAGCAAGCCCGGGAAGAACTAAAATTAAAAGTAAAAACAGCTTATTACAATAATTTATTTCTATTAGATGTAATTAATGTTTATAATCTGGTTTTGCGGCAGTTGAATCAGCATTTACAACTTGCCAAGGCAGCATATAAAGAAGGTGTAAGATCGGAATTTGATGTGTTAAATTTTGAAAGTAAAATTGAAGAGTTCAAACACCGCCTGGTAGAAATGGAAGGAAATAAGCGAATTGCAGAAACGGCATTAAAAAATTTACTTGCACTTCCTGACAGTTCAAATTTTGATGTAGAAGGAAATTTAAAAAGCTACATACAAACCACTCCTGTCCCTACTGTAAGTTTAAGTGACATACAAAACGGCAATAATAAAGTAAAAAGCCTGCAACATATGAAGGAAGCTTTAAAAGAGAAAGAGAAAATAGAAGCGGCAGGAAATTTACCAACATTGTTTGCCTTTGGCAATTACCATATTTTGCATGGAATGGATTTTCCTCCTTTTGATAAAACATGGAGAAACGGTTATGCTGTAGGAGTTGGATTAAAGATTAATCTATTTGATGGAAATCGTACTAAAGGAAAGGTAGAGGAGGTTAAAGCCACCATGGACAAAATAAAAAATTATCAAAAAGGGTTGAATCTGCAATTACGGTTTTTATTCAACAAAACGATTGAAGACATTCAATCGCTAAAAGCACAGCAGGTTGCTTCCGAAGATCATTTGAAGGTAGCAGAGAAGGCTTATGAAATAGCCGGTGTAGCATATAAAAACGGGGTATTAACAAATATTGAATTGAATGATGCCCAGCTGAACATGACAAAAGCAAAACTTTCATTATTAAACATTCATAAAAACCTGTTGCTTGAATATGCACAATTGCAATTTTTAAGCGGCAAATAAAAAAAAGAAAGGTAAAAAATGACAATTGAAGAATTATTGGAAAAAATGTCCGGTGAGCTGGGACAAAAGCCGGAAACCATGGAATTATTATCAAAAATTGATGAAAAGACAGTTTTTGAACATGCTGCAAACAAGAACTTTGCTATGGGAGGAGAATTAATTCCGCCAAAATACAAGTTACTAATAAGTATAGCTGTAGGAGCGGCAATGGGATCGGAAAAATGCACTGAGACTTATACACAGATAGCTTTAAACAAAGGAATTACCAAAGAAGAGATTTTAGAAGCTTTATTGGTAACTCGTTTTATAAAGGCAACATCAGTTTACAGCGCCGCCACTCCAGCCTTGAAAAAGATGCTGGAAACAGATTAATAATTTGTTGTGAAGAAGAATTTGTGGCAGGGATGGTAGCGAAAAGCCCGTAAAGCCGAATGCTGATAAAGCCTTCCGGAGGCGGGGCGACCTTGGGAGCCCCCGAAAACGGTTAGGCATTTACAGCATTCGGCTGCGGACTTGCAGCGGACAGCCCGTTTCAGCCACCCAAAAATGCTAAGTGAGTATTGAAGAATAAAAAATATTGTATTTTTACTGCGTTGCACAGACAGCATAAAAAGTTAAATTATGGCTAAAACCAGACAACCGACGGAAGTAAGGCGTGCTCAGATTAAAGAGGCGGTGCAACAGATTATTTTTGAAAAAGGATTTAAAGGGCTTTCGATTCATAATCTTTCTAAAGAGTTAAATTTAAGTGAAGGAGCTATTTACAGGCATTTTGAATCGAAAGAACAGATTATTCTAGACATTGTGAAGGATGTGCGTGACCAGATGATTTACAAACTGGAAGAGATTGCAAACTCATCACTTCCTGCCGGTAAACGACTGGAAGATTTTATGTGCTACCATTTACAATATTTAATTAAAAATAAAGGTATTACCATTTTATTATTTACTGAAGCTACCTATCAACAAAATAACAAACTAAAGAATAAATTACGTGAAATTTTTCAAGCTATTAAAGATGCATTTAAAAAAATAATAAAAGACGGTGTGGATAATGGGGAATGGAGCAGCAGCTTGGCAGTAGAGAGCATGGCGATATTGTATATGAGCATTCCGCTGACACTAAACATTGAAATAAATTTGGGTTTAGATCATAATATTCAGGATAATTTTTGCGATCAAATGTATCAGTTAATAGTTAACACAATAAAAAATAGTGAATGAGGAAAACTATACCCGCAATTTTCGGGACATGTTTCTGGAGACGGGTTGGTGAGTTTTTCCCGGTAAAGCTCTTTATTAATCAGTTGCAACATAACCAACTGATTATTTTAATGTGGTTTTTACCTTATTTAATTATTACTGGAATTTTAGGCAAAGGGCTTGGAATTCCTTCTTTGTTTCTGGCTCCGGATTATATGGGCCAAATTTCACCGGTATCTTTTTTATTTATGGGACTGGCGACAGGAAGCTTTATTATCGCCTATCATATTACATCTTATATTTTGATGTCATACAGATTTCCGTTTATTGTAACTTTAAAAAGACCTTTTTATATTTTTTCGTTGAACAATTCATTTGTTCCGTTTGTTTATTTAATTCTTTTTTTAGCTGAGAGTTTTCGTTTTCAAACCAGCTACGAGTTGATACCGGAAAAAATAGTAATTCAAAATTTAATTTCGTTTTTAGGAGGAAACTTACTGTTTATAATTCTGTCGTTGACTTTTTTTAATTTAATGAACCACTTAATAAAGTCAAATAAAACTATAATTACAGAAGATGTTGAACCCGAAAAAAAGAAGGAAACCTGGTTTCAGCGGATCATTAAAAGAAGTAAAGAAAAGAAGGTAGCAGAAGCTCCGGTAAATAACAGAGGAAAAGACAGGATTGGAACCTATATACAAGGGAATTTCAGTATTGCACCGTCAAAAGATTTTAGAGAATATGATAAACATTCATTATCAAAAGTTTTTCATCAGCAGCATATTAATACGTTAATATTTATTTTATCAATACTTATATTTATTATTATCAGGGGTCTTATTAAAAATCATCCTGCATTAATTTTACCCGCCGGTGCCAGTTTGCAATTGTTTTTCACACTGATTTTGCTGGCTATAAGTTTATTTTATCTTTTATTTAAGAATTGGACATTTTTGGTGTTACTTATTCTTTTTATTATTGGCAGTTATACTACTTTTAATAAAATAGACAGTTATAATGACAGTGCTTATGGATTATACTATCCTAAAGAGGAAAAATCCGTTCCCTTTTTAAAATCCGGTAATTTTCATGCTGACTCGTTAAACACCATCATGGTACTGGAAAAGTGGAAACAGAAATTTACAGAATTAAAAAACGGTAACAAACCGAAGATGGTTATAATTTGTACTACCGGTGGCGGGTTAAAACTTGCAGTATGGACATATTATTCATTGGCTTACGCCGACAGTGCAACAGGAAACCAACTGTTAAAGCACACCCAACTTATTACTGGTGCTTCGGGAGGAATGGTGGGCGCCGCCTATATCAGAGCACTATATTTAAAGAAAGTACAAGGTAAAATAAAGCATATATACAAACCTGAATATTGGCGGGCAATAGGAAAAGATGTACTGAATCCGGTTATATACAGCTTTGCTATGAGCGATTGGTTTTTCAGGTTGCAGACCTTTAGTTATAATGGTCATAAATATTTTCAAGACAGAGGATATATGCTGGAACAAACGTTAAATCGTAATTTAGGGCCTTTACTGAATAAGCCGCTTTATAAATACCGCAAACCCGAAGAACAGGCAGAAATTCCGATGCTCATTTTTTCACCATCTATTATTAACTCAGGGGCACGCATGTTGATTTCACCGCTGGGCATTTCATATCTTACCAGGCCGTCTTATAATTTAACTTTAAAAAATATAGAATTCCGCCATGCCTACAAAAATTTTGGAGCCGACAGTTTACGATTTTTAACAGCCATAAGAATGAATGCAAGCTTTCCATATGTAAGTCCAATTGTAGCATTACCGGGAAAGCCAACCCTTTCGGTGATGGATGCCGGTTTAAATGACAATCTGGGATTTATGACTGCTTATTCATTTATTATGACATTTAAAACATGGATTAACAAAAATACCGATGGGCTTATTATTATCAGAGTTGCCGAAAACGATAAAATTAATTATATACAGCCACGAAATTTAGTTGACAGGATATTACAGCCAATAGGTATTATTTATGACGACTGGTTTAATATTCAGGAAAATAATTATTTTTCAGCATT
This sequence comes from Bacteroidales bacterium, assembly GCA_015491905.1. Classification (GTDB taxonomy): domain Bacteria; phylum Bacteroidota; class Bacteroidia; order Bacteroidales; family F082; genus Sulfidibacterium. Next base: position 50,847 of record WGGC01000100.1, on the reverse strand, counting down.
AGGTTCTTTAAAGAAAGTTTTAAATGGGAAAATGGAAATAATTCATTTTGGATTTGGATCTAAAAAGAAGAGAGTATCACTAAGTTGGCATTTAACATCACATGGAAAGAAAATTATTCACGAGGCCATTTACAGCAAAGAAAACAAACGAGCTTTAACACGTTTAAAGGAAATTTTAAAAGACCATTGACATCATAAAAAAAAGCCATCCGAAGATGACTTTTTTATTTTTTTATGTGTTTATTGTTAAGCTGCAGATTCAGTTGATCCGCCACCTATTGCACCATAACCGGCAATGGCAATAATAATACCTGAAATAATTTCATTCCACATGTTACCTGCTCCTGTTTGTAAAGCCGGAATAAATGCGGCAACAATTAACCATAATCCCATAATACCGGAAACCCAACCTTGCCATGGTTTAGGTTTAATCATTGCAAAACCAAATATTGCTACAATAATACCAACAATCAGGTTATCCCAAAGATTACCCATTGCTGAAAAATTCAGGAATGCTGCGATAAAAATCCATGTTCCTAAAATTCCGTTGATCCATGCATTAGCTTGTGCTTTCATTTTTATTTCCTCCTATTATTTAATTAATAATTTTAATGAACTTCTTTATTATAATTTCAAATGCCGTGCCAATATTTATATGTATTTGATTACGTGTTTATTATAACACTAAACATTATTTCTGTATGATTTAAAAAATGGATATGAGAAATACTATTTCACAGTTGATTTACCGGTATTTTATATTTGATTGGTATTAAGTCGTTTACATATGGAAATGCTATTTCTCACAAGTAAATAAAATACATAACTCAGGGATATTTATCATTTTACATAATTTTAATAAAGAAAAGATATGTAAATAAGATTCATTTAAACTTATAATAAATACTTGCCGGTAAGTTACCGGTTGATTAAATAGTTTTAAGGCAAAAAATTAAGGATTAAAAAGTCATATCAGACATTGTATAGGTTAGTAAACGTAAATATAGAAGCATAAAAAAAGCCATCCTAAGATGGCTTTAAAAAGAATATTTTTTGTTAGGCATTACGTTTTTTCTTTCCCAATAAAGCGGTATATCCTGCAATTGAAATAACAATACCTGTTAAAATTTCATTTAATTCGCTTCCTCCTCCCGTTTGCACACCGGGAATAAAAGCGGCAATAATCAGCCATATACCCAACAGTCCGGATATCCATCCCTGCCATGGTTTAGACGGCACCATACCAAACCCGAATATTGCAATTATAACGCCTGCAATAAGGTTATCCCATAAATTACCCATTGCAGAGAAATTTAGAAATCCAACAATAAAAACCCAAGTACCTAAAAGACCTACTACCCATCCATTTGTTTCTATTTTCATTTTTAATTCTCCTTTAATAATTAATTAATAATTTCTAACCATTTACTATTAAATTACGGACTATTTTATAAATTATAAGCAATGTAAGTTACCGCTACAAAAGCTAAACAGATTTTCCAACAAGAGCGCTAAATCCGAAGATAGTAATTATACCACCAGATATAATATCATTCCAAAGGTTTCCGGTAGATTGTTGAAAAAACGGAATAAAAGCTGCAACCATAAGCCAAAATCCCAATATACTTGTTATCCATCCTTGCCAGGGTTTAGGTTTCACCATAGAAAGGCCAAATATGGTAATAACCAATCCGATAATAAGGTTATTCAGTGTATTTCCCAAAGGACTGAAATTAAGAAATCCAGCTATAAAAATCCAAATTCCCATAAGGCCTGTTACCCAACCTCCTACTTTTCCATTCATTTTTTTTCCTCCAAATTTTATTTTTCAAATTATTATAAAAACAAGTAAATTTTTTATTAATCTTCTTATCGCTTTATCCTCGTAAAGTTAAAATTTTTTTTCGAAATTTAAACGACTTGTTTATTAACTATTAAAGACAAAACAATATTATGAAACAGCTTCTGAATCAGTACCCAGAGCACCATAACCGGCAATAGCGATAATAATACCCGAAATAATTTCATTCCACATGTTACCATTATCAACTTGTAAGCCGGGAATAAAGGCAGCCACAACTAACCATACACCCATAATTCCGGAAACCCATCCTTGCCATGGTTTAGATTTAAACATAGAAAAGCCAAAAGTAGCAACTATAATCCCTACAATAAGGTTATCCCACATATTGCCAATTGCGGAAAAGTTTAAAAAAGCTGCGATAAAAATCCATGTTCCTAAAATTCCGTTAACCCATGCATTTACTTTTACATTCATTATTTCACCCTCCTATTAATTAAATTAATAATATATCAAGTTTTACTTAATTAAATCAATGGCCATGCCATATTTTACATAATATTAATTGGCAATTACTTATAATATTTAATCAAGTTTCAGGTAAGTATTGATTAGAAAAAAGTGTAATTCCATTACACATCGCATAAATTTGGTGAAATCATTACCGGTATTTTGGGGATAACATTTTGCAAAAGTATAATTTCAGGAGGAGAATAAGGTTTATTGTTAAAGTTTAAAATTTTGTAAATTAAAATGATATTTAGCCAGCAAATTTTGCAATTGTCGCCTGTTATAGCCGCTTATTTCAGCAGCTTTAGTAACATTTCCACCAGATTTATTCAACAAACCTGTAAGAAACTGAATTTCAAGATCTGTAATAATCTCATCAGTTTTTTCCTGTTTTATTTTTTGAAAAGCATCTTTAGTAACAGGGAAATTAGAATTTCCATTCAATAATTCCGGGGGAAGATTTTCTTTAGTTATTTTACCATCAACAGCAAAAATTAACGCCTGTTGAACTACATTTTCCAGTTCCCTAATATTTCCCGGCCAGGAATAATTCATCAAAACATCTAGTGCTTCAGGAGAAAAAACAGGAATTTTATCACTACCATTCTGATAATGTTTTTTAACAAACATTTTTGCCAGTAATGGAATGTCTGATTTTCGTTGCTTTAAAGAAGGCAGAGATATGGAAATTACTCTCAGCCGGTAATAAAGGTCGCTTCTAAATTTTTTATTTTCAACTTCCTCAAGAAGGTTACGATTAGTGGCGGTAACAAGGCGTACTTTGGTAATAATTTCTTTTGTACCTCCCACCCTGGTAATTTTATTTTGTTCTACAACATGTAAAAGTTTTACCTGTAACTCTATTGGCAGTTCGCCAATTTCATCTAAAAACAATGTACCATTATTAGCCAATTCAAATTTTCCGGGTTTACTTTTTACTGCTCCGGTAAAAGCTCCTTTTTCGTGCCCAAACAGCTCACTCTCGAGTAATTCATGTGGAATAGCTCCGGCATTAATTTCAACAAATGGCCCATCAGAAACATTACTCATATTGTGAATATATTCTGCCATTAGTTGCTTTCCGGTACCCGATTCACCTGTAATCAATACATTTGCATCCGATTGAGCAGCTTGTTTAGCAAAATTCAAAATTTTATTCATCTGAGGGTCAGCAGTAACAATTTTGCGGTATTCTTCAACCCGTATTAACTTATCCTTCAGTTTTCTGTTTTCACTTACCAAAGCCTGAAAATGCAATGTTTTTTCAATAGTTTGTTTAAGCACATCTAGTTTTAGGGGTTTAACAATATAATCAAAAGCGCCATTTTTCATAGCATCCACAGCATCTTCAACAGTTCCGAAGGCTGTCATTATAATAAAAGGAAGGGAGGGAAATTCCTTTTTTACCCAGGCAAACAGTTCACGGCCATCCATTTTTGGCATTTTCAAATCGCTAATTACCATATCCAGCGGGTAATTTTTAATAATTTGCTGAGCTTCCAATCCATTTTCAGCAACATAAACTTTATATGCAGCAGATAAATTTATTTGCAATATATCCAGCATCTTTTTTTCATCATCTACCAAAAGTATATTTGGTTTCATACTTAATTACATTTTTAACTTTTAAATTTTATTTTTATCCCCTTCACTTACAGGGATTTGTATACTAAAGCGGGTTTCACCTTCAACGGATTTCATTTTAATATTACCGTCCATACCCTTTAAAATATTCTGTATTAATGCTAAACCCATACCTGTTCCTGAATCTTTTGTAGTATAAAAAGGTTCAAAGATTTTACTTTTTATAGCTTTTGGAATTGCAGGGCCATTATTAATAACATGTACGAACAGTTTGTTATTAACTAACCGGCTACGGATAACTATCAAGCCTTTATTGCATTGTACATTATCATTTTTACACCAATCTTCCAATGCTTCAAGTGCATTCAGTCCCAAATTACTCAAAATTTGATATAGTAATTTACTATCTGAGTAAAAGTCTGCATATATTTGGTTGTCGATTTTAAAACTGATATCTGCATTTTTAGATTTTAACAGAACTTGTAGTTTTTCCAATAGATGGTTAAAATCGACTTTTTCAACATTAGGAGTTGCCACTTTAGAAAACTGTAAAAAATCATTAATAAGATCATTTAACCGAATGGTTTCTTCTTCGATATAACGACTCATTTTTTCCCTTATTTCAGGGGAAACATCTTCATTCTGAAGGGTCTGGGCAGCAGAGCTAATTGTATTTAAGGGGTTTCTGATTTCATGGGCTATCCCGGCGGTTAACTGGCCAAGACCGGCAAGCTTTTCAAGTCGTATTTTTTCACTTTCAACCGACTGTATTTTCTCAAATAAAAAATTTCTTTGCAGATATAGTTTTACTTCATTGGCAAAAATGGATAACATATCAAATTCTTCCATAGAATATTCTTCATTTGAATTTTTTTTGGAAATTGCAAAAAACATGATTAGCTCATTTTCTTTATGAATGGGAACTAAAAATTGTATTTCTTTTTTTAAGAAATAGTTATAAACATTATCATCATCTTTAAATACATTCTCTACATCATTATATTCAATAATGTCATTATTTTTTATTAAATACTTTATAATTTTACTTTTATTTGATATTTCAAAATCATCATTAACTTCTTCATAAACACCTTCATCTTCCTGAAATCTAAAAATAAGCATATCTTTACAATGAAAACTAGACAAAGCAAAGAACCTGATTTTCATTAATAGCTCTTCATTAGGCAACATATCAACAAGTTCCTGAGTTAACATAAGAAAGTCGTTTCTAAAACGTAATACTCTGTAATTTTTACTTGTAATTATAAACCTTTGAACCAGCTGTTGTACAGGTTCAAAAAATAACGTAAGAATAAAAATCAAAACAGCATTAAAGAAAAAGTTGTGAATATGAAAAAAATCATCGACAACATTTAAAATTACAAGAATAAAAATAAAATAAAGCGTAAGAAATAAAGTAAAAATAAGATATCGTATATTTTTATTGTCGCTTCCGGAGAAATGTTCCTTTCCAAGTTTATCTATTATCACATAAAAGTAAAATACTTCAAGAAATAAAAATCCGGTTTTAAAGGGATACATTATGGAGAACCTCATTGTATACCAGCTAATAATGTGATAAATAAAAAACCCGAAAAATAATGCTGAAACACCAAATATTAAAAACTGAGCATTATTTTTTTTCTGGATACTGGTAAGCATTTTGCTTTCATGCCATACTATATACAACGCCAGTAAAACATAAATTACAGAAATAGAAATTAAAATATAAAACAAAGGAGAGTACGCTTTATTAAGTGCAAAAAATAAAAGTTTCTCCTGAACATTAAATGTTAAGAGCTTCAAATTAAAATTAGGAAAACTCATTGCCAAAAGTGATGCCGGAATCAAAAAGATTAAAAAGTACCATATATAATATTTCGATCTTTTTTTTCTTTCGGCATAATACCTGAAAGCAAATGCAAGAATAAAGGCAGGAAACAAAAACAAAATACGATAAATAACCTGTCCGGAAAGCAATATCCATTCGTGATTATGAATGTTTAAAACCACCAAGCCCGAAATATTCCAAAGCATAAACAACAAAAGCAAAGCAAATATCCAGTACTTACCAATTGTTTTCGGCGGTAATGCAAGTGACCTGATAGCTAATGCTCCATTAAATATTAATGCTAAAATATCGGGTAAAGAATAAATATTCATTCTAAAAGCATAAACAATTATTAAACTTATCAAATATAAAAAAAAGAAAGCTTGCTTTAATAGATAAAATACACCTTCTTATTATCGGAAGATTATCAAAACAATGTTAAATCATTCTTCAGGGGATAGTAAGTTTTCCCTAAGTTTGCATAAAAACTTTAAGTATGATTATAATTGGAATTACCGGAACACTGGGAGCAGGAAAAGGAACTATTGTGGAATATTTAAAAGAAAAAAAAGGGTTTATACATTATTCTGTTAGAGATTTTTTGATTAAAGAAATTAAAAAATCAGGGAAGGCCGTTAACCGGGATACCATGACAGAAATGGCAAATAAACTAAGAAAAGAACATCATCCTGCCTATATTATAGAAATGCTTTATAAAGAAGCTGTAAAAAATGATAAAAATGCTATAATAGAAAGTATTCGTACACCCGGGGAGATAGAATACCTTCGTTCACAAGGAAATTTTTATTTGTTTGCCGTTGATGCAGACCCTGAAATAAGATACCAAAGAATTTTAAAAAGAGCATCAGAAACAGACCATATAGATTATAAAACATTTTTATCCAATGAACAGCGTGAAATGAACAGTAATGACCCCAACAAACAAAATCTTAGCAAATGTATTCAATTGGCAGACTTCAGGTTTCTAAATAACAACTCTACTGAAGCTTTGTATCAACAAGTTGATAAGGTACTTGAAAATATTTTTTAGAGACACCTTCTATAATTAAAATACCACATATTAATTATACATTTATATTATTGATATTTTACTTTTTATAATTAAAAATATTTAATAAATTCGTACAAACCTTAAAAAGATAATATATGGATTCTAATAAAAATTACGTTCAGTTTTTAGGAGCTGCAGGCACAGTAACCGGTTCAAAATATTTATTTCATATAGATGGATTTCATTTTTTAATTGACTGCGGTATGTTCCAGGGGTTACGTGAGTTACGTCGAAGAAACTGGGAAGACTTTCCTTTTCCACCCAAAAAGATTAATGCTGTAATATTAACCCATGGGCATTTGGATCATACAGGGTATTTACCGCGCATTGTTAAACAAGGTTATAACAATCCTGTTTATTGCACTCAACCTACTGCAGATTTGACAGAAATTATACTCAAAGACAGCGCAAAGCTACAAGAAGAAGACGCCGAACACGCAAATACTAAAGGATATAGTAAACACAAACCTGCGGTACCATTATATGACACAAAAGATGTTGAAAAAACCATACCTCTTTTATCCCCTCAGGAAGCAGAAAAGTTTATTTCTTTAAATGAAAATATAAAGTTCCGGTTCAGGAAAAATGCTCATATTCCCGGTGCGACATTCATAGAAATGGATATAAAAGGGAAAAGATTTGTTTTTTCAGGAGATATAGGCAGACCTGATGACCCTATGCTTGTTCATCGCGAAAGACCTGAGAAGGCAGATATTTTATTTACCGAATCAACTTATGGAGGAAAACTTCATCCCCGGGAATCTACTGAAGACATTATTAAAGCCATCATTGATAAAACCATTAAAAAGAAAGGCTCTTTGTTTGTTTCCAGTTTTGCTGTAGACCGTGCCCAGGACTTTATGTATGTTATATGGAAACTAAAAAAAGAAGGAAGAATGCCTGATATTCCTGTGTATCTTGATAGCCCTATGGGACTGGAGGTTAGTAAAGTATTTTTAAAATATCCTGAATGGCTAACCTTAGATAAGGATGTTTTTGAAAAAGTTTTTGAAGACACCATTACGGTAACGTCTATTAAAGAAACATATCGTCTTGCTACCGATAAAAGGACAAAAATAATTATTGCCGGTAGCGGAATGATGAATGGAGGCCGTATATTACATTATTTGGAGAAACAACTTGGAAATCCTGCAGCAACATTTATATTACCGGGATATCAAGCAGAGGGAACAAGGGGGAGACAGTTAAGTGAAGGGAGCCAGGAGCTAAAATTACATGGGAAATATTTTGAAGTAAGAGCCGATATTGAACATATAAAAACCATGTCGTCACATGCAGATCAAAAGGAATTAATTTCATGGATGTCTGCTATTAAAAACAAACCCGAAAAAGTTTTTATTGTTCACGGGGAGCCTTCCTCATCAGATGCCCTAAGAGTAAAGATACAGGACACTTTCGACTGGAGTTGCAGAATCCCCTATCATACAGAAAAAGTGCCTCTTAATTTTGATTAATCACTTGTAATCAATTTTATATTTTTCACAAAAACACTAAAACAAAAAAGCCATCCGGAAATCGGATGGCTTTTTTTCATTTATATAAATAATATTACATCATACCCGGCATACCACCACCCATTGGAGGCATAGCAGGAGCTGCAGGAGCAGCATTTTCATCTTTATGTTCGCTTAAAACACATTCTGTAGTTAAAAGCATACCAGCAATAGAAGAAGCATTTTCAAGAGCTACTCTTGCTACTTTTGTAGGATCTATAACACCGGCTTCCAGCAAGTTTTCATAAACTTCTGTACGGGCATTAAAACCAAAATCATTCTTTCCTGCTTTAACTTCATTAACAACTACAGAACCTTCCAATCCGGCGTTTTCAACAATTTGACGTAATGGTTCTTCCAAGGCACGTTTTACTATAGCAACTCCGGTTGTCTGGTCTTCATTTTCGCCTTTCAGTTTTTCAATTTCATTGATAGCACGGATAAAAGCAACTCCACCACCCGGGATAATACCTTCTTCAATGGCAGCACGAGTAGCTGCTAAAGCATCTTCAAAACGGTCTTTCTTTTCTTTCATTTCTACTTCACTGGCAGCACCAACATAAATAACAGCAACTCCACCAGCTAATTTAGCCAGACGTTCCTGCAATTTTTCTTTGTCATAATCAGATGTTGTAGTTTCAATTTGTGCTTTTATCTGGTTTACACGTGCATCAATATTTTCTTTAGCACCTTTACCACTAACAATAGTTGTATTTTCTTTATCTATAGTAACTTTTTCAGCTTCACCTAACATCTCTATGGTAGCATCTTCCAGTTTATATCCCTTTTCTTCAGAAATTACTGTGCCACCGGTCAAAATTGCAATGTCTTCCAACATTTCTTTTCTACGGTCTCCAAAACCGGGAGCTTTAACAGCTGCAATTTTTAAAGAACCACGCAAACGGTTTACAACTAGTGTTGCTAAAGCTTCACCTTCAACATCTTCAGCAATAATTAACAAAGGTTTTCCACTCTGAACAGCTTTTTCCAGGATAGGAAGTAAATCCTTCATAACCGAAATCTTCTTGTCATATATTAAAATATATGGAGATTCGTAAACAGTCTGCATTTTTTCTGTATCAGTAACAAAATACGGGGAAATATATCCTCTGTCAAATTGCATACCTTCTACAACATCTACATAAGTTTCAATACCTTTTGCTTCTTCAATGGTAATAACTCCTTCTTGTTTAACTTTACTCATGGCATTGGCAATAAGCTTACCAATTTCATGATCGTTATTTGCAGAAATAGCAGCAACCTGTTCAATTTTTTCATTTGAATCACCTACTTCTTTGGTTTGTTTTTTCAAAGAATCGATAACTTTTTCAACTGCTTTATCAACACCTCTTTTTAAATCCATTGGATTAGCACCGGCAGTAACGTTTTTCAAGCCTGCTGTAACAATAGCTTGTGCCAAAACGGTAGCTGTAGTAGTTCCGTCACCAGCCAGGTCATTAGTTTTAGAAGCTACTTCTTTTACCATTTGAGCACCCATATTTTCAACAGGGTCTTTAAGTTCAATTTCTTTTGCTACCGAAACACCATCCTTAGTTACCTGTGGTGAACCAAATGATTTTTCTATAATTACGTTTCTTCCTTTTGGACCCAACGTTACTTTAACAGCGTTGGATAAAGCATCTACTCCTTTTTTCAGGTTTTCTCTTGCTTCAAGATTAAATAAAATGTCTTTTGCCATTTTTCTAACTTTTATCTGTTTATTATTAATTACTTTTTAAAATAATACAGTAAATATTTAAATTACTGCTAAAATATCTGATTCTTGCATAATAAGGTATTCCTTATCATCCAAAGTTATTTCTGTACCCGCATATTTTCCATATAATACATGATCGCCGGGCTTAACCGTTAATTTTTTCTCTTCACTTTCTTCAGGAACAGCTACTACAATACCTTTTTGTGGTTTTTCTTTAGCTGTATCAGGAATTATAATTCCACTTGCGGTTTTTTCTTCAACAGGGGCAGGTTCAACAACTACCCTGTCTCCTAATGGTTTAATGTTCAATTTACTCATATTTGATTATTTTTTTGTTTAAAATTGAAACTTCTGCTTATCCCTGTCATATTCTATGCCAAACCACCGGACAAAAAAAAATGTCAGAATCTTAATGACATTCTGACATTTTTTTGAAGAAATCAAATCTTCTTATTTTTTCTTATCTCCTTTTGAACCGGAAACCGGTTGAGATTTTACAGGAGGTGCCATGAAATTTACTGCAGGCAATTTTTCCTGATTAGCTTTTTCCTGCATCAATGTATTAATTTGACTTCCGCTATTATTGGAAGTTCCTGCGCGAGGAATAATAACTGAAGCTGTAAGACTTAATACAAGAAGCGCCACAGCTAACCCCCAACTGGCTTTCTCAAGAAAATCAGTTGTCTGCCTGGCACCCATAAATTGTGTTCCTCCGCTAAAATTAGCTGCCAGACCACCGCCTTTAGGGTTTTGTACTAAAACTATTAATCCCAATAAAATACTTACAATTAAAATAAGTACAGAAATAAATACATACATCGTTATAATCTTTAATTTTTCAAGTTTTGTTTAGCCTTTTTAATAAGGTTTGCAAAGTACGTACTTTTTTCGGGAAATTTCAAAATTAATTTTTCATAAATATTAATTGCCTTTTCGTAATGTCCCTGATCATAATATATCTTCGCCAAAGTTTCACTAACAATATTTTCCTCATCCACTATACTTTGTTTTGCGAATTTAACCGGATCATAAAAAGATGATTTTGGTCGTGATATAGTCGGCTCATTGCGGATAAACTTATCAATTATCTCTTCTTTAGATGGTTGTTTTTTTAAATTACCAGGGGCGTTTTTATTTTTATCCGTTTTATTTTTAGAATTTTCTATTTCCCGAATTCTTTTTTCTATTAATTTTTTTAATTCTTCAATGGAATAATTTTTTTTATCATTTTCAGAATCACTGAATCCATTTTGATTTAAATCATCATTTTTAAAAGAAGTCTTGTCAGTATCTTCCTTTTCAAATGGAATGTTTTCTTCTGTTTTTTTCTTTTCTTCAGAAGCATCCTCTGCTGTTACAGTTTTCTTATCTTCCTCATCAGGAAGTACAATTCTTATAGATGAATAATTTAAACGATCAATATGTTTTTTTAGGATCTTTCTACTTCCTGCATATATTGCAGTTGTCTTCAACTCAGCATCATATAATATATTTTTTTCCAGGAAAAGTTTCATTGTTAAAATAAGATGACCGCTTTGACAGTAAGGAAATTCTTTAACAAATTCCATTAAATCGGAAAGTTCTGTATTTTTTAGTTTCTCCGGTGTTAACAAATACTGTGTAAATTCTTCCTTATTCATACGTTACAAATTATCATCTGTATTTTTAAAATTGCTAATTTATAAATAAACATTTAATTATCAAATCATTAAAAAACCAGGTTTTTATTAGACATACTATAACTTTTACCAGTTAACAACAGATTTGTTAAAAATGTTATCCGCAAGGTTTTTAGATATTGTATTTATTAATTCGGATTTAACAGAATTAAAATCGGTAGTTGACGGATAATCTAGATATTGAGAAAATGTTGACTCAAAATCCATTGATGGTTCCAGTTTATTAACGAACTGAACTTTTACAGTTATTGTCAACCTGTTTTGAGCGGCTGTTTGATTTCCCTGGATTGCAATAGGAGTAATTTCATAATTTACAATCTCCCCCGACAATGCTAAATCGCCATTTGAATTTACCATTTGTAAATTTGTTTGATTGGTAAAAATATCCCTTAAAGCATTGGTAAATGTTTCACTTAATGTTGGTTCAACAAGAGGTGCCCGATTGGGAAAATAAGATACGGAAACTGTTTTGGCTCCCGGAGGAATAGACGCTCCGGTAAAAGAATAAATACCACAGCCTGGAATAACTATTAATAAAAATATAATAAATGCTATTGGCCATTTTGTGATAAATACTTTCATGTGTTTATAATTTTATATTCCATTGGTAAGTTCCATTTTTTTAGTTTCATTTTATTTTGCAAAGTTAAAAATTATAAAATACAGCTTTCCTTTTAATTTCAAACTTGTTATAACAGACAAAATTTTTTAACTTTGAGGGGTCTATAGATTCAATCTGCAATAATATATTCATTTTATTCAAACTAATATTTTTACTTATGAAAAAATTTGTTGTTCACCAGTTGCTTAATCATTCACTTATAACACATCCCGAGCAAACTATTACTTCGGAGGGAAAGGTATTTACTTATCAGGAATTTTACTACAGAGTGCTGCGCATTGCTAACAGCATGAAAAAACTTGGAATTAAAAAAGGAAGTGTTATTGGCGTGCTGGATGTTAACACGCATCGTTTTCTGGAATTACATTATGCCTGTTCCATGCTGGGTGCGGTAATCCATACTATAAACTTCAGGCTGGCACCTGAACAGATGGTTTATTCTATGGTGCATGCCGGGGATGAATGGATATTTATTTCTGAACTGTTTATTCCGGCAGCTAAACCGTTGTTTGCAAAATTTCCAAATTGGGTAATAATGAGTGATAATGAAAACCCTGAAACGCCGGCAGCCAAAAATATTCTTCAATATGAAACATTAGTAAAGCAAGGGAAAGAACAAGAACTTCAGGAAGCGGAGACAATTGAAGAAAAAGATGTTTTTTCCATTTTCTATACAACAGGAACCACAGGAAAGCCTAAGGGGATACAATACAGTCACCGGAATATTTTAACAGGTTCCTTACAGTTATTTCATCATATGGCTTTGCATAAATACGGTGCCAGAGTAAGCAGCAGAGATGTTTTCATGCCCCTGATCCCCTTTTTCCATATACACGCATGGGGAACAGCATTTTTTCCTATCTATCTGGGCGCAAAACTTGTTCTTGCGGGAGCTGCAGATCCGGCGTCTCAACAAAAATTAATTAAAAAAGAAAAAGTAAGCTGGATGAACATGGTTCCCACACAATTACAGATGTTGTTGGAACAAAAAGACTTCGGTAACATTAAAGTACTGACAGGTGGCAGTCCTTTTGCTTCAGGAATAGCCAATAGAGCAAATAAAGCAGGTGTAACTTTCAGTTTAATTTATGGGGGTTCCGATCAGTTAGGAACAGCGATATCTGTTGTACCTGAAGACATTGAACCTGACACTCCGGAGGCTCTTGAATGGCTGCGGACAGGAATGCGACCATTTCCACTGGTTGAAATTGCCATTAAAGACAAAACCGGAAATGATGTTCCTCACGATGGCAAAACATTGGGGTCTGTTTATGTCAGAAGTCCATGGTTACCCAACGGGTATTATAAAGAACCTGAGATAACAAAGGAACACTATATTAACGGATGGTTCCGTACCGGTGACCTGGGTTATTTTCATACTAATCACGCCATTTATATAGCCGATAGAGAAGGGGATGCTATTAAAAGCGGAGGAGAATGGATTCCAACAGGAATTCTGGAATCTATATTGTCAGAACATCAATTGATAGAACAGGTTGCCGTAATTCCGGAATATAATGAACAGTGGGGTCAACGGCCATTAGCAATTATCAAAGCAAAAGAAAAAATTGAAGATTCGGAGTTAAAGGTTTTTTTATCAGAAGCCGTTGATGCCGGGAAGATTGCTCGTTTCTGGATTCCTGATAATTTTATTTTTGTGGATGAAATTCCACTTACAAGCGCCGGAAAATTAAATAAAAAAGCTTTACGCGATAAGTATTCAAAATAACAATTTAAATAATTTTAAAAAATAATAAAATGCCTACGAATGTATTAATGTCAAAAAGTGACATAGAGTTATTAGAAAGAGTTCAGGATTTTGTAAAATGGGTACCACGACAACTTTTACTGGACATGGATGCCGATAAAGTGAGATATCCAAAAACTTTTATTAAGGAGGCCGGAAAAAGAAATTTGCTGGGTCTTCGCTTTGATAAAAAATACGGAGGATCGGAAATGCCATGGACAAGCGAAATGGTCGCCCTGGAAGAAGTCGGTGTATTAGGAACTTCTCTGGGATGTCTGTACTCTTTATTTTCAATTGTTGGAGAAGCTATTCATGTTTTTGGTACAGATGAGCAAAAGGAGCGTTTTTTAAAACCAATGCTAAAGGGTGAAATAGGTGTTGCAGAAGGATTAACAGAACCACGGGGAGGCTCAGACTTTTTTGCCGCTACTACCAAAGCTAAAAGAGTAGGTGATACATTTTATCTTAATGGTCAAAAAAGATTTGTGGTGGGAGCAGAAGGAGCGGATTTAATTTTGGTATACGCTATCGTGGAAGGAATAGAAAACCCAAAAAATGCAATGACAGCTTTTCTTGTGGAAAGAGGCCCCGGAGTAATTGTGGAACATGTTTACGGATTGATGGGCACCAAAGGAGGCGGAACAGGAAGACTTGTTTTTAAGGATGCTGCCGTTCCACTAAAAAATGTATTGGGAGGTGAAGCAGGAATTGGTAAAGGGACAAGTGTATTTCATCAGATGATGGTTCCCGAACGTTTAACTTCTGCCGGTGGCGCTGTTGGAATGGCAAGAGGAGCACTTGAAGTAGCTGCAAAATATGCAGACAAACGAAAAGCATTTGGTCAAAAAATACGAGCCTTCGAAGCCGTTAGCGCAAAAGTTTCCGATAGTCTTACCTTACTGGACGCATCTCGTGCTATTAACTATATGGCAGGGAAAATGGCCGACTCCGGAGCTTCATCAGGACAAATAAGAAGATTGGTTTCTGAAGCAAAGAAATTTTCTACCGAATCAGCCTGGAAAGTTGTTAACCATGCTATGCAAATGATGGGAGGAATTGGTTATACCAATATATATCCTGTTGAAAAAATGCTGCGCGATGTCCGGCTTATTACAATCTGGACAGGAACTAATGAAATTATGGACCTCGTTATTCAACATGAATTTTATAAAGAATTTCTTACCAAAAAACAAAATGGCAGAGATACCGAACGAGATGCAGAAGGAGCTGATTTGCCTGATGAAAAAATCTATAACGATTAGAAACAACTTCTAATTTAATATATAAGTGCTTAAGAAGCCGCGACAGACAATAACAACGTGGTTAACAGGATAGTGCAAATATCATTATTAAAGAAAAAAATGCAGTAAGACAAAACACACAGCATAACTATTAATAAATAAATAAAATTATGATTCCGAAATCATTAAAAGGTTTCAATTATTTTGATGGGGATACCCTTTTGCAGGATTTTCTTGCGGAAACAATTCCTGACAGTTTTAATAATTACAAAACAAAACTATCCCTTTTCGGGGAATGGGTAGGTTCTGAAGTAGAAGAATCCGCTGATTATTCCAACCGGTACGCTCCTCCTGTTCTTCAACCATATAACAAAGAAGGAGAAAAGACAAATAATATAATATTCAATCCTTTATATGAAAAAACACATAAAGAAGCATATAAAAAAGGTGTCATTGGTTTGGCTTTTAAAAAAAATCCGGAACCTCATTTATTGAGTTTTGTTATGGGTTATCTCCTGTCCCATGCCGACATTTCAATACATTGTCCGGTAACAATGACCGGGGCTGTTGCATATGTTTTAAAAACTATTGCCCCGGCAAAGTTACGAGATGAGTTTCTTCCTTTACTAACAAAAATGGATGGAACAGCCCTTTCAGGGGGCACATGGGCAACAGAATTGCACGGTGGATCAGACGTTGGAGCTACAACAACCATAGCGACAAAAGATGGTTCAACATATAAACTGTCCGGATTGAAATGGTTTACAAGCAATGCCAATTCAGGAATTGCTATTGCTACAGCCAGAGCAAATCAGGATATAAAAGGGAGTAAAGGATTGGGTTTATATCTGGTACCTAGCCATTTGGAAAACGGAAAACCAAATAATTATCATATTCGACGATTAAAAGAAAAAATTGGTACCAAAGGCTTGGCTACCGGAGAAATTGATTTGGAAAACACATTAGCCTACGAAATAGTACCACCACCAATGGGGCTAAAAGCAATGATGGAGGCACTTGAATATAGCAGGATTCATAATACCATGAGTGCTACAGGGACACATAGAAGAGCTTTCCTGGAAGCCCTTTCATGGACAGAACACCGGACAGCATTTGGAGAGAAAATAATTAATTATCCAATGGTACAGGATGAGGTTTTGAAGATTCTTTTTTTTCTTGAAGCTTCCTTTGCCCTTTCGGCGGAGGCTGCAGTAAACTTTGATAAAACATTGAAATATCCCGAAAACAAATCATGGCTGAGGTTAGTAACGGGATTGGCAAAATACCAAACAGCGGAATGGGCAGTCCAGGCAGTAAAAGATACTACAGAAATTATTGGTGGTAATGCATATACCGATGAATTCCCTATGGCAAGGATAATGAAAGATGTTTACAGCTTATTATTATGGGAAGGACCGGCAAATATTCAGGCTATTGAAGTTGCAAGAATGTGTACAGGAAAAAATAAAATCGGTTTCAATATCTATAAGAATAAAATACAGGAGTTAACAATTGATTCGGAAAAACTTTGGCCCGGTGAATTTACTATTATAAGGAATAATTTAAGTGTAATTGAACAGCTGGTATCTGCAATGCAAAAAGACACAAAAAACATTTCCCTCTATGCAAGAAAAGCAATGGCAGCAATGAGTGAAACCCTCGCGATAGCATTACTCTGCAAAAAAGCAGCATGTAAAAAAAATAAAAACAATGATTTTCGTTATTTCCTTGTTGCCAAAGGCCTTGTTAATCTGTTGCATCAAGAAAAGAAACCCGGAACTGAAACAGTCATGCATAAACACTTCTTTGAACTGTTGAATTATAAGCCTGTTAATACACTCTGAAAAAATACATTAATTATAAACAGTGTTTTTTAGGTTATTTTTCTAAATCTTTGTGAATTATTTAATTTTTATATCTCTGATTTAATATTTTTTATGTTTTTTTATTAAAACTTTTATCGACTTTTGTAAGCTTTTAAAATCTCACTCGTCCAATGGGCGTAAATGTATATATTTAAAAATTTTTAAAAAATGAGTCAGGAAAAAATGGAAATCAGGGTAGTAGCAGAAGGGCAAAGTAAATCGCCTACCCAAATGGAAGTACAAACAGGTAAATTTAAACTGGTTATTGATGAACCAGCCAGTATGGGAGGAACAGATGCCGGTCCCTCTCCCATGCAAGCATTATTAATGGCTTTAGCCGGATGTTTGAATATGACAGGTCATTTTGTTGCTCAGCAACAAGGTATTACCATTAAAAATATGAAAGTAAAATTAGAAGGAGTAATGAATCCGGGCAGATTTATGGGAATGCCTACCAATGAACGTTCAGGGTTTCAGGAAATAACAGTTCAAATAAATGCTGATTTTGCAGATGCAGATCAAGAAACAATACAACGTTGGCTGGAAGAAACAGAATCAAGGTGTCCTATTACAGATAATATAAGGCAAAAAACAAAAATTATTGTCAATGCCGAAAATCAACCGGAAATGGCACATTAATATTTTTTTATAAATAATTCCTTTTAAAAAGATTAGATAAATCTTATAGATAAAAGAGGCTGTAATAAATATTTATTACAGCCTCTTTTTTTATTTGGTTGTGATACTTGCTTTTATTTTTATTTTTACAACTCTCTTTTTTTAAAATATGAGCAAATTAATCTTACATTCAAAAAAGGCAACATTAATAACATCATTGATAACTTCAACCCTGTCGGGGCTACTTGTATATCTTATTCTCCGGTTATTGTCTGACTTGTCAGTTTTATATTTCAGTTATGATTTAAATATTAAAGCTAAACTTTTAGAAAATGGAGTTCACTTTTTAACACCTGTAACAAATCCTATCTGG
This sequence comes from Bacteroidales bacterium, assembly GCA_015491905.1. Classification (GTDB taxonomy): domain Bacteria; phylum Bacteroidota; class Bacteroidia; order Bacteroidales; family F082; genus Sulfidibacterium. Next base: position 32,673 of record WGGC01000100.1, on the reverse strand, counting down.
ACCAGAGATGCAATCATAACTATTTCATTAGCACCTCCAATATTAAATTTTTTTATTGCCTTTTTTAGCATGATAATTTTTACACTGGTAAAGTATAAAAGTCAATCCTTTTCATTTTTTTTACAGTGGACAATAATTTTTTCACTTGCCAACACCTTTGGTTCCTTTGCTGAAAACGGCCTTTTTAAAACAGGTATATATAAAGCATTGGAGTTAATGCATTTTGGAGGAGTAATAATGATAATTATTATTATGATTTCTTTGTATTTTCTTTACCTATCGGGAGTTGGGATAGGAAGGATAGCGATATTAAATATTCCTGATAACTTTTGGGCAAAAAATAAAATTAGTCTTTGGTTTTATTTTGCCGGATATATAATTCCATGGGTACTAATTTTATCAATTACATATTCTTTTTTGCCAAAAAATAACCTTATTATATATCTATTTAGCATAGTTACCTTGATACCAATGATATGGGCAAAAAAATCTCTTTCTGATGAGAAACGTTTTAAACCTATGCTACCTTTTTCCTGGATAGATTTCGTAACGCTAATAATCTTTATTATAGGTTCATTAATAGTTCATTCTATTTTCATTCATGGATACAGTTTTTAATAAAATTATTATATAAAATACTGAATTTACTTATTTTAACATACATTTTCAAAAAATCAAAATATTATTAGTAATTTTAACCCAATAATTTTTAATGAAATTTATTGAAATAAATTATTCCTTCATTAAAATAAATTTTTTCAAAATACAATTACAAATTTAATTTTTTCGATATGAAACATCTGTTCACAACTAAAGTTTTTCTGCTTTTAATAGCTTTTACATTAGGAATATCCGGTGCAGAAGCAAAAAAAGCAAGAAAAAAAGTTCAGCCAAAACCAGCCGTTAAAGCCTCTGTCTTTTCAGGACTTAAATGGAGAAGTATTGGTCCGGCATTGACTTCCGGCCGGATAGCTGATTTTGCTGTAAACCCTGATAATCCCAGTCATTATTATGTAGGAGCTGCTTCGGGAGGCATATGGATAACATATGATGACGGAACAACATTTAAACCTGTTTTTGATCATGAAGGAGCTTACTCAATTGGTTGTCTTGCCATGGACCCCAATAACCATCATGTTGTTTGGGCAGGAACCGGAGAAAACAATCACCAACGTGCATTAGGATATGGAAATGGAGTTTGGAAAACCACTGATGACGGGAAAAACTGGAAAAATATGGGGTTGAAAAGCTCCAGCCAGATAGGTAAAATTTTAATAGACCCCCGCAACTCCAATGTTGTTTATGTAGCTGCTGAGGGTTCTGCTTGGGGACCAGGTGGTGACCGTGGATTATATAAAACTACCGATGGCGGAAAAACATGGAAAAGAGTTTTATATATCTCTGAAAATACGGGAGTTGCAAATATGTGCTTTGAACCCGGCAACCCAAATGTAATATATGCAGGAGCAGAGCAAAGAAGAAGAAGACAATTTGCTAAAATTGGAGGTGGCCCTGAATCGGCATATTACAAAAGTACTGATGGCGGTAAAACCTGGAAAAAACTCACCAACGGAATTCCAAATGTTGACAAAGGAGGCATGGCAATTGCTGTTTCCCCTGTTAATCCTGATATTGTTTATGTTATGTTTCAAGCCTCTAACGGCAAAGGTGGTTTTTTCCGTTCTACAAATAGAGGTGCTTCATTTAAAAAGATGAGCAACTATTTTAGTAGCGGCCAGTATTACAGCGAATTATACCCCGACCCAAAAGATGCCAATAAAGTTTATTCCGTAGATACTTATGGAAAAGTAACTCTGGATGGCGGAAAAACATGGAAAAACATGGGTAATAATAAAAGGCATGTAGATGACCACGCATACTGGATTGACCCAAAAAATACGGAACACATGTTAATAGGATGCGACGGTGGTGTTTACGAAACATGGAACGGGAATAAAACATTTTTGTTTAAAACAACCTTACCGGTTACACAATTTTATCGTGTTGCAGTTGACGACAGTAAACCTTTTTATTGGGTCTATGGTGGAACTCAGGATAATAATAGTTTAGGAGGGCCTTCGCAAAACCTGAAAAAAGGAGGCGTTTCTAGTTACGAATGGATTACAACATTGGGTGGAGACGGGTTTTGGCAGGCTATCGACCCTACAAACCCTGATATTGTTTACTCTGCTTATCAATATGGCAATATTTTCCGCTACGATAAGAAATCAGGTGAACGAATTAAAATAAAACCCATGCCTAAAAAAGGTGAAAAAACTTTTAGATGGAACTGGGATGCTCCCTTTATCTTAAGTAAATACAATCCAAAAAGACTTTATATGGGTGCTGATAAAATGTTTGAAAGTAACGACCGCGGAAATTCATGGCAAGAAATCAGTGGAGATTTAACCAGAGATAAAAACAGAAATGATTTTAAGGTAATGGGGAAATACTGGCCTGCATCTGCAGTAGCAAAAGATGTTTCTACTTCACTTTGGGGAACAATTGTTTCTTTGGCAGAATCACCTGTAAAAGAAGGAATGTTAGTTGTTGGTACTGATGATGGGGTAATTCAGGTAACTGATGATGATGGCAAAACATGGCAAAAAACCACTAAATTTCCAGGGGTACCGGAATATACCTATGTTAGCGATGTTTTTCCTTCAAATTTTGATGAAAATGTCATCTTTGCCTCTTTTAATAACACTAAAAGCAAGGATTTTAATTCTTATTTATTAAAAAGTACTGATAAAGGGAAAACCTGGACTTCCATTTCTAACAACTTACCTAAAGAACCTGTGCATACAGTTGCCCAGGATCCGGTTAACAAAGACCTGCTTTTTGCAGGAACTGAATTTGGTTTTTATGTTTCCTTGAATGGGGGGAAAAGCTGGACTAAATTCACTAATGGGTTGCCGGACATTGCAGTAAGGGATATTGCTATTCAGAAACGGGAAAAGGATTTAGTTATAGCCACTTTCGGAAGAGGATTTTATATTCTTGATGACTATTCTTCATTGAGAGCTTTAACTCCGGAAAAGTTAAATAACAATAATGCTTTTACTTTCCCCATGAAAGATGCATTAATGTATATTCAGGAAAATAGCCGGTATGGAACAGGCTCTGCTTATTATTTAGCTCCAAATGCTCCTTTTGGTGCCACATTGACATACTACGTAAAAAATGTTCCTGAAACATTAAAACAAAAAAGAAGAAAAAAGGAAAAGGAATTATTTAAGAAAAGCCTCCCTATTCCGCAACCCACACGGGAAGAATTGCTGAAAGAAAAGAATGAAACAGGCCCCTATCTTGTTTTTACCATAAAAGATAAAAAGGGAACTGTGGTTAGAAAATTGTATAAACCTGCAAAAAAAGGTATTCACAGAGTAACATGGGATTTACGATATTTATTCCCTTCACCGGTAAGGTTAAAAGGAAATAAATTTAACCCGTTAAATGATGGCAATAATGGTGTTTTAGCTTTACCGGGTTCATATACTATTACAATGAGTATGTTTCATAATGGATCGGCAAAACTATTGGGCAAACCGGTAACCTTTAATGCAAAGGTATTACACAACACAACTTTACCCGACAAAGACAGGCAGGCATTAACAGCATTTTTGGATAATGTTGCCGACTTATACAGAACCATGAGTGGAGCCCAGCAATATTTAAATAAACTATATCAGAAAACAGCTTATATACGCCAAGCTTTACATATAACAGACGGGGCGACCATTGCTATGCAAAATCAGGCTATGAATGTTAAAAAAGAACTGGAAAGCCTTACTTATTTATTGCATGGAACACCGGCTAAAGCAAGTTTTGAAGAAGTTCCACCAGAAGCCATGCCTCTAATGAAAAGATTAAATGATGCTATTTATGCATCATGGCAATCTACTTCAGCTCCCACTGCAATGCAAAAAATGAACTATTCTATTGTTAAAAATACTATGCCTTCATTTTTAGAGCGTTTGAAAAAAGCAGATGATCAATTGTCGACACTGGAGAAACAACTGGATGAATTAAAAGCACCTTATACTCCCGGAAGATTTCCAAATTAATAAAATGGAGTAATATTATAAACAAAAGACCGGATCAGAAACGACCCGGTCTTTTTTAATTTTATAAAATATTTTTAAACTAAAACCACTGTAGGTTAACTCATAATACAACATTTTTAAGAAACAATACTACATGCCCGGAAGACGAGGTATCTTTTTTAGTTTCGAATTTTTATAATAAAAACCCCAGCCTTTTTTCATCCAGTGCCCCACAACAGGTAAAGGAATAATAAAATCGCGCTTCCGGTTTCTAACAATAAAAGCTCCTCCATCTCCCGAATCCATCAGGCAAACAATATGCAGTTGTTCCCAATAACTTTTTCTTTTAGGTTTTCCTTTAATTTTATTATGAAAATTAAAAGTAGCTACATCAGCCATAACCTCTGCGATATGCCCTTGCTTGGCAGCCCACTTAGGCCCGCCTAATTCAGCAATATCACCCACTGCATATACGTTTTCCAATCCCTTCACCCGGCACAATTCATTAATTTTTATAAATCCTGCCTTATTTACCGGTAAACCGGATTGTTTTATCACATCATGACCGTCCCCCGCAGGAATAAAAACAGTTAAATCACTTTCAATACGTGTACCATCCATAAAAGCCACTGATTTGTCTTCAATTTCACGTATACCCGTTCCTATATGTTTTATAATTTTATAACGTTTAAAAAATAAATCCATTTTATCATAAGGCTTTTGCCCCATCCGGCGCCCAGGTTCTTTCATAGGAGCAAAAAAATGCAACTCTATTTTATCCTGTAATCCTTTTTTACGGAGATAATAACTAAAATTAAAAAGCAACTCAAATGCCGGGCCACCCCTTACAGCCGTTGCAGAAGGATCATCTTCATTTACTCCAAAGCCAATAGCAATTTTTCCGGTTTTTTTTGCGATAAGTTTATCTAATTCTTTTCTTATAACAACAGATTCTTCAGGATGACCACATATAGAATGTGCATATTGTGCTCCCTTCAATTGCTTTTTATGCATCCCCAATGCTATAAACAGATAATCGTATTCTAACACTCTGTTTCTTAAATGTACCGTCTGCATTTTACTATCTATAGTTTTCACTTCATCAATAATCAAATCAAAACCATGAATTTTTTTTAATTTTTCTAAATCAATTTTTACATCGTTAAAACTCTTTTTCTTAACTGGTATCCAAATTGAAATTGGGTAGATAAACAAATAATCCCTATTTGAAACTAAAGTAACATGGTGCCCAAGTTTTTGTAAGCGAATAGCCGTTTCAACACCGGCAAAACCACCTCCTAAAACTATAATCTTATTCATAGTATCAAGTTTTTATATTTAACAGATTCATTTTTAAATCATAAAAACATATTATTAAAATAGTGTATTTCAATGATTAATTAATTCTAATAGTAACAATTTTGTTTCCGAAATTTTTCAAAAAGAATAAATATTTTAACATCATTATATGCGACATATGTTAATTTATAGCATGTTTTTTCATCTAAAAAAAGTTGCACGAAAAATCGAACAACTTTCAATTTAGTATATCTTAATGGTGGCTCAAGTACTTAGCAACTCCATCATGAGATGCTTCCATTGCTTCATCACCTGGTTTCCAGTTAGCAGGGCAAACTTCGCCATGTTCTTCAAAAAACTGTAAAGCATCTACCATACGTAAAGCCTCATCAACGCTACGGCCTAAAGGCAAGTCATTAATTACCTGATGACGAACAATACCTTGTTTATCAATCAAAAACAAACCGCGATAGGCTACTGCTTCTCCATGAAATTCCATTTCACCTTCATCGTTATAGTCATACTCACCGGCTAAAACGTCAAAGTTTTCAGAAATAGTTTTTGATAAATCTGAAACCAAAGGATACTTTACACCTTTAATACCACCATCATTTTTATCGGTGTTTAACCAAGCCCAATGAGAATGAGGGGAATCAATAGAACAACCTACAACAGCTACATTTCTTTTTTCAAATTCTGCAATTTTTTCCTGAAAAGCAAGAATCTCTGTAGGACATACAAAAGTAAAATCCAATGGATAAAAGAAAAATACAACATGCTTTTTACCGATGTATTGTTCCAATGAAAATTTTTCTACAAATTCTCCTCCGTTTACAACTGCTGTAGCTTCAAACAAAGGAGCTTTTTTACCAACTAATACTGACATAATAATGTGTTTTTAAAATACTTAATTCTTTGTGCGAAATTAAGAATAATTTTAAATAGCGTATAATATAGATTATAATAATTCCTAAATTCTTAATATTGTTTTTCTATGCATCATAGATAAAACTTATATTATTTCAATTAAAATAAACAGAAGTCTTCTTATTAAGTTCTTATACCATAATAAAGTTTTGCTCCTACACTAAAAAATAATTATATAATTTAAATATTCATTATCATTTAAGATGAATATTTCAAATACTTTTCCTTATTTATTTTTGATTGTTACCTTTATATCAATCAACCTTACGACTATAAATAATTAATATAAATAATAATTTACATTATTGAATTTCTTTTAGTTTCAAATTAAATTATAAAATTATTTTTCGGCTATGTGACTTGGGTCACAGTAAAATAGTTAGAAAGCAGATAGATTTGTATTAACAAATTTTAATTGTTTTTTAAATTGTTTAATATAAATTCATAATTATGAGAAAAAAATTATTTCAAAAAAGGAACTTGAGAAACAGTTTTTCTTTAAAAAGCAAATTAACAATACTTAGTTTAGGAGTATTGTTTACTTTTCTTTTAGGAGCCCCCGACAATGCCATGGCTGTTCCGAGTTTTGCACGTCAAACCGGCCTTGCATGTTCAGCATGTCATACTGTTTTTCCGGAGCTTACTTCGTTTGGCCGGCAGTTTAAATTAAATGGTTACACTTTAACAAACATCAAAACTATCGCACAAAAAGAAACCACGAAAAATGATAAAAGTGGAAGAGATATTTTAAACTTACTTCATATCCCGCAAGTTTCTTTGATGTTTCAAACAGGTTTTACACAATTAGCAAAAACAATTCCCGGAACTCAAAATGGTAATTTTGAATTTCCACAGCAATTAAGTTTTTTCTATGCAGGTCAAATTGCACCTCACATGGGAGCATTTATTCAGTTTACCATGGATGATGGTTCAGGAACATTTGGTATGGATAATACAGATATTCGCTTTGCCAATCAGGGGAAAGGAAAAACCGCTCTTACTTATGGGTTAACAATAAATAATAATCCGACAGTACAGGATCTTTGGAACAGTACTCCTGCCTGGGGATATCCATATACTTCATCAGGAACAGCACCGGGCCCCGGAGCTGCCACAGTAATTGAAAATCTCGGTGGTACTGTAGCAGGTGTTGGGGGATATGCCATGATTGGAAACTCAATTTATTTGGAATTAGATGGTTATCGTACAGCACAAATGGGTGCAGCTTTACCTCCTGACGCCTCAGTGGCTGGAGCACTAAAAGGAACCTCTCCTTATTGGAGAATTGCATTTCAGCACCAATGGGACAAATCCTATCTAATGATAGGTAGTTATGGAATAGCTACAAAACTTTTCCCTGCAGGTGTTACAGGTGCTACTGACGATTATACGGATATAGCTTTTGATTTACAATATGAATATCCTTTTAATAAAGGTCAGTTTACACTTCATTCAACTTATATCCATGAAAAACAAGCTCTAAACGCATCATTTGCTTCTGGAGCCAGTTCAAGTGTAAATAATTCATTAAACAAATTCAGAGCTGATGCCAGCGTCTTTTTCAGACCAGGTTTAAATTTCACTTTAGGATATTTTAACCTTACCGGAACTTCAAATATTGGATTATATGCTCCGGGGGCTGTTGCAGGTTTTGCAAACGGTTTGCCTAACAGCAGCGGACTTCGTTTCCAATTCGATTATCTGCCATGGGAAAACACAAAAATTACCATGCAGTATTTTACCTATAGTAAATTTAACGGCGCATCGGCAAATTATGATGGTGCAGGACGTAATGCAGGTGACAACAATATGTTTTATGTTCAACTGTGGTTTTTATTTTAATACGTAAAAAATATATTTTAAAGAACCGTCTTATTAAATAAATAAGGCGGTTCTTTTTTTATTAATTCCATAAAAAGCCGTCTTGTTGTTCACCGACTAATTGCAACTATTTACCGAAAATTTTATTACTACATTCCACATTTTTATACTTTTGAAGAAAATAATTATTAAAAATTATGGAAACAAAGAAATCTGATGAAATAAATGTTACTCAGGCTTATTCTAAAGGGTGGGATGTAATGAGTGGAAATTTTGGAATATTATTACTCATTATACTTATTTCAAGCTTATTGGCAGCATTAAGCGGTAATTATTATCATGGGGAAAATGAATCACTGGGCATCCTTAGATCTTTATTTTGGCTTTTTATTTCAATACCGGTTAGTTTTGGAACTCATTGGGTGTTTTTAAAAGCGGCCAGAAAAGAACCTTTTCAAATTCAGGATATGTTTTCTGCTTTTAGTACAAAATACTGGAATGTTGTTTTAGCCGGGTTTCTGGTTACCATCATTAGTATTGTAGGCTTTATTATGTTAATTATTCCGGGAATAATAGTTGTGGTACGACTTATTTTTGTTCCATATCTGGTAATGGACAAGCAAATGAAAGCTTTGGAGGCCATTGATGAAAGTTGGAAAATGACCAAAGGTCATTTCTGGACTATTTTCTTCACCGGGTTATTATCAATTTTCATAGGCCTGGCGGGAATACTTATGTTAATTATTGGTATTTTTCCTGCTTTAATATGGATTTACGGAACTTATGCTTCTTTATATGATATGATAGACAATGAAACACCAAAAATAATTACTATTTAAAACTAACGGTTTTCTTCATTCATTTTCGAATATTTTTTTAAATACATCTTATGCATCCAATAAGCAGAAATCTTGGAAACATGAGTTGCACCACCTATTAACTCAGCTTCGATAAAAGCTTTGGCGGCTTTTTCCAAAATATGTGTTACCACAAATGCTTCTTCCAGATTACGACCTACACAAACAGCACCATGATTGGCAAGTAATACCGCCTGTCGTCCGTGCAAATATTTTACAGCCTGTCTGGCAAATTTACCTGTTCCCGAATAAGCATATTTTGTAACTTTTACCGATGGGCCTATAATTTGCGCCATATCATCAATAACAGGAGGCAACTGCCGGCGGGCAACAGCTAATGTAGAAGCGTTAGGTTGATGGGTATGAATAACCGCGTTTATATCATCTCGCTTCCTGTAAATTTCAGCATGCAGCCTGTATTCGGAAGATGGTTTAATTTTTCCATCATAAGTAAGAGTATGGTAATTCATAAGAACAATCTCTTCCTCCTGAAGATCATCATATGTCCTGCCACTGGGAGTAATAAGCATATTATTATCATCTACACGAATACTAATGTTTCCCCAGCTTCTGGTTACCAGACCTTCCGAAAGCAATTTCCTGCCTGTATTTACGATTTCCTGCCTTTTTAATTTCAAACTCATTATCCGGTATGTTATATTTATGATTTTACAATTTTTTATTTAACTGTAGCCCAACTTATTATTTTTATCAGCAAAATGTACAAATGTTTATTCATTACTGAAAAGACTTTCGTAAAATTAATGAAATTAACAGCCTATATATTAAAAATTCCTCTTTGTTCCGGTTATAATCATTAGGAAAGAAGATGTTAATTTCTGCTATGCAAGCTACACATTCATTCTTATTGTAAAAATACAAAACATCAATAATTAAACGTATAAAAAAAGTTCTTTAAGGATATTACACCCTGTTTCCTATTTCAGGACAGGAATCTGACACCATATACGAACTGACTTGTATAAAAAATCGTGAATACCGGCTTGCAGTCTTATTCCAAAAAGATAATTTCCAAACTGATGTTGTGCATTCATCCTTAGTACTACAGGGCGGTCACGGAAAGCCACAGGTTTATTTTTATTAATAATTATAAGAGATTGATTTCCAAAATAACCTGAATACCCGGCAACACTAACAGAGAGCATAGTATTGTAAAAAGAGTAATCCAAACCGGCGCCAAACAAAACAGCATCATCCTGTTGATATTCAGGTACGCTCATCTGCCACGAATAAAAACCAATCATTGCATTCCAGCTTAACGATTGTTTTTGGTTTTTTATAAAATCTTGTCCAAAAGAAAGATCAAAAAAATAACCGGGGGTATCTGTATAGCGTGCATCATCAAGATGATTCCCGGAAGCGGTTCGCAATCCTATACGCAGAGCCATATCAGGAAACTTTTTATTTCTTATCAGCTGAACAACTGTAGCAAAATAAGCATCTCCCACAGCAAAACCGGATGGATAGCGATGCCGGGCACGACGCTCAATGGCTACATCTTCACCCATTTTATAATATTCTAATAAAGTACCCCATGCTTCAATGGCAACTTTTCCTTTGGAAACAGGCACAACCAACTTACCGCCAATATCTGTGGTATTATCACCTTTTTGGTAATAATAATCACCATAAAAACGAAATGTCACTTTTTCTCCTACCCTGCCTTTTTCTGAGAAAGGAATAGAAAGAGCATTTGGCCCCATATAATATGGTGATCGAATCATATAGTTTGTCCATGAGGAAACCCCATTCCATTGTTGTGTATTGTTCCACCAGGAGTAATCTGTCTGTGCAAAAATTCCGGAATTAGAAAATATTATAACTAATATTATTAATAAAATTCTGTTTTTTCTGTTCATAAAAGATCAGTTTTTTTAAATTTTTCGTCTTTCAGAAAGATAATAGCTATTTATAAAGAAAGCCAGTTTGAAATTAAAAGCCTGCCATTTTCCGTCATATATGATTCCGGATGAAACAAAACACCTCTCACCTCATATTTTTCATGTTTAACGCCCATAATCATATTCTGTGAATCTCTAACAGTAACTTTCAGTTCAGGGGGAAGGTTCTCTTCTTTTACGAACCATGAATGATAATGGCCTATTTTAAAATCCGAAGGAAAGTTACGAAAAATCTTATCTTCAAAAACGGTATATGCTTTGTTTTGAAATCCGTGCAATGGTGATTTCAACTGGCTCAAGGTGCCGTTAAAATTTTGGATAACAGCTTCAAAACCGAGACATACACCCAAAAATGATTTTTCTTTATAGTATTGTTTTATAAATTGCATTAAATCGCCGGCTTGATGAGCCAAACCGGGACCGGGAGATATAAGTACATGATCGAAATCGTTGGGGGACAAAGTGTTAATATGATTATTTTTAACGAGTTTATAATCTGAAACCCCTGATTTTTCCACAAGTTGAACGAGGTTATAAGTAAACGAATCGTAATTATCTATTATAAGCAGTTTCAAAGCAATATTTTTTACAAAAATAGTAAGTGAAAGTAAATGGCAATATTATTACAATAAAATAAACAGATATTTTATTTTTTTCTTAATAACCTGGTAGTGGCAGGGATTGAAACGGCAGCTCGCGGTAACGAAAGGCGATATGGCGCCTGCCGGAGGGTGCGACAAGGGAGCGCCCCGAAGGCAGTTGCGCCATACGGCTTTTGTTGCCGGGACTAAAGTGGAAAGCCCGGTTCAGCCACCCAACAAAAAAGCACCGGAAACAATCTCCGATGCTTTAAAAATAGTGAAAGAAGTTTTTGGAAGCTATTCGCCGCGTTTAAAAACTATGGAAACCACAGTTACGTCATCGCCGCCCATATTTATAGTGAGCCCGTAAGGCCTTTTTTCGTCAATATTAAGCTGGGCATCACCGGCTTTTCCGGTAAGCTGTTGCCAGATGGTAACTCCCTGATGCACACCTGTTCCGCCCGTTGGATGTCCCCATCCAATAAGGCCACCGGTAGTATTAAAAGGGATTTCGCCATTACGGCTTGTTTTACCCTCCGCAACATAGTCGGCACCTTCGCCTTTGGCGGCAAGTCCCAGAGCTTCAACAGCGAGGATTCCTGCAATGGAAAAGCAGTCGTGGGTTTCAATAGTGCCAACCTGGTCGATGGTAATACCTGCATTTTCAAGCGCCTGATGAGCGGCAAATTTGATGGTTTCCAATTCTGTTAAATCGGTAGGGTCGGAGGTAATATCGCGCACGGCATGGCCAAAGCCGATAACTTCAACGGCATCTTTTTTATCCACACCTATTCTCTTCAGGCCTTCCTCCGAGCAGATGGCGATTCCAGAAGCAGCATCAGAAACTTTAGAACAGTCTAAAACAGTGAGGTTATCGACAAAAACAGCGCCGTTAGGTTTCATTTTTAGTGCAGTGGCATAGGGATCGGGATTAGTATTATGATACTCTTGTGCTGTGGGGTCGAGGCGGGCATTTTCAATAGCATTGGCATACCAGCGTGCCATACCCTTACGTGTTCTTTCGTAGCCATATTTTTCATAATAAGCTCCTGCACGGTCACTAAACTGGCCGGGGAAAAAGTGAGCATGGCCTTCTTTTCTTTTTTGAAACCAGCCGGCCATAGCCAGGATATCAGCACCGTAAACGGCTTTCACAGGATTCTGCACTTCAAAACCCAGCGAAAGAACAACTTCGGCAGTTTCGGCAAGCACCTGGCGGACGCCTGTTACCAGCGACAACCCTCCGGAGGCGCATGCACCTTCCACACGTGTAGCAGGTTTCATGGAAAGCTTTTTATCAATCATGGGGATAAAACCATCGAGATGCCCCTGACGGTTAAACTGCCCTGCCATAAAATTACCTATTACAGATTCGTCGACATTTTCAGGCCCGCCGATTTGATTTAACACGCCCTGTCCGGCTTCTTTAATATAGTGTTCTATTCCCGGCCTTGGTTTTTTGGGATTAAATTCTTTTCTGCCTGTACCCAGTGAAATGGTATTATAGCCGGCAGTCATATATACTTTTCTTCTTAATTTCTTCATGTGTTTATAATTTTATATTTCGTTGACTAAAGTTATACATAAGAAAAATGGTGTCTTATGAATAAGCTTTACTAACTGTTAATCAAAATAAGAATTAATTGGGCCGTATGCATGATAAAAGCCTGTAAGCATAACAGTGTTAACATCATCATCATTATGTGCCACGCCATCTTTTACAAGTTTCTTACCTATGGCTTTAGAGCGTTTTCCGTATTTCAAAGCTATTTCAGCTCCCAGAGTAGATATCTTTTTTAAATCGTTATAAAATTTAGAAAACACATCCTCTTTGTTTTTCATACGTAAGGTAGCTTTCCAGGCAACGGCAGAGTCAGGAAGATCGCCAAGCATCTTGTCGCTTTCCTTTTCGAACTGTGCTATTGGCACGTAAGTTTTATTTTGGATATCCCAGACAGCTACAGGTTTTCCCTTTTCATATTTTAGAAACCCGTCTTTTTGAGCTCCGCTGGAATACTGGCCACCTTTAACACCTTGTGTCATCATGGTATCCAGCAAATCGCTGTGCAGGTTTTCATCTTTCACAAACGGGTTCATAACATTAAGGATAAACTGCATAACATCAATTCCCACATAATCCATTAATTGAAAAATGCCCATGGGCCTTATGAGGTAATCCTGTGTAACTTTATTTATCATGTAAATAGCCTGATACAAAGGAATATTTTTTTCTTTGGCAAGTTTTTCAGCTTCCTGAATACCATATAGCCCGTCGCGCATAAAATGGCCGTTTCCAATAAACCCGGCGAAATCATTAGAGGGAACAATAATTTTTTTCAGGTTTTTAGCGAAATCATGAGCGAAATCAACTATTTCGGGCAGGGTCTTACCGGTTTGTATTAATTCCACCAAACGCTGTACGGCAGGAGGATTATAAAAATGAAAACCAATAACTTTTCCGTTAAGTTTAGCTTCTTCATCAATTAAATGAATGGGCACAGAGGAAGTATTTGTAAAAAACCAGGTATCAGGATTTCCATTTTCATTTATTTGTGAAAACAGTTTTACTTTAAGAGCTCTGTTTTCATTTACAGCTTCAAAAACCAAAGCAGAGTTATAGGCAGCTTCTATGGCTGTAGTAGGCCGTACAATATTTAATACGTCAAAGATATATTCGTTAATAATATCTCTGTTTTCTATCAGGTCTTTTCTGTCAGCATACATTTTCCTGAGCAGGACAATTTTTTTCTCAGCAATTTTACGCACTTGCACACGTAGATATCCGCTAAGTCCTGACAGTGCTTCATCAGAAACATCGATAGCATTAAGAACAAATGTTTTCCCTTTATTTTCCGGTTGCAAAGCTCTGTCGGCCATTTCCACAGCTGTTAAAAGCAAAATCCCGCTTCCCATTTTACCGGCAGCGCCCAACACCGAAACATGTTGTATTCTTTCGTCGTAGGTCATATTTTTATTTTTTAATGATTTTTATTTTTTTGAGATAAGGTAACATATATTTAAAAATTACTATACCGGAAACCTCATAATATACTAAATATTAATTTTTCAGGTGATAACCCGCTACCACTGGGGAGTTCTTTTTTCCAGGAAAGCTGTCATCCCCTCTTTTCCTTCACTGTCATCACCAAACAAAGAGCCAAAAGCTTTGGCTTCCAAATCCGATCCTTCATCAAGAGTTAATTCCAATCCCTGCCTAACCACATGTTTTAATTTTTTTACCGCTGTTGGCCCTTTTGATGTAATAAGATGAGCAATTTTCAATGTTTCATCCAATAAGCTCTCCGGTGGGAATACTTTCTGCACCAATCCTATACGAAGAGCTTCGGCAGCGTTAATCATTTCGGCAGTCATAAGAAGATATAATGCTGTTCCTTGTCCTACCAGGCGCGAAAGCCTTTGTGTGCCGGCATATCCGGGAATAAGGCCCAGGTTAACTTCTGGCTGGCCAAATTTAGCTTTTTCAGAAGCAATACGAAAATCACAAGCCATTGTCAATTCCATTCCGCCACCCAGAGCGAAGCCGTTTACCGCTGCAATAACAGGAATATCCAGTTTTTCCAAACTCCTGAAGGTATTCTGACCCAGCCTGGAGAAAGCTTCTCCTTCCTCAGGGGATTTATGTACCATTTCGGCAATATCTGCACCGGCAACAAAGGCTTTCCCCTCGCCGGTGATAACCATAACCTTTACGGCAGGGTCGTCCTGAATACCGGCAATAACAGCATCCATCTCCTTAAAAAACTGTGTATTTAAAGCATTCATAGCTTTCGGCCTGCTAATGGTAACTAATAAAACCCCTTCCGATAAGTGTTTTTTTAAAATTTCATTTTCCATGGTAAATTTTTTGAGATTTCAAATTTACAATTTTTTGGATTTAAAACGATTGAAATTTTACAATGATTTACATATGATATTACTAAAAAGTGTTAAAGAACGAAAAAATTAACTGTTGGGAGTCGGCGTTTTGCTTTTTTTAGTTCACCTTTGCCACACTCTCTCATATCACTTTGCCCTTACCCATCAGTTATCCCTAAGTTTATTTATATTTGACGGGGTTTTATAACACTTTAAAAAATGACACTACCGAAGATTGTACAAAAGCATTCCCTTAAAATGGATATGGAGCCCGGCACTTACTTTTGGTGTGCTTGCGGATTAAGCAAAAAGCAGCCCTTCTGTGACGGGTCGCATAAGAAAACAGAATTTCGTCCTGTAAAAGTAGTAATTGAAAAGCCACAACGTGTAAAATGGTGCATGTGTCGCCATAGTAAAACCGGTCCTTTCTGCGACAATACTCATAGAGAATTATAATATTTTTTTATCCGGTTTCGTAATATTTTAAATATCTCATTCTGAGCATACTGTTTATACATCTGTTAATCAGTTATATAAAAACATTGGTGCAATAATTGATAATCTTTCTTAATATGGGAATAATTATCATTTTTATAAATCAATTCATTTTTTTATGTTTGTAGGACAAGAAAACAACAAGGAAAACTTGAATTATTTATAATTATTAAGTTAGGATAAAATTCATGTGGTAATATAAAATAAAGAATTATAGCAACTTTTATATATAATAAACAAGAAACACAATTGCATAAAAATCTAAAAAGCAATCCGTTATGGAGCCACTAAAAATTTTTATTATTGAAGATGATCAAATATACGGAAAGATATTGCAGCATCATTTATCCAAGAATCCCGATAATGAAGTAATTTGGTATAAAACAGGAAAGGAATGTTTAGATAATCTGCATTTAAATCCGGATGTAATTTCATTAGATTATATGCTACCTGATATTTCAGGAAAAGAGTGCTACGCCAAAATAACTAAACAAAATCCGGATATTCCTGTTATCATGGTTTCAGGGCAGCAGGATGTTCAAATTGCAATAGAGTTATTAAAAGATGGTGTTTATGACTATTTTGTAAAAAACCAGGACACCAGAGACAGGCTATGGAATGCGGTAAACAAAATAAGGAATGAAAAAAAGCTGCATGCAGAACTGGATAAATTAAAGAAAGAAGTAAAAAGTAAATATTCTTTTCACAATATTTTAAAGGGTAACAGCAAACCTATGGAAGAGGTTTTTAATTGGATGGAAAAGGCTGTTAAGACCAATATTACAGTTTCTGTTTCCGGTGAAACAGGTACAGGAAAGGAACTTGTTGCCAAGGCAATACATTATAATTCTGCACGTTCAAAAAAACCTTTTGTAGCAATTAATGTATCCGCAATCCCCGACACATTAATAGAAAGTGAGCTTTTCGGTTATGAGAAAGGTGCTTTTACAGGTGCCAACACACGTAAAACAGGAAAATTTGAAGAAGCCTCCGGAGGCACATTGTTTTTAGATGAAATTTCGGACATGGACATAGCCATGCAAGCTAAATTACTTCGCGTTCTTCAGGAAAGAGAAATTACAAGAATAGGAGGTAATAAGGTAATTCCTGTAGATGTAAGGTTGATTGTTGCTACTAATGAAGACCTTAGCGAAGAAGTAAAAAAAGGAACATTTCGCAAAGATTTATACTATAGGTTACTGGGACTGCCTGTTAAACTGCCTCCGTTACGTATGCGTGATAAGGATATACTGATTCTGGCAAATCATTTCATTCAAAACTTTTGCAAAGAAAACAACCTGCCTGTTAAAAAACTTTCGGAGGAGGCCGGAGATAAATTACTGTCATATTCTTATCCCGGTAATGTTAGAGAGTTGCGGTCAATTATTGAACTCGCCGTGGTAATGTCTGATGGCTCTGTTATTTCTGCATCGCATATACATTTCAACTCCGATAATATGATGACAGACTTTTTAAATAAGGAATCCACACTGGATGAATATAATCGAAAAATAATACACTTTTATATTGATAAATACCAAGGAGATATCGGCCGGGCAGCTGAAATATTGCAAATTGGTAAATCTACTATTTACCGGATTCTGAAAAAGGAAAAATCAATGAAGAATAAATAAACAATATCTTCTTACTCTTTTCTTAATAATAAACTTAAATATACTATTGTTTTCTTTAGGATTATATTCCTGATGTGTTAAATAAAACTCCTGACACTAACAACACTAAATTTTGCAATAATCAATAGTCTTTCTATTTTAAATCTTTTCACTACTTTCCTAAACTTTGAATTTAAAAAGTGTATGAAAATCCCTTATTTATAGTTTTTACCACAAAACTTAAAAACATGGGACTCTACAGACGCAACAAAAATAAAAATAAATCATTAGCACGGCAAATAATAGATTTGGTACCACGTAGGAGCCATGCACCATAGTTATATTATAGAGGAGGTGAAAAACCAAAGAATCAAATTAATAGACAGTACCACCATTAGCTTGTGTTTGTCTATTTTTTCATGGGCAAAGTTTCGGACAGCTAAAGGCGGAATAAAAAACCATACCTGTTGGGATGATAGTTTGATGATCCCTGATATGACTTATAGAAGATCAATTCTGGAAACCAAAAAAAAACTGAAATAAATTTGACATTTGTTAACAAGTATGTTAACTTTGCGGCATGATAAGAGAAATAATATTTTATAAGAATTATTTTATAAACTTTTATAGTTCTCAAAATGAAATAGTTCAGGAAAAAATTGAATATACGCTCAAATTGATTAGGACAGTAGAAAGAGTTCCTAAAAAATTTCTGAAACATATAGAAAATACTGACGGACTTTATGAAATCAGGATAAAATATGGACGTGATATCTTTAGGATTTTTTGCTGTTTTGATGAAGGTAGAATAATAATTTTGTTTAATGCTTTTCAAAAGAAAACACAGAAAATACCAAAAAAAGAATTAGAAAAAGGATTAAAATTAAAACAAGAATATTTTCAGAATAAAAAAGGAGGTAAATCATGAAAACTATAAAAGACGCCAAAACATTTGATGAGTTATTAGACATTAAATATGGTAAATTGGGAACTCCTAAGAGAGATGAATTTGAAGCAAAATCTAAGGCCTTTATTGTTGGAGAAATGATTAAAGAAGCAAGAAAGGAAGCTCACTTGACACAAGATGATTTAGCAAAAAAAACTGGCACAAAAAAAAGTTATATATCCAGACTTGAAAATGGGAAAATTGATATTCAAATTTCGACTCTCTTTAAAATATTTGAAGAAGGCTTGGGTAAAAAATTAGGATTAACAATTCTTTAAAACATACAACACCACAACACTGGCTCATAAGCAATATGGGTTTTTTAATGAATTTTAAGATTAAACGATAAATCAATATTTCCGGTTAATAGAAAGTGACGTCCATAAAATCTCACTCTGCTCATAGCAGGATACCGATATAGTTAATATCTCCGAGGCCAAGATTCACGACCGTTATGGATTGGCAGAAATGGTTTTTTCCTAAAAACACCATTATTGTTGAGAATAGAGGTTATTTTGACTTTTTGTTGATGCTGGCAGGAATCAAAGCTGAAAATAATTTTGTTACCCATATTAAGAACAATACGGTTTATGAAGTTATTGAAGAATTAGACCTGACTGACGGTAAAGATGAAGATATACTTAAAGACGAAATCATTCAATTAACTTAACCTAAGGCAATTAAAACAGGGATTAATAAACAGACAGAGCCAATACCTAAAACGAACTTATTTTCCTAACCAAATATATTATACCGTATTTGCTGAGCTTGACATGTGTTGGAAGCTATTTTCCGGAAAACTTTTGGATGATAGTGATATCTTTCATGGAAATTCTGCATGTTTTTAATATTAATTAAAGTTAAGTATGGGCTTTTAAATGGGATTATTAAAAAAACCTTATTTAGAGATTTAAAAAAACCTGATAACAACATTATTTTTTAGATATTTATTTAGACACCGTAGTATTATCTCCCATCGTTAGCACACATAGTTTTATATTGTCTTTTTTTCAATTATTTAAATTTAAGAACTACTATTTTTTTGTAATTTTGTGGCTTAATTTTAATTAAGTCTAAATAATACACAAATGGCTGACGAAAAAAAAGAAAAAGAAATGCTGGAAGATGTTACGTCAGGCGAATATAAATATGGATTTGTAACGGACATCGAGACTGATCAGGCTCCTAAAGGCCTGTCGGAGGACATTATACGTTTGATTTCTCATAAAAAAAACGAACCGGAATGGTTATTGGAGTTTCGTTTGAAGGCATACCGGCATTGGTTAACAATGGAAGAACCCAATTGGGCATTACTCCATCATCCGCCTATAAATTATCAGGATATAATTTATTATTCGGCACCTAAGAAGAAAAAAGAGCTTAACAGTTTAGATGAAGTAGATCCTGAGTTACTGGACACTTTCAACAAGCTTGGTATTTCTTTGGAAGAACAAAAACATCTTGCAGGTGTTGCTGTAGATGCAGTTGTAGATAGTGTATCGGTGAAAACAACTTTTAAAGATACATTAGCAAAACATGATATTATCTTTTGTTCTTTCAGTGAAGCTGTAAGGGATTATCCCGATCTGGTAAAAAAATATTTTGCAACGGTAGTTCCATATACCGATAATTATTTTGCAGCTTTAAATGCAGCTGTTTTTACTGACGGGTCGTTTTGTTATATTCCGAAAGGTGTTCGTTGTCCTATTGAACTGTCAACATATTTCAGAATCAATGCCGCTAATACCGGACAATTTGAACGTACATTACTTGTTGCCGACGAAGGAAGTTATGTAAGTTATCTGGAGGGATGCACAGCTCCTCAGCGTGATGAAAACCAACTTCATGCTGCTGTAGTGGAACTTATTGCCATGAAAGATGCTGAAATAAAATATTCTACTGTACAGAACTGGTATCCGGGAGATAAAAATGGTAAGGGAGGCATATACAATTTCGTAACCAAAAGAGGTATTTGTAAGGGTGACCGTGCAAAAATAAGCTGGACACAGGTAGAAACAGGCTCTGCCATTACCTGGAAATATCCCAGCTGTATTTTAAAAGGAGATTATTCTGTTGGAGAATTTTATTCTGTCGCCGTTACCAATAACTATCAGCAGGCTGATACCGGTACCAAAATGATTCATTTGGGAAAAAATACCAAAAGTACCATTATCTCCAAAGGTATCTCTGCCGGGAAAAGTAATAACTCATATCGCGGACTGGTACGTGTATCTAAAAAAGCAGACAATGCCCGTAACTTCTCACAATGCGATTCCTTATTACTGGGAGACAAATGCGGTGCCCACACTTTTCCATATATTAAAACCGCAAATCCAAATGCAATTGTAGAGCATGAGGCCACCACTTCTAAAATATCAGAAGACCAGTTGTTTTATTGTCAGCAAAGAGGTATCGACATGGAAAAAGCCATTGGATTAATAGTAAACGGATACGCCAAACAGGTGTTGAAGAAATTACCTATGGAGTTCGCTGTTGAAGCTCAAAAGTTATTGGCAATAACTCTTGAAGGCAGTGTGGGATAAACCACAGTTTTAAGATATATTAATTATTTCTATAAGAAAAAAGATAACAATGTTACTAAATATAAAAAACCTACACGTTTCCATTCAGGGAAAGGAAATTATTAAAGGATTAAATTTAAGTGTTAACAAAGGAGAAATTCATGCCATTATGGGCCCTAACGGGACAGGCAAAAGTACTCTTGCAGCTGCTATTACCGGCAGGGAAGGATATGAAATTACTAAAGGGGAAATTATTTACAAAGGGCAGGTTATTAATGACTGGTCGCCGGAGAAAAGAGCCAATGAAGGTGTTTTTATGAGTTTTCAGTATCCTATAGAAATTCCCGGTGTCAGTATGACAAATTTTATGCGAACTGCATTGAATGCCCAACGCGAATACAAAAAGCTGCCTCCAATTTCTGCCGGTGAATTTCTAAAGAAAATGGAATCCAAGAAAAAACTTGTTGAAATACACTCAAAATTAACTAACAGGTCTGTTAACGAAGGTTTCTCAGGTGGTGAGAAGAAAAAAAATGAAATTTTTCAGATGGCTATGCTGGAACCTGAACTGGCTATCTTGGATGAAACAGATTCCGGCTTGGATATAGACGCTTTAAAAGTTGTTGCCAAAGGTGTGAACCAGTTAAAATCGAAAGAAAATGCTTTTATAGTAATAACTCATTACCAGCGCTTACTGGATTATATTGTCCCTGATTTTGTTCATGTAATGTATAACGGAAAAATTGTAAAATCAGGAGGAAAAGGACTTGCCCTGGAACTGGAAAGTCAGGGATATGAGTGGATTAAAGAACAGTTTGACGACTAATGGGAGAAAGTCATGAATAAAATAAAAAAAACACGCTTTCCTCTCGAAGAGATCATGCTGAAGCATATTGCACAGAATGATAAAAAATGGTCGGAAGAGGATTTACCTGAAATGAATGTGCTTCGAAAACAAGCAACAGAATACCTCCTGGAAAAGGGATTTCCAAATACCAAAATGGAAAAATGGCGCAGCACTGATATGCAGCCTGTTTACGAAGAACCTCTTACAATTTATGATGAGGCTATTCCTTATACTAAAAAGGTAAATGAAATTTTCCAATGCGATGTACATGGATTTAATACAAAGGTTATTTCGTTGTTAAATGGCACTTATTACAGTAAGGAAAATGAAAAATTAACAGTTTCTAAAGAGGGTGTTATCATTGGCAGTTTGGCTTATGCCAAAAAAGAATATCCTGCCTTTTTCAAACAATACTATGGTAAAATAGCCGGAGAACCTTCTGATGGGTTAAAAGCCGCCAATACAGCACTTGCAAGAGATGGCGCCTTTGTATTTATTCCCGACAATGTAGAGGTTAAAGATGCATTGCAGCTCATTAAAATAATGAATCAGCCCAACCTCGCCGTAAACATCAGAAACCTTATTATACTGGGTAAAAATGCTAAACTTACCTTTCTTCATTGCGATGATTCGATAAACCACCACGCAGGATTTATTAATACCATTAATGAAGTTTTCGTAGGCGAGAATTCCAGTTTTGAATTATATAAATTACAAAACCTGAATGATGAAACGGCACTTCTAAACCAGACATATATCCATCAGGAGAGAAACAGTAATGTTAAAGCTATGGTTATCTCCTTAAATGGCGGACTTATACGAAATGAAATTTCAAATGATTTAAAAGGACAAGGGGCTTTTTCAAATATTAACGGATTGTATCTGATGGACAATCAGCAACATATCGACAATCAAATATATGTAAAACATTCCGTTCCTGATTGTGAAAGCAATCAGCTGTTTAAAGGTGTACTTGATCAGGAATCCAAAGCCGTTTTTAACGGATATATATGGGTAGCTCCTGATGCGCAAAAAACAAATGCCTTTCAGCGAAACAATAATATTTTATTATCCGATAATGCTTTTGTAGAGACACAACCACAACTGGAAATTTATGCCGACGATGTAAAATGCAGCCATGGGGCTACAGTAGGACAACTTGACGATGAGGCTTTATTTTATATGCGACAGAGAGGAATTTCTTTTTCTGATGCCCGTATGTTGCTGATGTATGCTTTTGCTGATGAAGTAATTTCACAAATCTCCATGGAAGGCCTTCGCCTGAATATCGAAGATATGGTAAAACGCCGGTTAAGAGGAGAACTATCTATATGTGACAGATGTGTTTTACATTGCAGTAATCCGGAACAGCCGGTAATTTTTGATATTGACATGAGCAAAATATAAAAGTTATGACTTATCCTATTGACAAAATACGAAATGATTTTCCAATTTTAAATCAAAAGATAAATGGACTTCCACTTGTATATCTGGATAATGCTGCCACTACTCAAAAGCCGAAAGCTGTTGTAAGCAGGCTGTCAGATTATTACTTAATGGAAAATGCCAATGTTCACAGGGGTGTACATTATTTAAGTATTCAGGCCACAGAGGAATATGAAAAGGCGCGGCAGTATATTGCAGACTATATCAATGCTGAAAAAAAAGAAGAAATTATTTTTACCCGCGGGACAACAGAATCTGTGAACTTACTTGCACGCGTAATGGCTCCATGGATTAATAAAGGTGATGATGTCCTTGTTACAGCTATGGAACACCATTCTAATCTGGTACCGTGGCAGGAGATTTGTCGTGAAAGAAATGCCCGGTTAAGAATTGTTCCTATTAATGCCGACGGCTCACTGGATTTAAATTTTTTGGATAAATTACTCAAACCTACCGTCAAACTTCTGGCTGTAACCCATATCTCTAATACGCTGGGTACCATTAACCCTGTGAAAGAAATTATTAAACTTTCTCATGATAAAGGCGTTCCGGTACTTATTGACGGGGCACAAGGTATTGCCCACAATCCCGTTGATGTTCAGGATATGGGAGCTGATTTCTATGCTTTTTCAGGTCATAAAATATACGGTCCTATGGGAATAGGTGTTTTATATGGCCGTGAGACATGGTTACGCAGGCTGCCACCTTATCAATTTGGCGGTGAAATGATTGAGAAAGTAACCTTTGAAGAAAGTACTTTTAATGTGTTACCCTATAAATATGAAGCAGGAACCCCGAATGTAGCGGGAGCTATTGGCCTGGAAGCTGCATTGCGTTACGTCCGGCAAATTGGCATTGAAGAAATAGACATACATGAAAAACAATTACTTGCAGCTGCCACCAGCCAGTTGGAACAAATTGAAGGGGTTCGCATTTTTGGTACAGCAAAGGAAAAAGCCGGCGTATTGTCTTTCCTGATAAATGGAATCCATCCTTACGACCTGGGAACTTTACTTGATCAAATGGGCGTGGCAGTAAGAACCGGACACCACTGTGCAGAACCTTTGATGGATACTTTGGGTATCACAGGCACTGTAAGAGCTTCCTTTGGAATGTATAACACCCTTGAAGAGGTAGATATTTTTATTAAAGCAGTAAAACAAGCTGTTAAAATGTTACGATAAAAAGTTATTACCATGACAATAAAAGAAAAACAACAAGAAGTTATTGATGCTTTTTCCATGTTCGATGAATGGATGGATAAATATGCCTATTTAATTGAACTTGGGAAAGACCTTCCTTTAGCCGATGAAAAATATAAAACAAACCAGTATTTAATTTCAGGATGTCAAAGTCGCGTATGGTTGCAAGCAGAAATGAAAGATGGTAAAGTTATATTAAAAGCCGATAGTGATGCTGTTATTACAAAAGGTATTGTCAGCTTGCTAATTGATATTTTTTCAGGCCACACTCCTGATGAAATATTAAATGCCGACTGGGATTTTCTTGATAAAATCGGCCTTAAAGAGCATTTGTCACCTACACGTGCCAACGGACTCTCCTCAATGATACGGCAGATACAACTATATGCCAAAGCGTTTCAAATTAAAAATAATTCGAACTGATAAATACACAACAATGACACCGGAAGAAAAAAATATTCTACAGGAAAAAATTATCAATGTTTTAAAAAATATTTACGACCCGGAAATTCCTGTAAACATTTACGACCTTGGGTTAGTTTATGAAACAAATATTGACGACGATGGAAATGTAAAAGTTGTAATGACTTTAACGGCGCCCAATTGCCCGGTTGCCGATTCATTGCCGGAACAGGTAAAAGAAGAAATTTCTTTCCTTACAGGAGTGAAGTCAGCAGATGTTGAAATAACTTTTGATCCACCATGGGATCAGGATATGATCACTGAAGAAGCTAAACTGGAACTGGGACTGTTATAGTCCCATTTTTTATTTAGCTAACTGTATTTATCATCTTTTAAAATAAAAATATGCCGTATCAAAACATATTACAAACCATAGGAAACACACCATTGGTACAGATTAACAACCTGAATCCCAATCCTAATGTTACTATTTTTGCAAAACTGGAAGGTTTTAACCCTACAGGAAGTATCAAAGACCGTATCGCCCTGAAGATGATTCAGCAGGCGGAAGCGGAAGGCACTCTTACCCATGATAAAATAATTCTGGAAGCCACATCAGGGAATACCGGTATCGGACTGGCGATGATTGGAAATGTAAAAGGCTACAAAGTGGAAATTATTATGAATGAAAAAGTCTCTATAGAACGACGCATGATGATAGAAGCTTTTGGTGCTAAACTTACTCTGGTAGATTCATCGGGAGGTACAGATGCTGCCATTAAAAAAGCACGGGAAATGGCAATGAAAAATCCCGAAAAATATTTTATGCCTGACCAGTTTAGTAATCAGTTTAACAAACTTGCACATTATAAAACAACGGGTGAAGAGATATGGCAACAAACCAATGGTACCATCGACTACTTTGTTTCATCTTTGGGGACATCAGGAACTATTATGGGTGTAGGAAAAGCATTAAAAGAAAATAACCCGCATATTAAAGTTGTAAGTGCTCATCCTGTAAAAGGACATTATATTCAGGGATTGAAAAATATGGAAGAAGCTCTTGTCCCGGCTATTTATGACCCTTCACAGATCGATGAGACTGTAATGATAGAAACTGAAGAGGCATATCAAATGGCACGGGAAATAATTCGCCGTGAAAGTATTTTTGTTGGAATGAGTAGCGGAGCTGCCATGGTAGCAGCTGTGGAAACTGCTAAAAAAATAGAAAAAGGGACTATAGTTGTCATTTTCCCTGACAGAGGAGAGAAATATTTAAGCACCCCTTTATTTACTGAAAATCATTGACATATACAATACTTTATAACACTGCTGAAATATATTTTAAACTTTTTTTCATTAAAAATTTGGTTTTTTAAAAATAATCTTACATTTGTTGACATCAAATTAAAATTAAATGGACGGTTTTAAAATGAACAGGCAGACTATTATTATTCTTATCGGTATTCTTGCTCTCTTTAGCAGGCGGCGAATAAGATAAGTTATATATATAACGAATTAAAACTCTCCGCCTTATGACGGAGAGTTTTTTTTTGCTTTTATATTAAGGATAATATCTGTTTAAAAATTACAGTTTATCATCTGGCCGGCGAAACGTTGAAAAATAAAAACATGAATCAATTAAAAATGAGGTTATGGATGATAAAATTTTTGTTTTCGATACGACACTCCGAGACGGTGAACAGGTACCGGGTTGTCAGTTAAATACGGTTGAAAAAATTGAAGTTGCCAAAGCACTTGAACAGCTGGGTGTAGATATTATCGAAGCCGGGTTTCCTGTTTCAAGTCCCGGAGACTTTCAATCCGTGCAGGAAATTTCTAAAGCCGTAAGTAATCCTGTTATTTGCGGCTTGACACGTGCCGTGGAGAAAGATATTGAAGTAGCAGCTCAGGCCCTTGAGTATGCCAAAAGAAAAAGAATACATACCGGAATAGGAACTTCTCCATATCATATTAAATTTAAACTTAACAGCACCCCGGAACAGATTATAGAAAGAGCCGTGGCTGCCGTAAAATATGCAAAGAAATTTGTTGAAGATGTTGAATTCTATGCTGAAGATGCAGGCCGTACCGACAATGAGTACCTTGCCAGAGTTGTTGAAGCTGTTATTGCTGCCGGAGCTACGGTGGTAAATATTCCGGATACTACAGGATATTGCCTCCCCGCCGAATTCGGTGCTAAAATAAAATTCCTTAAGGAAAATGTGAAAGGAGTTCATAAAGCCATTCTCTCCACACACTGTCATAATGATCTGGGAATGGCTACTGCCAACTCAATAGAAGGTATATTAAACGGTGCCCGCCAGGTGGAAGTTACCTTAAATGGAATTGGTGAAAGAGCAGGTAACACATCTTTGGAAGAAGTAGTAATGGCCATTAGAAGTCATAAAGATCTTCCGGTATATACCGATATTAAAGCAAAAAATATTTATAAGACAAGTCGTCTGGTTTCCTCTTTAATGCGCATGCCCGTACAGCCCAATAAGGCCATAGTAGGCAGGAATGCTTTTGCCCATTCTTCGGGCATTCATCAGGATGGAGTGTTGAAAAACAGAGAAAACTATGAGATTATTGATCCGAAAGAAGTAGGGATAAAAGAATCCTCCATTGAATTAACAGCACGAAGCGGAAGAGCAGCGTTAAAACACAGAGTTCAGCTGCTTGGATATAAATTATCAAAAAAAGAACTCGACGACTTATATGGCAGGTTTCTGGAATTGGCAGATAAGAAAAAAGATATTAAAGATGATGACCTTGAGGCTTTGCTGGGAAATGTCTCCAAAAAGGAAAAAGCTGTCAGTCTGGACTTATTACAAGTAGTATGTGGGAAATCAGTGGTGCCTATGGCTACGGTAACATTGAAAATAAACGGTGAAGAACAATCAGCAACGGCTTCAGGAAATGGCCCGATAGATGCTGCATTCTCTGCGGTAAAACAGATTGTAAAAAGAAAAATACTCCTGGAAGAGTTTCTTATTCAGGCTATAACACGTGGCAGCGATGACATGGGAAAAGTACATGTTCAAATAGAAAACAGAGGTAAAATGTATTACGGCTTTTCCGCAAGTACCGACATTATAACCGGAGCTGTAGAAGCTTTGGTAGATGCCATTTCAAAAATTCTTTAACTTTTAAAAACAAATATCATTGGAAACAAAAACACTTTTTGATAAAATATGGGACAGTCATGTCGTAGAATCTATAAGTAACGGTCCGGATGTATTGTATATCGACAGGCATTATATCCATGAGGTAACAAGTCCGCAGGCTTTTGCAGGATTAGAAAAAAGAGGTATTCCCCTGGCACGTCCCGACAGAACTCTGGCAACAGCAGATCATAATATTCCTACATTGAATCAGGATAAGCCTATACAGGAAAAATTATCGCGACTGCAAGTAAAAACATTAACAGATAACTGTAATAAATATGGTGTAACATTATACGGACTTAATAACCCTTACAATGGAATTGTTCATGTAATAGGTACAGAATTAGGTTTTACCCGCCCCGGAATGACCATTGTTTGCGGCGACAGTCATACTTCTACACATGGCGCCTTTGGAGCTGTGGCTTTTGGTATTGGTACCAGTGAAGTGGAAATGGTGTTCGCCACACAGTGTGTTTTACAACCCAAACCGAAAAAAATGAGAATTACCATCAATGGTAAATTACAACCGGGCGTAACATCCAAAGATATTATTTTGTATATCATTTCACGTATTTCTGCCGGAGGTGCAACAGGTTATTTTGTAGAATATGCAGGAGAAGCTATCCGTTCTCTTTCTATGGAAGCCCGGATGACAATATGTAATATGAGTATTGAAATGGGTGCCCGGGGAGGGTTAATAGCTCCTGATGAAGTAACTTTTTCTTATCTTAAAGATAAAGAATTTTCACCGAAAGGAAAAGAATGGCAGGAATCTCTTGATAAGTGGAAACAATTACATTCCGATGACGGTGCCGTTTTTGATAAAGAACTCACCTTTGACGCATCATCCATTAACCCTATGATAACTTATGGTACTAATCCCGGAATGGGAATTGCTGTAAATGGCAATATCCCTGCATTAAATGAAATAAAAGAATCAGAGAGGTCTTCATTTTTAAAAGCACTTGATTACATGAATTTTAAACCGGGAATGTCTTTGGAAGGGTTTCCCATCGATTATGTTTTCCTTGGCAGCTGCACCAACGGACGAATAGAAGATATCCGTGCCTTTGCCTCTCTGGTAAAGGGAAAGAAAAAAGCACCTTCGGTAACTGCCTGGATTGTGCCGGGTTCTCATCAGGTGGAAAAACAAGCTGTTGCCGAAGGCCTGGATAAAATTCTTGAAGCCGCCGGTTTTGAATTACGCCAGCCGGGATGCTCGGCATGTCTGGCAATGAACGAAGATAAAATTCCTGTAGGAAAATATGCTGTATCTACTTCCAACCGTAATTTTGAAGGCCGGCAAGGTCCCGGATCACGGACACTCCTTGCAAGTCCGCTTACCGCTGCAGCAGCAGCTATAACGGGAAAAATTACAAATCCGGCTGAATTTATTTCATAATCTTAAAAAAAAAGTAATCTCATGGCAATAGAAAAATTTAATATCCTGACATCTGCCTGTGTGCCTCTTCCAACAGAAAATGTGGACACCGATCAGATTATTCCGGCACGGTTTTTAAAAGCTACTACCCGCGATGGGTTTGGGGAAAATCTTTTCCGCGACTGGAGATATAATAAAGACAATACACCAAAACCCGGATTTGTACTTAACAACCCTCTTTATAAAGGTGATATCCTGGTAGCGGGGAAAAATTTTGGCAGTGGCTCCAGCAGAGAACATGCCGCCTGGGCGATTTATGATTATGGCTTTAAAGCTGTAGTATCCAGTTTTTTTGCCGATATCTTTAAAGCTAACGCCCTCAATAACGGATTGCTGCCAGTACAAATTTCACCCGGCTTTTTAAAACAAATATTTTCTGCCGTTGAAGAAAACCCTTCAACGCAATTACAAATAAATCTTGAAAAACAAACTATCACCTTGCTTTCCACAGGAAAATATGAAAAGTTTGAAATAAACCCTTATAAAAAATCATGCCTGTTAAATGGTTATGATGATATCGACTATCTGCTTAGCAGGAAAGAAAAAATAATGGCTTTTGAAAAACAAAACGGAAAATGATATGCACCTGGAAATAATGGATACTACCCTGCGCGACGGGGAACAGACACAGGGGATATCTTTTTCCCCGAAAGAAAAACTTAACCTTACACAGTTTTTACTTAATAAACTGGGCGTAGATCGTGTGGAGATTGCTTCGGCAAGGGTTTCAGAAGGAGAATTTCATGCCGCTCAAATTATAGCACAATGGGCAGGTGAAAAAGATTTAAAGGAAAAAGTTGAAGTACTGGGCTTTGTCGACAACGGGGAGTCTATACGCTGGATAGAAGCTGCCGGACTGAAAGTGATAAATTTGCTTTCCAAAGGTTCATTACGGCATCTGGAAAAACAATTACGAAAAAGTCCTGAACAGCATGCTGCCGATATTCGCAGAGAGGTTTTAATGGCAAATAAAAAGGATTTTATTGTTAACTTATATCTCGAAGACTGGTCTAATGGAATGATATCTTCACCGGATTATGTTTTGTATATGCTGGAAGCCTTAAAAGACCTTCCAATACAAAGGTTTATGCTTCCCGACACTCTGGGGATTTTAACACCTGATAAAACCTATGATTTTTGTAAATTAATAACTAATAAATTTCCGGATTTACATTTTGATTTTCATGCACATAACGACTATGACCTCGCCGTAGCAAATGTAATATCTTCTGTTAAATCCGGAGTAAAAGGAGTGCATACTACTGTTAACGGACTTGGAGAACGTGCAGGTAATGCTCCGCTTTCCAGTATTATCGCCGTATTGCACGATCATCTTAATATTAAAACCGGTATTAAAGAAAAAAATATAAATAAAGCCGGCAAGCTTGTTGAAAGATTTTCAGGAATACGCATTCCGGAAAATAAACCTGTTATAGGAGATAATGTCTTCACACAAACTTCCGGTATTCATGCCGATGGCGACAGTAAAGATAATTTATATTTTAATGATCTTATGCCGGAGCGTTTTGGACGAAAACGTAAATATGCTCTTGGAAAGCTCTCCGGAAAAGCCAGTATTAAAAACAACCTCGAAGAACTGGGGTTCTTTCTGGATGAGCAGTCATTAAAACAGGTAACAAAAAAAATTATAGAACTGGGTGATAAAAAAGAGAGTATTACCCCCGATGACCTGCCTTATATTATCGCTGATGTACTCGATAAAGAAGTGGAGAATTCTGTAATACGTATAGTAAATTATTCTCTTTCCCTTTCTGACGGCATGCGGCCTTCGGCAAGTATTAAAGTGGAAGTTGAAGGAGAGTTGTTTGAAGAAACTGCCATTGGCGACGGCCAGTATGATGCGTTTATGAAAGCTCTCTGGAAAATTTATGATAAAACAAAAAGAATAAAACCCGTCCTGACAGATTATAAAGTAACTATTCCGCCGGGAGGAAAAACAGATGCCCTGGTAGAAACCAGAATATCATGGAATTTTCAGGGACATTTGCTTACCACACGCGGACTGGATGTGGATCAGACTGTTGCCGCTATTAAAGCCACAGGGAAAATGCTGAATCATATTGAATATAAAAAATAATTAAAAAATGAATGCAAAAATTGCTGTTTTGGCCGGCGATGGTATCGGCCCGGAAATAATTGAACAAGGGGTGAAAGTTTGTAATGCCATTGGAAAAAAATTTAATCATAACCTGCAGTTTACCTATGGCACGGTAGGTGCTGCTGCCATTGATGAAACCGGCAACCCCTTTCCCGAAGAAACCTACAAACTATGCAAAAACTCCGATGCCGTATTGTTTGGCGCCATTGGCGACCCAAAATATGATAATGACCCTTCAGCAAAAGTCAGGCCGGAACAAGGGCTGCTGGCAATGCGTAAAAAACTTGGACTGTATGCCAACGTCAGGCCCGTGACAACATTCCCGTCTATTATAGACCGCTCTCCAATACGTAAAGACCTTGTAGAAGGTGTCGATTTCGTTGTTATCCGTGAACTTACAGGTGGTATATATTTCGGAAAACCACAGGGCCGCTCCGAAGATGGAAATACCGCCTACGATACGTCTGTTTACCATCGATATGAAATAGAACGCATTGTTACGCTTGCCTGCGAATATGCCATGAAAAGAAATAAAAGAGTGACAGTGGTGGATAAAGCCAATGTGCTGGCAACATCAAGGTTATGGCGACAGGTGGCCACGGAAACAGGTCTTAAATTTCCTGAAATAACAATGGATTTTATGTTTGTGGATAATGCTGCCATGCAACTCATTCAATGGCCCGGGAAATTTGATGTTATGGTAACTGAAAATATGTTTGGCGACATACTTACTGATGAGGCCAGCGTTATCACCGGCTCGCTGGGACTGCTTCCTTCTGCATCAATAGGCAAGGAGACTTCTGTATTTGAACCCATACATGGTTCCTATCCGCAGGCTAAAGGAAAAAATATTGCCAATCCACTTGGCACTATCCTCTCTGCAGCCATGATGTTCGAATATGCTTTTAACCTTCCCGAAGAAGCTGAAAGTATTCGCGCTGCCGTAAATAAATCTCTTGAAAATAATTATGTTACCGAAGACCTGGACAAAAATAATCCTCATAGTACCTCACAGGTAGGCGATATGATTGTTAGTTATATTAATGAGTGATAGAATAAGTGACGAGGTGACTAGGTGACTAGGTGACTAGGTGACGAGGTGAATAAGTGACGAGGTGACGAGGTGATAATGTGACGATGT
>WGGC01000099.1 GCA_015491905.1 Bacteroidales bacterium | reverse complement strand
GAGAAATAGCAGAACTGAACTCCCAAAGCATGATAATATTAAATGCCTGACGCCATGAAATTTTTTTATCAGTTAAAATTATAATTCTGTACATATAGGCAACATCCCTTACAAACATCATTAAAAAGGCAATAAAAATAAATAAGACGGTGTGCCATGAAAACTGAACAAAATCAAACGCTTTGCCATTAAAGTTTCTAATTAACAACCAGGCGCTTACGCTTAACCCTATGATAATAGGATATAAAATTTTTGTAGGTTTCAGGGATTGAATGATGTTCTTCACAGTAGTTCTTTAAAATAAAAAAATAGCCAAGACAAAGATAATAATAAGGCTATTCGAAGATAAAAATTAAAAAATATTTAAATGCCTTTTTGTCTGTTACAAAACAGTTTCACTGCCTATTTGTCTGTTTTTATGAAAAAAATAAACAAAATTATATTCGGTATAAAATTTGAAAAAAGGAAAATAAAAAACAAATTGAAAGGAGGAAAAAATCATGAACTTAGTAAAATTTAATCAGTATCCAACAATTACAGATATGTTGGAAAATTTAGAAAGAAACTTCTTAGGAAGAGTAGATGAAACAAGTGGTGATGTTCCTGCAGTCAATATTGAAGAAAAAAAAGATAAATTTGTATTGCACATGGCTGCACCGGGAATGAAGAAAGATGATTTTAAAATTGATTTAGACAATTATGTTTTAACAATTTCATCTGAAAAGAAAGAAGAAAAAAATGA
The DNA here is from genome assembly GCA_015491905.1 of Bacteroidales bacterium. Taxonomy (GTDB): domain Bacteria; phylum Bacteroidota; class Bacteroidia; order Bacteroidales; family F082; genus Sulfidibacterium. The sequence continues at coordinate 4,505 of WGGC01000099.1, read as the reverse complement.
AGATGATAAGAACTTCACAAGGAGAGAGTTCATTTACAACAGCTTCAGTCGTTCTTTTACTCTACCAAAAACTGTTGACATAGAAAAAATTACTGCCGAGTATAAAGATGGAGTTCTTGTTTTGGATATGCCAAAGAAAGAAGAAGAGCTTAAATTAACTAAACAAATAAAGATTTCTTAAAAGAAGGCTGAAAAAAAAACCGGAGAAAATTCTCCGGTTTTTTTATAGTATCTAATTAAAAATTAATTAATAATTAGTATGAGTAACTTTTCTTGTCGAATAATTAATTTTTAAAGCATTCGACTTTCTAAGTTCTTGTTTAACATCAGAGACAACTCCCATTTTAGTATTTTGGTCTACTTTTAATGCGAATGTCAGCATACTTCTTTCAGCTTCAGGCCTTGCTTGTCTTTCTCTGGCGACAAACTGTGGAATATCAGCTACTGTTGCAAAAGCATCATTTAACTGTATTCGTGGGTTGTCACCATATTTAGCTGTATTAACAGGTTCACCGATATAAATATAACTAACCAAAGACTTTTTTTCAAGTTTCTGAACTTCTGAAGCTTCAGGTAAAGTTACTTTCACAAGCATGGTACTTTCACGCATATGAACTGTAACCATAAAAAAGAACAACAGCATAAAAATAATATCGGGTAAGGAGGCTGTATTTATTGATTGAGACTCCTCTTTTTTAGAGGTTTTAAATTTTGCCATATTACTTTCCTCCTCCAACATTTTCAGGTTCAGCTTCAGAAATTCTGATCGGAACCAACTTATTAATTAGTGCCTTTTTCTTTTTGCCAACCAGGTCTTTGTATGGTAATCCAAAATATTTAATAGATTCCTGGTTTTTCAATATATCAAATGCCTTAGCCAGTTCATTTTGTACTTCAATGTACATTTTATAAGACGTTCCACGGTCATTTTTAAGAGATACTATTCCCTTAGTCATCATAACCTTTTTACCCAACTGAGGAAAATACTCTTCTTTAACCTCAGGATATCTAGAATCATTTGGATGAGGAGTCATAAATTTCACAACATCCTGAGCCAGAGTATTCAAATTTCCAGGTTTACCATTAACTAAAAGTAAATCATGGCTATTAATAAGAATCTTCATTACATTCCGATCCTTAACATCTACCGTGGCGTTCTTATTTTTAACTGGCGGAGGCAGAATCCTGGTAATACCGAAATCCGTGTTCATGGTGGTAGTCACCAAAAAGAATATCAACAATAAAAAAGCGATATCCGCCATGGAGCCGGCATTAATTTCTGGTACTGCTCTTTTTGCCATAATATATTTTTATTTAAAAATTTTTGCTATTGCAGAATAAATAATTGCAAGAATTGACAATACAATTGAAATATATGCAGCATATAAACCCATTCCAACCAACTTAGATGTTTCTGCTGTAATCTTATATGTTTCCAGTTGTAAAGGGCTGAGATGATTAGAGGCAATGCCATATGAGATAGCAAAAACAATAATTAATGCTATCAGACTTATAGCCATTTTTAACAGGTTTTGAGGATTTTTAAAAATAGAATAAACAGGTGCAATAATTAAAACCAATATTGCTAAAGCTATCATAATATATCCCCAATCAAGAAAGAAATCTGTACTTATAGCATGAGAATAATATAATATTCCAGGCAACACTGACAGCGTCAGTAAAGTAATCAGAATCCAACGAGTTACATTTGCAACTTGATCTTTCATAATGACTATTTTTTAGAAAATTTATCTAATAAATTAAGGAAAGAAATGGATGTATCTTCCATATCACTAACCAGGCTGTCAATTTTAGAAATAATATAATTATAAAAAATCTGTAAAACTACAGCAACAATTAAACCAAATACAGTTGTTAACAAAGCTACTTTAATACCACCGGCAACAACAGCAGGGCTAATATCTCCGGCAATAGCAATTGCATTAAAGGCTTCAATCATACCAATAACAGTACCCATAAATCCTAACATAGGAGCCAAAGCAATAAATAAAGATATCCAGCTAACGCCATTTTCAAGACGCCCTGTAACAACACTACCGTAAGCGATAATAGCTTTTTCGACTTCTTCTACACCACTGTCATAACGATTTAAACCTTCTGCAAAAATAGCAGCAACCGGACCTCTTGTATTACGGCAAACCTCTTTTGCTCCTTCAAGGTCATTATTATTTAGTGCTTGTTCAACTTCGCTTAATAGTTTTTTAGAGTTAATGGAAGCCATGCTGAGATAGATAACTCTTTCGATAGCTATAGCCAAACCAAAGATGAAAACTAACAGAATGATACCCATAAAACCAGGACCACCCTGAATAAACTCTTCTTTCAACACTTCGTGGAAAGTTTTGTGCTGCCCTTTAGCAGCTTTTGCTGTAGCAGCAGTAGACGCAACGGCAGTTGTATCAGTAGCTGTTGAATCTTTAGCTACAGTACTGGAATCATTGGTTACTACGGTCGAAGTTTTCGCAGCCGCATCTTGTGCAAGTGCAACATTGGAATATCCAAAGGCCAACATGGCGGCAACGGAAATAAATGCAATTAATTTTTTCATGATAAATAAAAATTGATTAAAACGATTTTACAATTTCTGAATGGTTACAAAAGTATAAATTAATTTAATAAAAAAAATATTTCAAATTATTTTACTGATTTCTTTAATTATTTTATATTAATTTTACTTAATTATATAATAATTTTACAAACAAAAAACTGCGGAGAGGGCGGGATTCGAACCCGCGATACCCTTTAGGGGTATACACGCTTTCCAGGCGTGCCTCTTCAGCCACTCGAGCACCTCTCCAATATTGGTCGCCAAAAGTAAAAAAAAAATCTATTCTACAGTCATTTCTCCTCTTAATGATGAAATCATTTCTTTTATTAATTCTTTTTGTGCTAAATTTCGCCCCAATAAAAACATAATTTTTGCGGTAAGAGCCTCTGTTGTAATATCATACCCGCTTACAACGCCTAATTCTTTTAACTTAAAAGACGTATCATATTTCCCCTGATTAACAGCCCCGGCCAAACATTGTGTTACATTAATAATAATAAGGCCCTTATTTATAGCCATTTTAAGTTCTTCTAAAAACCAATTATCAGTAGGGGCATTTCCGGCTCCGTATGTTTCCATTATCAAAACCTGCTGTTTAGGAATGTTCAAAACGTAATGAATATATTCGTAGGAAATACCCGGAAATAATTTTAATATTCCAATACTATTTACAAGATTTTTATAAACTTTTAATTTTTTAAAATTAGGTTTTAAAATATTATTTTTATTGTATTTTATGTAAACACCGGCTTCAGCAAGCAAAGGATAGTTAGGAGAAATAAAAGCATTAAAGTTTTCAGCATTATACTTAATGGTGCGATTGGCACGCATTAATGCATTTTCAAAATAAATACACACTTCAGGAATTAACGGGGCGTTATCTTCAGCAGCAGCGGCTATTTCAATAGCTGTCAGGAAATTTTCTCTTCCGTCGGTACGTAATTCCCCCAAAGGCAACTGCGAACCGGTTAAAATAACTGGTTTATTCAAGTTTTCAAGTAAAAAGCTTAATGCCGATCCTGTATACGACATTGTATCGGTACCATGCAGAATAACAAAACCATCATAATTTTCGTAATTTTTCTCAATTAAGGTTGCTAATTCTACCCAATGGGAAGGATATATATTGCTAGAATCGATTAATGGATTAAAACTATAAAAATCAAGTTGATATTTAAATTTATTTAATTCCGGTATTTGGTCATAAATTCCTTTAAAATCAAAAGGGGTTAACGATCCTGTTAAATTATCTTTTATCATACCTATAGTACCACCGGTATAAATAATTAAAATTTTTATTTGGCTGTCCATTTTTTTAAGTCCTCAAATTTTGAAAAAATATGTTATCAGCATTTTTCTGTGTTATCTCTGCAACTTTTTCTTTTTTAATCTGTAATATCTCTGCAATCTTTTCAGCAATATACACTAAATATGCGCTTTGATTACGCTTTCCGCGATAAGGAACCGGTGTTAAATAAGGAGAATCTGTTTCTATCACCAGTGCTTCCGGGGGTAACTTTTCAATAACTTTATCCAGGCCTGCATTTTTAAAGGTAACAATCCCTCCTATTCCCAGTTTAAAACCCATATCAATAATCTTGTTAGCCTGAGAAACACTGCCTGTAAAACAATGAAAAACTCCTGTCAGGTCATCTGTCAGCTCTTCTTTAACGGTTTGCAGAGTTATGTCAAAAGCGTCCCGGGTATGAATAGAAACAGGAAGTTTATATTGCTTTGCCCATTGCAATTGCCGGCGAAAAGATTCTATTTGTTGTTCTCTAAATGTTTTCTCCCAGTAAAGGTCAATTCCTATTTCTCCAACCCCGAAATATTTCCCGGGTTTACCTAGTTCTTTGTGTACTAATTCTAATTCTTTCTCAAAGGTTTCATTTACAGAAGTAGGATGTAAACCCATCATAGGAAAGCAATTGGAAGG
>WGGC01000098.1 GCA_015491905.1 Bacteroidales bacterium | reverse complement strand
GATTTTATTATCTTTACACGGTCTAATTTAAAATTAGGATTATCATATAAAATATCTGAAATGAAAATAGGAATATTAAAAGAGCCTGAAAAAGAAAACCGGGTGGCTTTATTACCTGATCAGGTGAAAAAATTATGGGGTGAAAATACTCATATAATGATTGAGAAAGGGGCAGGAAAAAATGCCTTTGCGTCTGATGCAGATTATAAAGAGGCGGGTGCAGAGGTAGTTTCTCGAAAAAATATATTAGAAAATACTGAAATGATTCTTGGAATTCATTTGCCGGCAGAGGATGAGATAAATGTATTAAAACAAAATCAAATTTTAATTTTTGTTATTAATCCGTTAGTCTATACGGAATCGGTAAGGATATTAAAAGATAAAGGATTGACTGCTTTTAGTCTCGATATTGTACCTCGAATTACTCGTGCTCAGGATAAAGATATATTATCCTCTATGGCTACAGTTTCAGGTTATAAAGCTGTTTTGGATGCGGCTCTTGCATTACCTCGCTTTTTCCCAATGTTTATGACTGCCGCAGGAACAATTCGGCCTGCAAAAGTTTTGGTTTTAGGAGCCGGTGTTGCTGGTTTGCAAGCTATAGCTACAGCGCGTAGATTAGGAGCTCAGGTAGAGGCCTTTGATGTGCGCTCTGAGGTGAAAGAGCAGGTTCATAGTTTAGGTGCTAAGTTTGTGGAAGTGGAAGGGGCTCGTGAGGATAAATCGGCAGGAGGCTACGCTGTTGAACAAACTGAAGAGTATAAACAAAAACAACAGCAACTTGTGCAAGAGCATGCCAAGAATAGTAATGTCGTAATTACAACTGCCCAAATACCTGGTCGAAAAGCACCTGTTTTAATAACCAGAGAAACTGTTGAAAACATGAGTCCCGGGTCAGTAATTGTAGATTTGGCTGCAGACAGTGGTGGTAATTGTGAAGTTACAGAAAAAGGAAAAAATATTGTTTTTAACCAGGTTAGTGTTTTAGGAAAAACAGATTATCCCTCAACCATGCCTATTGACGCAAGCCATATGTATGGAAATAATCTAATTAATTTTCTAAAATTATTGATTTCTAAAAAAGGAGAGTTAACCCTTGATTTTGATGATGAAATATTAAAGCAAAGTTGCGTATCTCATCATAATGAAATTTTAAGTGACAGAGTTAAAAAATTTATCGAAAAATTATAAATTATGGATGCAATAGTTCAATTACTTTTTACTTATCATCAGGAAATATTTGTGATAGTCCTAGCTACTTTTTTGGGGTTTGAACTGATTTCAAATGTACCCTCAGTTTTACATACCCCGCTGATGTCGGGAGCCAATGCTATTAGTGGTGTTGTTATTATTGGCGCAATTATTTTCACCGGACAGGCACAGAATTGGTGGGAGATTTTAATAGGTATAGTTGCTTTATTTATGGCCACTTTGAATGTAACAGGTGGTTTTGTGGTGACAGATAGAATGTTAGAAATGTTTAAAAAGAAAAAAACAAAATAAAATGAATGAAATCTTTCACATTCAGCAAAATATTAGTTTTACAACAGCTGAAACAATACTGGAATATTGTTATTTAATTGCTGCTGTTTTTTTTGTTATTGGTTTAAAACTACAAAATAAACCGGATACTGCAAGAAAGGGAAACCTCTGGGCGGCTGCCGGTATGTTTTTAGCCGCTTTAGCAACTATAATTTTTGAGAAAGGCCCTCAAGGGAATGGATTAAGGAATCTGGGTTGGATATTTTTAAGTATTGGTACCGCCAGTATATTGGGTTGGTATATTGCCAGAAAGGTAAAAATGACAGCAATGCCACAGTTGGTATCGTTTTTTAACGCAACAGGTGGTGCTGCTTCTGCTGTTATTTCCTTTATGGGTTTTATGGGAACTAATCTAAATGAAAAAGGAACTATTTTGGTTTCTCTTCTGGGCATTTTAGTAGGAAGTGTTGCTTTTTCGGGCAGTATGATTGCATACGGTAAACTGGAAGGAAAAGTTGGTGATATACGTTCAGGTTTAATGAAATTTGTAAACTTCGGCTTGTTGGCTGTTTCTGTTGCTTTAATTGTAATTTTAATGACGGTTTCTCATCATAATACTGGTGTTGAAGTTTTACTTTTTGCTTTATTGTTCATTTCTTTATTATATGGGGTATTATTTGTTATGCCAATTGGTGGGGCCGATATGCCTGTGGTTATATCATTGTTAAATGCCTTTACCGGTATTGCTGCTGCTTTAACAGGTTTTTTATATGGGAACTATGTTATGATTTTAGGAGGTATTTTAGTAGGAGCTGCAGGAACTATACTTACAATTGTAATGTGTAATGCAATGAACAGATCTTTATTTAATGTTATTGTTGGAGCTTTTGGCGGTTCAAATTCTGAACAGGGTGAATCCGGTGGTATAATTAAAGAAATTCAGGCTAGTGATGTGGCTGTTTTAATGGCTTATTCATCAACTGTTACTATTGTCCCGGGCTATGGTTTGGCTGTGTCACAGGCTCAACATACTGTTCATGATTTGGAAAAGCTTCTGGAGAGTAAAGGAGTAACTGTAAAATACGCTATTCATCCTGTTGCCGGACGTATGCCGGGTCATATGAATGTATTACTTGCTGAGGCAGATGTTCCGTATAGTAAACTGGTAGAAATGGATGATATTAATCCGGAAATGGAAAATACAGATGTGGTAGTGGTGATTGGGGCCAATGATGTTGTAAATCCTGCTGCCGTTAATGTGCCAGGAAGTCCTATTTACGGAATGCCTATTATCAGGGCTGACAAAGCTAAAAATGTTATCGTTATGAAGCGTGGAATGGGTAAAGGATATGCAGGTATTGAAAATCCGCTCTTTTATATGGATCAAACCCGAATGCTGTTTGGTAATGCAAAAGATTCTCTTCAAAAGTTAATTGATGAAATTAAATCCCTATAGGGGTTTAATAGGATTTATTTATATCCCTTTTACTTTGGTGAAAGGGATTTTTTTGTTCTGTTTATAAGATAATATTCTATTTATCTTTGTTGAAAAATTAATAAAATTTTATGACGTCTCCTTATTTTAATAGAAAAATATATAATACCCGATTACTAACAGAAGATATTGGTTATTTTCTTTCTCACCGTAAAGAAATTATACAATTGAGAAAAAATGATAAGATGACAAAGTCATTTATAGAAAAAATTATGTTAGTGGTTACTGCTGTTAACGGATGTCCTTATTGTAGTTGGTTTCATGTCCGCCAATCTATTGCACAGGGGGTAAGTATTTCAGAAGTACAGAAAATGCTGAAATTGCAATTCCATGCAGATGCTAATGATTCAGAAGTGCCTGCACTGTTATTTGCACAACACTATGCTGAAACGGATCGGCATCCTGATGAAGAGCAAAGGGAGGAGCTGATAAGTTATTATGGTGAGCAAATGGCTAATCATATTTTACTTGTAATACGTATGATTTATTTTGGAAACCTATCCGGAAATACATTCGATGCTTTTTTAAGTCGTTTTAAAGGGAAAAAATCACGGAAAAGTAATTTGATATTCGAGTTTTTCTTTTTTTTATTCAGTGCACCCATATTGATTCCAATTTCTCCAATGGTAAAAAAATATGGGAAAAAGTCTGATAGCAATACATAATTTCCTCATGATTAGGTGATAAACTACTTCGTTTAATGTTTTAGTTGTGCTTTATTTGCTGGTAAATTCCCATTTTGAATAACAGGAAATAGTATCACATAAAATAATTACATATTTTTTAAATAGTAAAATAATTTGCTTACTAAATCCTATTATAGTTTCCGTATTTATTAAGATAATTTTCCACTTTTATTAGGTTGACTCATTATTTGTTATGCCTTCCTTCCAATACTTTCAAAACATCTTTAAACTTGAACCCCTTTGCTTGCAATAGAATTAAATAATGATAGAGCAAATCGGCGGATTCATTTAAAAATAAATCGTCATTGTCATCTTTGGCTTCTATAACTGTTTCTACGGCTTCTTCTCCAACCTTTTGAGCGATTTTGTTAATTCCTTTACGCACCAACCGGCTGGTATATGAGGTGTCAGACGGATTAGCAATACGATCTGTAATAACTTCTTCAAGCGTTGTTAAAAATCCACACTGAATATTGTTTTTTTCTCCCCAACAGGTATCAGTACCCAAATGACAAACCGGTCCGTCGGGTTGCACCTGTACCAGTAGCGTATCATTATCGCAATCGGATTGAATATTCACTAAATGCAAATAATTGCCACTGGTTTCCCCTTTTGTCCATAAAGTTTTACGGCTACGACTGTAAAAGCTTACCAGGGATGTTTTCAGTGTTTTTTGTAGAGATTCTCTGTTCATGTACCCCATCATAAGTACATTTTTTGTTATTGCATCCTGGATAATAGCCGGTATAAGTCCTTTATTTTTATCAAAATCTACTACTAACTTTGTATTATTAAATTCGAATTGCGATTCCATCTTTTTTAAGTTTAAGTTTTAATTCTTTAAGTTTTATTTCTTTATAATGAAAAACACTTGCTGCCAATGCTGCATCTACTCCGGTTTGTAAAAACACATCCGAGAAATTTTGCATATTGCCAGCCCCCCCGGAGGCAATGACAGGAATGCGGAGTGTTTGTGCCAATATTTTATTGGCTTCCAACTCAAATCCGTTTTTTGTCCCGTCGCGGGTCATGGCCGTAAACAAAATTTCACCTGCTCCCCGTTTCTGTCCTTCTTTGGCCCACGAAAACAATTCTTTTTCTGTTTCTTTACGGCCACCATGGGTATATACTTTCCAGCGACCGTTGACAAAATTGGCATCAATAGCTAGTACGATACACTGATTTCCGAATTTTCCGGCCAGTTCGTTAATGAGTTCGGGACGGTAAACAGCTGCTGAATTAATCGAAACCTTATCGGCACCGGCTTCAAGAAGTGCTTTCACATCTTCAACGCAACCAATTCCGCCTCCAACGGTAAATGGGATATTGATCACGCGTGCGATACTTTCTACCAGTGATACCAGTGTTTTCCTTTTATCGGAGGTAGCCGTAATATCCAGAAATACTAATTCATCAGCACCTTGTTCAGAATAGAGTCGTGCCAATTCCACCGGACTTCCGGCATCTTTTAAAGAAACGAAGTTTGTTCCTTTGACCGTTCGTCCATCCTTAATATCAAGACATGGAATTATTCTTTTCGTCAGCATATTTAAAAAGTTCTTTTATATTAATTTTATTTTCCAGCAAGGCTTTTCCAATTATAGCACCATTCAGCCCCACACCATTCAGCTCTTTGATGTTTTCCATGCTGTGCACACCGCCACTGGCAATTAGTTGTAGATCCGGGAATTCACTTAGAATGTTACTATATAATTCTACCGAACTTCCTTGTAAAAGCCCGTCCTTGCTAATATCGGTGCAAATGACAGATTGCAGACCGTGTGCGACAAATTTTTCGAGGAAATAACTGAGAGATATTCCTGTGTCAGTTTGCCAACCGTTGATGTGAATTGTGTTGTCCTTAACGTCTGCCCCAAGAATGATATGCTCAGTCCCAAATTCTTTTGCCCATTCAAGTATGATATTTGGTTGTAATATGGCAATACTTCCTGCGGTAAACTGTATTGCTCCGGCATTTAGTACAGATTTTACGTCATTTTGCGTTTTTATTCCTCCTCCGAAATCTACTTTTAGATTTGTTTCCCGGCATATTTTTTTAAGAATATTAAGGTTAACAAGTTTTCCACTGCGTGCACCATCAAGATCCACTACATGTAAATACTGAGCTCCTTGTTCTTCCAAATAGTGTGCGTACTCAACAGGGTTGGTTTCATATGTTTTTTTCTTGGAAAAATTTCCCCTTTCCAGTCGTACGGTTTTTCCATTTATAATATCTATTGCAGGAATTATTTTCATGTGTTTCATTTTTCTTTTTAAATTAATTTTTAATTCCTTTTCAATTTTAATTTCCTAATTTTAGAAAATTTCTAAGAACTTGTTCCCCAATTCCACTACTTTTTTCGGGGTGAAACTGACAACCATAAAAATTATCTTTTGCCAAAGCAGCCGAAAAAGGAAAGGAATAATCTGTTTGGGCGATGGTACAATCAGATAATGTAATATAAAAGCTGTGCACAAAATAACCATAAGATTCTTCAGGTATTTTAGAAAACAGGTTAGTTTTTAAATGCCGAATTTGGTTCCATCCAACATGTGGAATTTTCAATGGTTTTGGAAATTGCCTGGCATTCCCCGTAAAAATTCCCATTCCCTCAGTTTTACCCTCTTCAGAGTATTCACACATAAGTTGCATTCCAAGACATATGCCTAAAACATCTTGTTTTAATTTTGGAATTAAAGTATCAAGTTCTTTTTCTCGTAATGTTTTCATTGCTGACCCGGCTTCTCCCACACCTGGAAAAATAATTTTGTCAGCTGTAATTATTTCGGAAATTTTATCGGTTACCAAACCTTTATATCCAATCCTTTCTAATGCAAACAGAACTGATTTTACGTTTCCTGCACCATAATCTATAATTGCTATTTTCATTTGTTTATTTTATCAAAGGATACCTTTAGTACTTGGTAAAGAATTGTTTTCCGCATTTCGCGTTACAGCCATTTTTAATGCCCTGGCAAAAGCTTTGAAAATTGCTTCAATTTTGTGATGTTCATTATTTCCTGTTGCTTTGATATTAATATTACATTGAGCAGCATCAGAAAATGATTTAAAAAAATGAAAAAACATTTCCGTAGGCATTTCTCCAATCATTTCCCGCTTAAATTCTGTCTCCCATATTAACCAACTTCTGCCCCCAAAATCTAAAACTACTTGTGCCATACTGTCGTCCATTGGTACATAGAACCCATATCTCTCTAATCCTTTTTTATTGCCGAGAGCTTCTTTAAAAGCCTGTCCCAATGCAATTGCAGTGTCTTCAATGGTATGATGTTCATCAACATTCAGGTCTCCTTTAGTTTTAATCATCAGATCAAATTCCCCGTGGCGGCCTAACTGCTCAAGCATATGATTAAAAAACCCAATACCTGTAGTAACATTAGTTTTTCCTTCTCCATCAAGATTTAATAAAATAGAAATATCTGTTTCGTTTGTTGTGCGTTGTACTTTTGCTTTTCTTGTTTTTTTTATCAAAAATTCATAAATTTTTTTCCAGGAACTTGTTTGCAGTACTTCTATTTCTTTATTATATGATGTAACTGGTTCAGGAACAATACGAATACCTTTGCACCCTATATTATCTGCAAATTCCATGTCTGAGGTCCGGTCGCCTATTACAAAAGAATTCTTTAGATCATAATTTCCTGCCATATATTTTTCTAATAAGCCAGTTTGAGGTTTTCTGTTGGGAGAATTGTCCTCAGGGAAACTATTATCAATTAAAATATCTGAAAAAATAATGCCTTCATTTTTAAAAGCTTTTATTATTTTATTTTGAACAAGTTTAAAAGCTGGTTCAGGATACCCCGGCGTACCTAAACCATCTTGATTACTTACCATTACTAATTCAAAATTTCCTTGCTCTGCTATCATCGAAAGATAACGGAAAACATGAGGATAAAATTCCAGTTTTTCCAGTGAATCTACCTGAAAATCTTCTGGAGGCTCAATAATGAGAGTGCCATCGCGATCAATAAAAAGTATTTTTTTCATTTGTTTTGTTTTAATGGTGATGTTTCATGATTAAAAATCTGCATATTTATTTGGCTTTCGCCAGATGGGATATTACATCTTTTAATTCTGAAAGCATTCGAGTGTTTTCATCAGGAGTGCCAATTGTAATCCGAAGACAAGAAGAACAGTACAACATTCCGCTTCTGTTTCTTAAAACAATCCCTTTCTTTAATAACGAACGGTATATTTCGGTAGCATTTTCTATCTCTATAAGGATAAAATTTGTCTCTGAAGGGTAAATTTTCTTTACTTCTGATAAATTTTTAAGCGAGCTTATAATTTTTTGTTTCTCTTGCATTAATAACTGAATCTGATTTTGAACTTTTGCCTTATTTTGTAATGCTTTTAATGCTGTTTTCTGACTGAAACTATTAACATTATAAGGGGGTTTTATGCTGTCTAAAACTTGTATTATATCAGCAGAGGCAAAGCCCAAACCTAATCTTAACCCTGCAAGACCCCATGCTTTTGAAAGAGTTTGAATCACTACAAGATTCGGATAATTATTTATCCTGGATAAAAATCCTTTATAAGATGTGAAATCAATATAGGCTTCGTCAATTACAACCAAAGCATTTGTAGTTTCTATAATGTTTATTATCAGTTTTTCTTCCAGAATATTTCCTGATGGATTGTTGGGTGAACATAGAAATATTAGTTTGGTTTTTTCGTTTGTTTTATTTTTTATCCTGCTTATATTTAAGCTGAAGTCCGGGTTTAAATTTGCTTCATGTATTTTAATATTATTAATTTCAGCAAGTACTTCATACATACCATAAGTAGGAGGTGTAATTATTACATTGTCAATACCGGGTTCACAGAATGCACGGAAAAGCAAGTCCAATACTTCATCGCTACCGTTTCCAATAAAAACATTATTACTACTTACTTTTTTTATCTCCGCTACCTTTTCTTTCAATATTTTCTGACGTGGATCTGGGTATCTGTTGGTTTCAGAGGTAAATGGATTTTCATTTGCATCCAAATAAATATCTGCTTCTCCTTTAAATTCATCACGTGCAGATGTATATGGCTGCCTGTTTCTCAGGTTGCTGCGAACCAATTTTTGAATATTAAATTTCATTTACTTTTAGTGTGTTTATTAATTTGTATTTTATTAGTCATTAGAAACTTACTATAATTGAATAATTATTTTCCTTGCCCTGTGAAATACCAAAAATTTCACAGGGTGAATGTGATTTAATAATTAATCTATCATGGAGTGTTCATTTAACCTTATTGCTACTGCTTTTGCGTGGGCTTCCAGTCCTTCGGCATTTGCCATTACCTGAATAGAATTTCCAATTTCAACCAGCCCTTTTTTCTCAATTCTCTGGAAACTTATTTTTTTTGTATAGTCATCTAATCCTAAACTGCCATAGCTTTTTGCATTTCCATTGGTAGGCAGGGTGTGATTAGTACCGGACAAGTAATCTCCGGCACTTTCAGGAGAATAATTCCCCACAAAAACAGAACCTGCATTTTGAATGTTTTTTAAGTAAGGAGTTTCATCTTCTACTGAAATAATTAAATGTTCAGGAGCATATTCGTTAATAAAATCTATTGTCTCATCTGCGGAAGCAGAAAATAAAAATAATGCGTTATTTAAAGAATTCCGTGCAATTTCCTTTCTAGGTAAAGCTGATAGTTGAACTTCAATATTTTCAATAACTCTTTCAAGAAATTCAAGAGAATTGGATAAGCATACTACCTGACTGTCGGAACCGTGTTCAGCCTGGGAAAGTAAATCAGCGGCAACAAATTCAGGATTTGCAGTATTGTCTGCTAACACTAAAACCTCTGACGGCCCGGCAGGAAAATCTATTGCAGTTCCTTCGGAAAATGCTTTCAGTTTTGCTTGCGTAACATATTGATTACCGGGGCCAAATATTTTGAATACTTTTGGGACGCTTTTTGTACCATAAGTCATTGCTGCAATAGCTTGAATACCTCCGGCTTTTATTATTTTTGTTACTCCCGTAAGCTGTGCGGCATATAAAATTGGAGCAGGTATATTACCATTTTTATTTGGTGGCGTACACAGCACTATTTCTTTGCATCCCGCTATTTTGGCAGGTATAGCCAGCATTAGAACTGTAGAAAACAGGGGGGCAGAGCCTCCGGGGACATATAAACCAACTTTTTGTATCGGCCTGTATTCTTGCCAACAAAATACACCAGGTGCTGTTTCTACCTTAATGGGGTTCCTTATTTGTGCCATGTGGAACTTTTCTATATTTGTTTTAGCCTGTTTAATTGCTGCTTTTAATTCTACGGGAATTTTTTGTGATTGAGATTTAAATTCTTCTTCCTTTAGCACAATATTATTTAATGCTATGCTATCAAATTTTTCAGTATAAAATTTAATTGCATCATCTCCTGATAATTTAACATTTGAAAATATTTCATCTACAATATTTATAAGTTTATTAGTTTCAAATTCAGGTCTTTTACATAGTTCTGACCACTTTTGTCGTGGTATATTTTTTATTATTTGCATTTTTGTTTTTATTAAATTGTAGTGTATCAGATTACCATTTTTTCAATAGGGATAACTAAGATTCCTTCTGCGCCTGCTTCTTTTAACTTATCAATAACCTCCCAAAAAGCATTCTCTTTAATTACAGTATGAAGAGAACTCCATCCTTGCATTTCAAGGGGCATTATTGTGGGACTTTTAAGAACAGGCAACACTTTGGATACCTCTTCTATTTTTTCATTGGGAACATTCATTAAAATGTATTTTGTGTTTTTGGCTTCTAGAACTGATTGTATTCTGAATACAACTTTATTTAAAATGGTTGAAATATCAGATTCCAATTTTGAAGAACTTATTAGTACTGCTTCAGATTTTAGAAATGTCTCAACCTCTTTCAATCCGTTTTTGAATAAGGTACTTCCTGAGCTTACTATATCACAAATGCCGTCGGCCAAGCCTATGTTAGGAGCGATTTCTACCGATCCGGAAATTTCATGAATATCTGCTGTTATACCTTTGCTTTTTAAATATTTACTAACTGTATTGGGGTAAGATGTTGCAATCTTCTTTCCCTGAAAATATTGCGTTCCTGAATAATTTATTTCCTTTGGAACGGCTAATGAAACCCTACACTTAGAAAAACCCAGTTTTTGAATTACCTTTACTTTTTTCGGCTTTTCAACTAAAATGTTTTCTCCAATAATTGCAATGTCAGCAATTCCATCTTCAACATATTGTGGTATATCTGAATTTCTAAGAAATAGAACCTCAAGCGGAAAATTTGATGCCGATGCTTTTAACTGGTCTTTTCCATTGTCAATAAATATTCCACAATCTTTTAAAAGCTTTAAAGATTCATCATGTAAACGTCCTGATTTTTGAACTGCAATTTTTAATTTCTTCATTCTTCAATTTTTAAATAATGAAAAACCGGAAGGAAGGAAAATAAAAAAACCCATCCGATTTCTCAGATGGGTTTGATTAATTAATTATTTATTGTGTAAGCACAACATCATCAACACACCTGAGGTGAAATATGATAATGATGATGATGCCTGTTAATATTCATTTTTATCCTTTTATGGCGACAAAGATAAAGGTAATTTTTAAAAAACAAATTTTTTCGTAAATTAATTCTGAAAGTTTAACAATTCATTTTATGTAGATTTGCATCAGGATTGGTTGAATAAACTATATTTTTACTATTTATATGGAAAAATAAGTACAAGAAATTAGCAGTTATAGCAATTATTAAAAGTCCATGATTGAATAACTATTAAAAATATTTATGAAAATGATTATTCAATCATGGTAAGTTACATGTGACCAATGAAATATAAAATTATAAACACATGAAAGTTAGTGGTTTTACCTTTATAAGAAATGCTGTTTTATATGACTATCCTATTGTGGAAGCTATTAATTCAATTTTACCTTTGTGCGATGAGGTAGTGGTGGCGGTTGGGAAATCTGATGATAACACGTTGGAGTTAATTCAAGGAATTAAGAGTGATAAAATTAAAATTGTTGAAACACACTGGGATGATACTTTAAGGCAAGGTGGTAGGGTGCTGGCAGTTGAAACGGATAAAGCATATGCTGCCATTGCCAAGGATAGCGAGTGGGCTTTTTATATTCAGGGTGATGAGGTGATACACGAGAAATATATTCCTGTAATTCGTGAATCAATGGAGAAATATTTAAATGATAAAAAAGTTGATGGTTTATTATTTAATTATTTACATTTTTACGGCTCCTATGATTTTGTTGGTACCTCATCTAATTGGTATCCACACGAGATTCGTGTGATTAGAAATAATCCGGAAATATATTCCTATCGAGACGCACAGGGCTTCCGCAAAGGTGAAGATAAAAAGTTACACGTGAAAGCTGTTGATGCATTTGTGTATCATTATGGTTGGGTGAAACCACCAGAGGCGATGCAAAGGAAGCAGGAAACTTTTCATAAACTTTGGCACAGCGATAAGTGGGTTGACCAAAATATTGTTAAACCGGGTGGTTTTTCTTATGAAAATCATGTAAAAAGCCTACGTCCATTTAAAGGAGATCACCCCATGGTTATGCAGGATAGGATAAAGAAAAAAAACTGGAAATTTGATTATGATATTTCTTTTAATAATAAAACAATTAAAGATCGCTTTAAAGATTTTTTAAAACGATCTTTAGGGTTGGATTTCAGTTATAGAAATTATATAAAACTATAGAAATCACTAGTTACGTTTATTTAGTAAATTTCCAATTTTAACCCCAAAATATATACTTCTTGGTAAAGAAGGGCCGTAAACATAGGCCGGGTCACGGTCAACACCTACATCAAAATCCTTTTGGTATGAATTAAAAATATTTTTTATTCCTGCATATAACTGGAATCCTGTTTTTTTAAAAGAAAGTGAATATCTGATTTTAAATCCGGCATCCCAAAATTCTGGTGAAATACGCAAAACTCCTTTGGATGGGTCAGAAATAGTAGGGCCAAAGTAAGGTACCAACATTTTACCGGTATAATTTAATGTAGCAGAAAACCCTATTCCCTTTTCATTATTATCATAATCAATAGTCATAAAACCATAATTGTTGGGTGTACGGAAAAAGTCACGTGTGTTGAATTCTTGTACGGCATCATATCTGCTTATTTGTTGGGTAAATCCGCTGGTAAAATTTATGTGATCAGAAGGGATAATACTCATTTCAAAGTTTACTCCTTTTACTACTGCTCCAGCAGAGGAATTGGTACGCGTATAAATTACTACTCCGTTTTTATCAGGTAAACCAAATTCATTTACAAAAGGATTGTTTAAATGTGTATAGAATGCTTCTGTCATAAAATGAATAAACCATTGGTTTATTTGTTTGTTTATTTCAATGGAGCCCATAAAACTATTACTGGTTTCAGCTTTAAGTCCGGGTGCATTTTGGTGTATTACCTGTCGTGACCCTGAGGTCTCAATATGTAAATCTTCATCGAAAATTTGCGGAGCCCTATAACCACGCGAATAGTTTAACCTAAATTGTATGGTTTCATTAAGGCTAAATAAAATGTTTATGCGCGGACTTAGAATTAATCCTTTAACATCATTACTGCCATCAGCTTTTGTTAAATCTTTTACCTGGTAACGATCTAATCTTGCACCTAATGTTATTGTAGCTAACGATGTATGGTATTCTATTTGTGAAAATAATCCGGTAGTATTTGTTTCCTGGTTAGCAATAAGAACATTAGCGGTGTGTGGTATAGATATAATGCTGTCATTTCTTATTACTGCATGTTTGAAGTCAGGATACCCCAGTTTTTGATCGTTTAAATTTCCTCCTGTGTTTTCCAACCCTGAAATAAAATTAAAATGCTCTCTTAAAATCTTATATTGAACTCCTGCATTATACGTGAAATTACGTGTTAACCCGTAATCAGATAGAGACTGATTGGCTCCGTAATAGGAGTGACGTACTATTTTTTGTCCTGAAAAATAGGCGGTAAATAAATCAGTAGCTCCAATAAATAATTTATAATCTGCCGATGCTGCATATAATTCATGCCGGACTGCTTCAGCAATTAAAGCTTCATGAACAGGATAATTAAATCTATCACCACCTCGTCTATATTCATTAATGTTAAAAAAATCAAGGTTTATTTTACTTTTATTATTTATTCTTTGGTAAAATCTTGCTCCAACAGTAGTGTTTAAAATTTTTGGTAATTCTGAAAATCCATCTCCATTGGCGTCAAAAGGGTTTCTTTTTCTGTTGAAACCAAATAGCGCAAATCCTGAGTTATAATTATTTGAAACCAAAGATGTATTGAAAGAAATAAGGTTGTCGGATGCCGGCCTGCCTGAATGTGGGAGTCCTACGCCGTCTAATCCACTACTTATTTCAGCTTCATAACTGTTGGTTATGGGATCTTTAAGGATTATGTTAATTGTACCAGCAATGGCATTGCTGCCAAATAGCACTGAACCTCCACCGCGTACAATTTCTATTTTTTTTATTAGATTCGCAGGGATAAGATCAAGGCCGTAAACGCTTGCAAGGCCGCTAAAAACCGGACGGCTGTTAATGAGTATTTGTGAGTATGGTCCTTCCAGACCATTCATCCTTACCTGGCTAAAACCACAATTCTCGCAATTGTCTTCTACTCGTAAACCTGTTGAGTAATTAAGTGCTTCACCAAAAGTTACAGAATGTGTTATTGAAAATACTTTAGGAGTAATGGTATTGACTATAACAGATGATTCTGACTTTTTCTTGGCACTTCTGTCACCGGTAACTACAACTTCGTTTAGTCCCAGAGCATCTTCCTTTAAATTAAAGTTCAGAATAGCATTTTTTGAATTTTTTATTTTTATTTTCTTTTTTTGAGATTCATATCCTAAAATGCCGGCTTTAATAATATAATTACCGGGTTTTATATTTTTAAATTTATAAAACCCATTACTGTTAGAAACTGTTCCTATGGTGGTTCCTTCAATAATTACGTTTGCAAAGGCTACGGGTTTTCCATTACAATAAATATGGCCGCTTAATTCAAGCTTTTTATTTAAATTAACCGGCTGGCTGTAAATGTTAAATGAAGATATAATCAATAAAAATAGAAAAAGTAACTTTTTTTTCATTTTGATATGGTTTAGGTTAAAATTTTAAGCAAAAATACCGTGCTGTTTGCTGGAAAGTAATACCTACTTTTGGGTAAAGAAAATGAAATGGCTTATTTAGAATATAAGCAAAATAACACTGGAAAAGAAAGTGAAAGTTTCTTTATTTTGGGGCTGGTATGCTTACAGGTATAAGTAAGCAATGTTTTGTTGTTTGTTTGATTTTTAATAGCTTAAGTAAAATAAATTCAGAAATTAGTAATTCTGCATTATACTTTGAAATTTTTATTTCTTTCCTGAAATCATCTACCGTGAAAGGTATGTCTTTTCTAATTAAAGATAGTAATATTTTTTCAGGTTTTGAATTGGTGAAATTTATTTGGTCGTGGTATTTAATTTTGTTCCAAACTTTAATTTGAATTCCACAAGCAAGGATGTTTTCATCAGCAACTCTTACAAAAGCTTTGTATTTTCCGTTTTTATCCGGTGCCTTATAAGGTAATTTTTTTCCCTTTGGGATAAATATCTCTAACACTTTTTTCCCATGTATATTCCATTCTTTAGACTGAAATAATACTTCTGGCCTACAGAATCTGCCTGCAGCATTTTCTATCATATAATATTCTTCTTCAGACCTGATACCGGCAATAACACCATTGTCTTTTACTCCAACAAGTAACTTTCCTCCATCCGTATTTGCAAATGATACCAACGACCTTGCTATTTTTGCAGCATCAGATATTTCAAATTTAAAATCCAAATGTAAGCCTTCTCCATTTTTAATGAGTTCTTTTATTGGATGTGCTTTGAGATTAGCCATTTTTGTGATGAAAATTTTCACAAAAATAAATGTATTTTATTTCAATAAAACCACATTACCATAGATATTCTTTTTGTTATGTTTTAAAAAGAAAAATACAAGTGTTTTATTCTGAGATATAGTTATTTTTGTTACAGTTGAAGGTTTATAATTATTCAGTTAAATGTTAAATTATAGATATATGAAGACATTACGAATTTTTGTTTGGTTTTTTCTATTGATTGGGGGTTCTATTGGTGGGATTTTTTTGGATTTGGCACTGTTCCCTAAAGTTATAAATAGTTTACTTTTTCATATTATAAGTTTTGTTATCGGTATTGTGCTTTTTTATATCGTCATTACTATAAGCAAAAATACCGGCAGAACTCTGGCTAAATATGGCAGGGAAGGAGACTTACCTCGTTTAGAAACAAATAAATTAGTTAAAAATGGTGTTTATGCATATATGCGTCATCCAATGCATCTGGGCTTAATTTTGTTTCCTTTTGCTGTTGCCTTTTTGGTAGGGTCTTTGTCATTTATTTTAATTATCAGTCCGTTAGAGGCCGTATTGATTTTACTTTTGATTAAATTGGTAGAAGAGCCAGAGGCAAGACAAAAATTCGGAAAGGAATATGAATTATATGAAAAGAATACACCTGCTTTTTGTTTTAAAGCAAGATGTATTCGTATGTTATTTAAAAAAGTTGAAAAAAGTTAAGCAGTCAGTAATTATAAAAACCAAATATCTTCTTGTGCCATAGTTTTTTCACAATAATGACACGAGAGTTTTGTTTTTCCATGGTGATCTGTAATAAGTTTAAATTTAGTTGGAACATCCTGGTTATTTGTAACACACTTTGGGTTCATGCATTTCACTATTTTATCGATACTTTCTGGTAAATTAATTTTTTCTTTTTTTGTTACTTCGTAGTCTTTGATTTCAATTAAAGTGGCATGTGGCGCGACAAGTGCAATTTTATTGATTTCCTCCGGGTCGAAAAATTTGCCGCTTATTTTAATAATACCTTTTTTCCCTAATTTTTTACTTTCCAAATTAGTCCCCAGATAAACCTGCTCTTTAATATGTTCCAGATTTAGGATTTGAAATACCCGGAAAGTGTTTTCAGAAGCAATATGGTCAATTACCGTTCCATTTTTTATTGCGGACACTTGAAGTTCGGTTCTTTTATTATTCATTGTATTCTGTTTTTTTAATAATTAAACTTAATCTTTTAAGCCCAAAATAGCAGCAATCAGAGCCTGCCTTACATAAACTCCATTTTTTGCTTGCTGAAAATAATAAGCTTTGGGGTTGTTGTCAACATCTTCACTTATTTCGTTTACTCGAGGTAAAGGATGTAAAATGCGCAAGTTTTCTTTTGACGCAGAAAGCATTTTATTTTCCAATATATATGAGTTTTTAACTTTTTCATATTCAACCGGGTCAGGAAATCTTTCTCCCTGAATCCGGGTCATATAAATAATATCTGAAAATGGAATAACATCTGTTAATTCAGTATATTGATGATATTCCAGTCCTGCATCTTTTATCCATCTTTTTACAGCACTTGGTAATTTTAAACTTTCGGGAGATACCAGGTGAAAAGTGGCATTAAAAAGAGAAAGTGCTTGTACCAATGAGTGCACGGTGCGGCCATATTTTAAATCTCCTACAAGGGCAATATGTATATTCTCCAATGATCCCTGTGTTTTACGAATTGAATACAAATCCAATAAGCATTGCGTGGGATGTTGGTTAGCACCATCGCCGGCATTGATTATGGGAACGGGTGATACTTCGCTGGCAAACCGTGCACTCCCATCCAATGGGTTTCGCATTATAATTAAATCTGAATAATTACTTACTGTTAGAATAGTATCCTTTAGTGATTCTCCTTTTCTAACGCTGGAGGTGTCTGCATTGGCGAAACCTATAATGCTACCACCCAAATATTGCACGGCGCTTTCAAAACTCAACCGTGTACGGGTAGAGGGTTCAAAAAATAAAGAAGCAATTACATGATTATCTAGAAGTCTTTGCCGATGGTTTTTTTCAAAATCTTCAGCTATGTCCAAAACATGTAGAATCTCTTCCTTACTGTAGTCAGTGATGGAAATTAAACTTTTATTTTTTAATTCAATCATATTAATGATGGGTTTAAGAAGGTGAAAAAATTGCATAAAAAAAGACGGCTATTGCCGTCCTTATATAACATATTTACTTTTTGAATAAAAAGAAAAAAATAATTTACTAAATAATAATCCGTTAACATGATTTATTTTAATGTTACCGGGGTACAAATATAAAGTTATTACTAATATAATAGCAGCATTTAAAAAATATTTTTATTCGATTTATTTTTGTCTTCTTATCTTTTCAGGGTGTTATATACCACAAATCATCTTGCAAAATGAAGTAACTGATTCATCTTGTTTTCACTCCAGTTTGTTGTTCTTTGAAGCTCTTTAATAATTTGATTCCTGCTTAAATTACGCAAAGGAAGTTGTTTGTATAATACTCTTGAGGCCACTTGAAATTGACCGTGATGTTCTTTTGTAAAAATCAATTTTTCATCCGGGTTCCTGGTAAAAATAACTTGTTTTATCTTTCCTTCTGTTTTGTTTATTGCGGCTTTTATTTTTTTCTTTTCGTTTTCAGTAGCCTTTTTTGATGCATCTGTCCATGATTGGAAATACATAACCATGAGAGCAGCAATATGTTTTTTTGCATTTAGCATGGAAAGTTCAATAGCTTTTTCTTTGTTTTTAGCTTTGCCCATTCCCATAGCCCATACATAGGTTCTTTCTCCAGGGCTGTTTTCTTTATACACATCCAGATAAAAATTTTTAATTAGCTGTTGCATTTTTAATGAAGAACCATAGGGCTTAAATCCTTTTTTGGTATACATACGTGCTTCAGCAACTGCTTTTTTTTGAGCCTTTTGAATTTTTTGTGGAGATAATTTCACTTGAGCCGGCAAAATAATGCCGGATAATAGAAGTGCTGTAAGTAAAATTATTTTTTTCATGCGTTTAGAATTTATTGGTCACAAATAACTTAGCATAATTAAATAAGTATATTTTCCTTAAAGGCGAAATTAGTTTTTAACTTCAAATGTAATAGTTTTTCAGAAATAGACTTTTTAGTATTTATATTTTAATAGAAATAAATTCTGATTCAGAATAAGATAAAACCCATACGATATGTCCATTTTGTGACTAATTAAGTCATAATAGGTAGAAAATCGTGCTTCAATCTTTAGGTTTTTCCCTATTTGTTTATGAAACCATAATTTTGTTGTCCACAAATTTCTTTCCTTTACGTAAAAATTTGGTTTATATTCAGACAACGATTGGAATAAAAATTCTCCTTTTGGAGCAAAAAAGTTATTAGCATGCCAATAGCCGGTCATAAAACTGTAGCTCTTATAGTTAAATCGCAGTTTTGTATAACCGGCCCAACCCTTATTAAAGGGTATATATCCTTTAACACCTTCAGGAGGTAAACTTTTTCCGTAATAGCCAAGAAACAGTTGAGAGATTCTCACATTAAAAATATTATCAGGAAACAGGCTTATTTTAATCCCGCTAAGGGAATTTATAATAGTAGATATTGAATATGATTTATTTTCAAATTGTCCGCCTGAATGAAAAACAAGTGTCTGAAAAGGGATTTGGATGTTAAGGTTTTTATTTGAAATTAGATTTATTCGTGTATTTGTTCCACCGGTTAATTTTTCAGGACCGGCATCCCCTGTGGAAACATAATGCTCCCAATTAAGCCATATATCTGACCAGATGCGTGGTTTATGTAGAATAAATTGCATTCCATATTCTACCGGGTTTGTATAGTAACGATCATATCTGAATAAAGGCTCTGCCAGCTGATGATTCAGGGTTCCATATATGCTTCCTAAAACAATGTCCAGATATGGAGCCGGACGATATTGAATTGTGAAAATAGGAATTATATTAGTAAATTTATTTTTTCCCGAATATTTTAATAAAAATATACCAGCATCAATTCTTAAGTTTTTTTTGAAATAAAAGGATAATTCCGGAAGAATAAATACACCAATTCCTGTTTTACCTAAGGTAAATGAATTAAAATATTCGTTATTCTGAAAAAAAGAAGCCCCTTCAAATTTTAAATCAAGTTTATGATAACAGGTGTCGCAAACGGGAGAAAAAGTAGTAAAGGTTTTATATTGTCCTTTAGCAGCTATATTAAATGCTACTATTAGAATTAGTATTAACAAAATGGCTCTGACCTTTAATAGTTTTTTCAAAACCTGATTTTAATATGTTTAAAAGTGATTTGCGATGAATTAAAATATCTTATTTATATTGTTAACTAATTATTTATCATATTATTTGATAACATGATAGGTGAATTTGAGTGTTTTTTTTGCGATTGGATAAATTCTTCCCATTAGTTCAATTCGTAATGGGTTTTCTTGAAAAATCTCAAAGTCAGCATCATTTTTGAACTCAAAAATTAAGCAATAGCCATAATCTTTTGTGTTATCTGTGATATCAGCCCGTTTTCCCCATTCTACTTTTTTCAGAGTACGGGTTTTTTTTGCGAGAGCCATTGCCTGTTCTTTTATCTCATTTATTTGGGCAGGTTTAATTCCGGTTTTAAAACCAATTAAGATGTATTGTTTGATAACTTTATCTTTTGCCGGTATAGGAGCTTCTTTCCCCAAAAGTGAAGTGGAAAAAATAAATAAAATTAAAACTAAACTGAGATTTTTCTTAATAATCATTCTTTTTTATTTGAATTTGCAGGTTTAAATTATCGAACTCCGGATAAGAAAATAAATAACCACTATAAATTACTCTTATTCCGCCACAAACTTAACAAATATATTATTTCCTGAGGTTAGATTGTTAAATTTATACATTCTTATTTGTACTTTTGGAGCCACA
This sequence comes from Bacteroidales bacterium, assembly GCA_015491905.1. GTDB lineage: Bacteria > Bacteroidota > Bacteroidia > Bacteroidales > F082 > Sulfidibacterium. The sequence goes on along the minus strand of WGGC01000098.1, from coordinate 7,837 downwards.
GAATCAATTTTAACTTTAATTCCTGTTGTGGATGTTTGAAATTGAAGAAATTTATAGATGTTGAATTTGAAAAAGGATTATTTGATGAAGAAATTTTTGATAGGTATATTTTTTGTTTCTTTTGTGTTCTCAGGAACAACGCAAGCACAGATTGAGTGGGGGACTATGAATCCCGATAAAACAACGAAAAAGTATTCTACGTTACTTTTGTTGATAGATAATTTTTATGTGGATACAGTTAATATGCCCAAGTTGGTAGAAAAGGCAATAGTTTCAACGCTTAAGGATTTGGATCCGCATTCTACTTATATTTCCAGGGAAGATGTGGAGGAAGCTGAGGCTCCTCTTCAGGGAAGCTTTGATGGAATTGGTATTACTTTTCAGCTTTTTAAAGATACAATTCTGGTAATATCTCCTGTTCCAGGCGGGCCTTCGCAAAAGGTGGGTATTAGAGCCGGAGATAAAATAATAAAGGTGAATGGTGAAAAAGCTTACGGACCGGATATTACTAATGGGTGGGTTTTACACCACCTAAGAGGAAAAAAAGGAACTAAAGTAATTGTGAGTATTTACAGGAAAGGTATTTCACATCTTCTGGATTTTGTCATTATTAGAGATAAAATTCCTATTAAAAGTCTCGATGCTTCCTTTATGCTTGATAAACATACAGGCTATATTAAACTAGGCAGGTTCGCCCGAACCTCAAGAAGTGAAATGGATAAAGCATTGGATAGCCTTAAAAAAGAAGGTATGACACGTTTGATTTTTGATTTGCGTGGAAATCCGGGTGGATATTTAAGTGCTGCCCAAAAAATTGCCAGCGAATTTCTTCAAAAAGGGAAACTCATTGTTTATACAGAGGGCGTGCATAGCCCCAGACAAAATTTGTTTTCTTTGGGTAATGGAAATTTTGAGAACGGTAAGTTAGTAGTTTTAATTAATGAAGGTTCCGCCTCTGCCAGTGAGATAGTTTCTGGTGCTCTACAAGATTGGGATAGAGCACTTATTGTTGGCCGCCGTTCATTTGGAAAAGGACTCGTTCAACGCCCATTTAGACTTCCTGATGGTTCAATAGTAAGACTAACCGTAGCACGGTATCATACTCCTTCGGGCCGATGGATACAAAAGCCATATAATAAAGGGGTAAATGCCTATTACCATGATTTAGAAAAAAGAATGAAACACGGAGAGCTTATTCATGCAGATAGTATTCATTTTCCCGATTCATTAAAATTTCATACAGAAAACGGACGTACAGTATATGGTGGTGGTGGTATTATGCCTGATGTATTTGTTCCTTGGGATTCAGCCCGCTATGATAATCTGTATGCTTCATTTGTAAGAAAAGGAGTGTTTAATACCTTTGTTAATGAATACCTTAATAATTACCGTAAAAAATTAAAAAAACAATACAAATCATTGGATAGTTATATTAAAAACTTTGAAGTTACCGACAAAATGTTTCAGGTTTTTTTAAATGAGGCACTTAAAGAAAAAGTAAAAATCAATACAAAGGAATTAAAACCTAATGTTGATTTTATAAAATTACAAATTAAAGCATTAATAGCTAGGGATTTGTTTAATCAAAATGCATACTATAAAGTTATTGCTCCATCAGATATAACAATTGAAAAAGCACTTAAATTAATTCAAAAATCCACATTGTTTAAAAAATTAGGAATTTTAAATTAAACATATTTCGTAAACTTTTTTTAAAATGAAGGTTCTTATAGCCCCGGACTCTTTTAAAGACGCTCTGTCATCAAAATTAGTTGCCTCTGCAATTTCTCGCGGTTTAAAACTTGCTGATTCAACTGTTAAAACAGAAATTTTTCCGCTTGGTGATGGGGGAGAAGGTAGTTCTGAGATTTTAGGTATCCATTTAAATGCTGTTAAAATTCCGGTTACCGTTTCAGATCCTTTGGGAAGACCAGTTGAGGCTTTTTTTTACTGGTCGGCAAAAAACAAGACAGCTATTATTGAAATGGCAGAAGCTTCCGGACTTCAGCTGTTGACAGAGGAAGAGAGAAATCCCATGGAAACTTCAACGTATGGAACAGGGGAATTAATTAAAGAGGCCATTAAAATGGATGCTAAAAATATAGTTTTAGCAATTGGTGGTAGTGCCACTAATGATGGTGGTATTGGAATGGCTACCGCACTGGGTTATAAATTTTTTGACAAATATGGTAACCAACTGAAAGGAAAAGGTAAAGAACTTACAAAAATTCATTATTTTACCGATATAGATAGTATTATTCCTGATAAGTTACATGTTGATGTAATGTGTGATGTTGAAAATCCATTATTTGGTGAAAAGGGTGCTGCTTATGTATATGCCAAACAAAAAGGTGCCAATGAGAAGGAAATAAATGAACTTAATGAAGGTTTGAAGAATTTAAATAGGGTTGTTAAACAAAAGCTAAATCAGGATATTTCACAAAAGCCAGGTATGGGGGCTGCAGGAGGACTTGGCTTTGGTAGTGTTATTTTTCTTAATGCTACATTGCAAAAAGGTATAGATGTAATGTTAGATTTGACTAATTTTGATGAGAGACTTAAACACACCGATTTGGTAATTACCGGAGAGGGGAAGATGGATGTTCAAACAATGCACGGAAAATTAATTGACGGGGTAGCCAAAAGAGCAGCAAAATATAATATTCCTGTTATTGGTTTTTGCGGAGTTTTAAACTTGTCTCCTGAAAATATTTCTGATATTGGCCTGGAAGCAGCTTTTTCAGTACGGCATGATATAGTAGATCTTGATGTCGCATTAGAAAATACAGAAAAAGATTTGTTTACCCTTTCTTATAATGTAATGAAGCTTTTAAAAAAAACATTTTAAATTATTTCCCATTCTGTACTGTTCTTACACTTGATTCTCTGATTAGCAACTTTGCTTCAAAAACCTTTTGAAAAACGGTGTCATTCTGCTCAAGAGAATTGCGTAAAAATTCATAAGCATTTTCTCCAATACGCTCACCAGGTTGGTCTATTGTTGTAAGTCTTGGGCATAGATAGTTAGAAACCATAGAGTTACTAAATCCTACTACTCCTATATCTTCAGGAATTTTCAAATTTAGCTCTTTTAGTGCTTCATAAACACCAAGAGCAACCTCATCAGTTACTGTAAATATAGCATCCGGCTTGTTTGCAGACAGCATTAGTTCTTTTGTGAAATAATACCCTTCTTCAGCTGAAACAAATTCACATGTTTTAACCATTGCAGGGTTAAATTCATAATTATGAAGCTTTAAGGCATATAGGTAACCTTGAAAACGAGCTTCTGCAATTGAGGAGTATTCATGACCTTTAATATGTGCAATCTTTTTATATCCTTGAGAGATTAAATGCCTAACAACCATTTGCCCACCATGGAAATCATTTAATTGTACATAATTTCCGTCAAAATTTTTTGGAATCCTATCTATTAAAATTAAAGGTATATTATTTTGTTTCAATGCATTTACGTAGGAGATGTTAATTTCATTCCGACAAGGGGCTAAAATAATTCCAGAAACATTCATGCCAATAAAGTGTTCAATTAGTTCTGATTCTCTTTTTGGGTTGTGACCTGATTCTCCAACAGAAACAATGTAATCATCCTTTTGAGCATAACTGACAATTCCTTTTAGTACAGTAGAAAAGAAATAATGTTCCAGTCGCGGTAAAACAACACCAATAAGATTACTTTTACTTTTTCGCAAAGAAGATGCAATGGCATTGGGCGAGTAATCATATTCTTTAGCAAGTTCAAGAACAGCTTTTCTAGTGCTTTCTCCAATGTCTGATTTATTGTTTAAAGCTCTTGATACCGTGGTTATTGATATATTTAACCTCTCTGCTATATCTTTCATTGTTAATTTCCTGGCCATATTTAATGTTTTACGTAAACGTTTGCGGCAAATATAACGTAAAATAACGTGAAAAAACATGAAAAATGTAAAATTTAACAATTGTTTACATATTTTCGTAAAAATTTTAACATTAAGGCTTATGAATAAAAAAATTCTCATTGTGTTTCTGGCGCTACTTTTTAGTTTTGCTGGAAAATCCTATGCTCAAACGATTGTAAGCGGCAGGGTATTGGATCAAACAAATTTTCCCCTTGCAGGAGCAAGTGTAGTTATAGAAGGAACTACCCAGGGAACGACAACAAATGCAAATGGTGATTTTTCTTTTGAAACTCAGAAGAAAGGACCTGTTACATTAGTGGTGTCTTTTGTGGGATATCAAACAAAAAAAATTCAAACTAATTTAAAACCTGGAAATAATGGTTTCGTTATTATTTTAAAAGAATCAGCCAAGGGACTTAACGAAGTTGTTGTTACGGCTACAAATACTCGTCGTACCCAACTTGAATCGCCACTTTCGTTAACAACGTTTAGCCCTAAAACTTTGCAGCGTTTAAGTGCAAGTAGTGAAGCCGATATTTTAAGAACGGTTCCTGGTATAACTGCTGAAGGTGGTGGTGGTGAAGTTGCTACCAATGTGTTTATCCGCGGTTTGCCTTCAGGAGGTCAATATCAATTTACTCCTGTTACCATTGATGGTATGCCTGTAATTAGCACGATTGGGATGAATTCATCTGCACAGGATGTTTACTTTAGGCCTTCTTATATTTTCCGCTCTTTGGAATTTGTTAGAGGTGGTATTTCAACGTTATTTGGTGTTGGATCTGTAGCTGGTATAATTAGTTATACAAGTAAAACTGGTTCGCCAACTCCTGAACGTACTGTTGGTTTGGAATGGGCAGATAAAGGTCGCTATAAAGCTGATTTCTTTGCTTCAGGTCCTGTAGGAAAACAGGGGTCTAATTGGTTCTATGCTGTTTCCGGTACTTATCGTTATGACCGTGGTCCTCTTGTTACAGGATTGCCAACTGATGGCGCTGAATTTATGGGAAACTTAAAAAAGGTGACCAAAAATGGTGTTATTACTTTCCATGGTCAGTATATTGATGATAAAGTACAGTTTTTCCTTCCATTGCCATTAAATGGATCGGATAGAAGTTATGCAACCGGAAATGACGGGAAACCTGTTTATACAACACAAACTGTTTGGGCTGCTGATATTGCTTATCCAACACCCAACGGTTATTATCAGTCTCCTATTAGAAATGGTGTTTATACACGTGGTGGATATTTTGGAGTTGATATTAATCAGAACCTTGGTAATGATTGGAGATTTGATTCAAAATTAAAATATGCACGTTATCAACATCAGTTTAATCTGTTTTTGGATGGAAGTGGTGTGAGTGGTGCTGCACCTGTTGAAACTTTATCACAATATGTTGCAACACGTTTACCTGGAATTACTAATTATTCTTTTACCTATGACCGTACTGGCATGGCTTTGGCTGCTGGTGATAAGTTATTTGAAAACCGTATTCTTGACAGAAATAGGCCAATGACAGATATGACCGGTGAATTTAAGTTCTCTAAAGTTATTAAAACTGATATAGGACAGCATACTGTTACTTTTGGTACTTTTCTTAGTAGGGCTTCGGCAGGAGACTTTAACTACATAACCAGATATTTGGGAACATTTAATAATATGCCCCAATTAGTGGACCTTTCTTATGTTGATGCAAATGGTGCTACAAAATATTATACAGTAAACGGTGTTTCAGGTAGAGGAATTGGCTATAATAATAAAATATTCAGTAGTACCAAACAAGCTGTATATTTAACAGATGAAATGGAATTTGGCCGTTTACGATTGGATGCAGGTCTCCGTATAGAACAGGCTATTGGACATATTAACATAGAGGGAAACAAAACTTATACAATGAGCACCAATCCTTTATATGGACCAAATATTAATACTGTTAAATGGGGAAATGGCCATTGGACACGTGGTACAGTGAAAGCTACAGGGTATGCCCTTGCCCTTGCAGGTTTATATAAATTAAATGAGTATTCTGATTTATATGCTAACTTTTCAAAAGGTTTCTTTTTTCCAATGTTACGTTCAGTTAAGTTCAGTAATGGAATTCCTCAAAGTTATTCTACAGAGAAAATTTATCAGGCTGAAGCAGGATGGAAATATGGCACTAAAAAGTTAACAGCAACAGCTGCTTTGTTTACAGTTATTTTACGTAACCGCCGTCAGGTTGACTTTGTTAATGGCCCCGGTGGTACTATTATCGAAAATGTTAATTTGGTGGGAACATCTACCGTTGGTGTTGAGTTAACATGGAAATATAGTATTGTTAAATCGCTGAACTTATATGGGAATTTTACTTACCAAAAGCATCGTTATGATTCTTTTGAAGGAAAACCTGCCTATGTTGGTAATTGGTTAAGAAGACAGCCTAGAACAATGGGAATGTTGGGATTAGCATATACAAAAGGTAAAGTAGATGCAAATATTTCTAATAACTACATGGGTAAGAAATATACTAATGATGCAAATTCTATCCTCCTGGATCCAATAAACATAGTTAGACTTGATGCTGGATATACCTTTCCTATAGGTAAACATACCGGTCAGTCATGGAGACTTGGAATTTCTGTGTTTAACCTGTTGAATGATCATGGCATAACTGAAGGTTCCCCTCGGCTGGGAAATAATCAAACTATTGCTGAATATTTTGTTGGTCGTCCTATTTTACCAAGAAGAATATTCTTACGTGCAACATTTAATTTGTAAAACAATATCATTTAATTTCAGAGTATTCTAATTATTAAAAGGATACTCTGAAATTAAATACTATTAATAGATCTTTTTATATTTTGAATATGAAAAAATATGTAAGTGATTTATTGATATGATTATTTGGGAAGATATATTTCGAATTGTTCCTCAAAATAATGATAATTTTGGTTTCGAAATTTTCAATGTGTCCAGCCGGAAAGTTGGACACATTTTTTTAACTCTTGAAAATATTTTATATGTCCCTCTTAAGTTTAAAACAGGAAGCTGAGAAGATTTTGTTGAAAAATCATAGAAATTCTTTTACGTTGCCTTCTGAAAATATTTATCCTTATCAGTGGAAGTGGGATTCCGGATTTATCGCACTTGGGTTCGCTCATTTTAATTTGAAATTTGCAATATCTGAATTAAGAGAAATATATAAAGGCCAATGGAAAAATGGTTTTGTTCCTCATATTTTATTTCATAAAAGCAAGGAATTAAAACATTATTTTCCGGGACCTTCTTTTTATGCCGCTGAATTATCTCCATATTCTAATAGTGTAATGCAAACTACAACACTTACTCAACCTCCTGTTTCAGGCTGGGTGTTAGATAGGATAGAGTATTTAAATCCCGATTCTGAAGATATTAAATTATTAATTAAGGAGCTGTTCCCTAGAATAATGAATGAGCATGAGTATTTATACCAAAATAGAGACCCTTTAAATGAAGGGCTTGTTTATATTCAACATAATTGGGAATCTGGTACTGATAATTCGCCGGTTTGGGATGAAATTTGGAATAGTTTTAATGTTCCTTATTTTGATTTTGACAGGAAAGATACTGCATTTGTGCCTTATGATCAAAGACCTCATAAAAGTGAATATAATTATTATCTTTATTTAATTGAATTATTTAAAAGTCTGAAGTATGATGATTCTGAAATTGCTAAAAAAAGCCCGTTTTTAGTTCAGGATCCTTTGTTTAATACTATGCTGATTGCCTCGAATGACGGACTCATAAGATTGGCAATGAAATATGGATTTGAAAAAGAATGTGAAAAACTGCAAAGCTGGAATTTGAAAAGTAAAGCATCAATGAATTCAAAGCTTTTCGATAAAAATAATTCCGTATACCGGCATTTTGATTTGAGAAATAATAAATGGCTTGAAGGTATTACTTCTTCTTCTCTGGT
>WGGC01000097.1 GCA_015491905.1 Bacteroidales bacterium | reverse complement strand
ATATATGGAAATATAAAATTTTCAATGAAAATACTATTGTAAATACCCTAATATATAGTCTAATAATAATAATATTAAAAAAAAGTTAAGTTTGTTAACAAGTGTTAAAGCATTTTTTATTTAACTTTGGCGAATCAAAATTGAAAAATTAACAAATTTTCAATATTCTTTATTTCTAACCAAAATTTATCATTATGAGAAAATTTACTATCGTGCTTTTGGTTTTGTTTGCAGCAAGTATCAGTTTAACTTTTGCACAAACAAGGACCATTAGCGGAACTGTGACCAGTTCCGAAGACGGGTCATTTTTACCCGGTGTAACGATTATGGTAAAAGGAACTACAAATGGAACAATTTCTGATGATCATGGAAATTATTCTATTAATGTTGGTCCCAATGCCAAAACATTAGTATTTTCAATGGTGGGTATGAAAACCCAGGAAGTGGCCATTGACGGTAAAAAAACCATTAACATTGTTTTGCATCCTGATGTAACAGGATTAAGTGAAGTCGTTGTTTTAGGTTATACTACAAAAGGAAAAAATGAAATTACAGGATCTTCCGTTCAGGTAAAAGGTTCTGAAATTAATGAAATTCCTGTGGTATCTGCTGATCAGGCTTTGCAGGGGAAAGTTCCCGGCTTGGCTATTTCAACTTCATCAGGAACTCCGGGAGCAACCCAGGATATCCGTATTCGTGGAGTAGGTTCCATTACAGCTAACAACCAACCTTTAATTGTTATTGATGGTGTGCCTGTGGTAAGTGGTAACTTTTCAGGGTCAACAGCCAGAAGTTCTTTAAGTGCCTTGGCTTCAATAAATCCTGATGATATTGCCAGTATCACCGTATTGAAAGATGCTTCTACAACATCTGCCTATGGAGCACGTGGTTCCAACGGTGTTATTGTTATTACCACAAAATCGGGCCGGATGAATACAAAAACAAAATTTAACTTTACTTCTTATGTTGGTTATTCTAATCCGGCAGTACCGGGTGAAACTCCTTTAAATGGTGATCAGAAAAAAACTCTATTTCTAGAGTCTGTTTACAATTCTTATGGAGATGCTTATGGTTTTACTAAAGATCAGGCATATGATTTTGTTGCTGCTAATGGTTTAGATGGTGGTCGTTTAACAACATGGAATGGTAAAAACGGAAACTGGGGTGAATTAATCAAACATAAAAATGCACCTATGAGAAGCTTTAACTTATCTGCTACTGGTGGTGATAAAGTTTCTTCATTTTATATTGCATTAGGTTACGATAAAACAGAAGCTACAGTTATCGATATTTATTTTAAAAGAATGTCGGCTACTTTAAATTATAATAGAAAGCTTACCAAAAATTTAAAATTTTCTACCAGTAATATAGTTTCTAATATATATCAAAATGTATTTTTGGAACAAAGTGCATATTTTGGTAATCCATTTCTGACCAAATATTTTATGAGCCCGTGGTCACAGCCTTACAATCCGGATGGTACGTTAAATATAAATAACCTGCATACATCTGTTTTTAATACACTTTATTTATTAAAAAATAATATCAATTATAATAATTATACTCGTGCACTAAGTAATTCTTTTGTTGAATGGACTATTATAAAGAATTTAAGGTATAAGAGTTTAATAAGTCTTGATTACGGTATTGCATCATATAAAAATTATGAAAACCGTTATCATGGTGATGCTGCAGATGTAAATGGATCTTCTGAAGCTTCAAATGATATTAATTTTAATATGGTTTTCCAAAATTCTTTGGATTATACTTACCGTTATCAGGATCACACCGTTTCTTTTAAAGGTTTAGTTGAATACCAGAAAAATAAAAGACATTATTTATACGGTTATGGTGAAAATTTCCCTGCAGACGGATTAACTAATATTTCAAGTGCAGGTGCTAATAAAGATGCTACTTCTTCATATACTGATTGGGCTAATATCTCTTATTTAGGAATGGTTAATTATAATTATTTAGGTAAATATATTGCCGACTTTACTTTCCGTCGTGAAGGGTCTTCATTATTTGCTCCCGGACATCGCTATGGTAATTTCTGGGCTGTAGGTGCTGCCTGGAATATAAGTCAGGAAGAGTTTATGCAAAATATTGAATTTGTTAATTTATTAAAATTAAGAGGTTCTTATGGTTTGAGTGGTAACTCAGGAATTGGTTTAAATCAATACCAGGCTTTATTAAGCTATAATGCAAATTACGCCGACCAGGGTGCTATCTACCCTTCTACCTACGGAAATAATAATTTAACCTGGGAAAAGAATAAAAACTACGATTTAGGTATAGATTATGTTATTTGGGATAATAGAATTAACGGTACTTTTGCTTATTTCCATAAAGAAACATATGACTTACTTCAAAATGTACCCTTGTCTAGAACAACCGGTTTTTCAAGCCAAACTCAAAATGTCGGTTCTGTAGTAAATTCAGGTGTTGAAGCATTGGTTAATGTAGATATTATTCGTAAAAATTTTATGCACTGGTCAGTTTCATTTAATATAGCAACTGTTAATAAT
>WGGC01000096.1 GCA_015491905.1 Bacteroidales bacterium | reverse complement strand
GCTAAAGGTACTCGTATGTACACCAATCAAGATGTTGAAAATTTTGAAATTTTATATCATCTTATTAAAGAAAAAGGTTTTACTACACATGGTGTACGCGAGTATTTTAAAAAACACTATGATAAACAATCCTTTGACAAGCTTTATGCTATAAATAGTTTAAAAAGAATAAAAGAACTACTTAGTGAACTAAAAGATGAACTGTTAATAAGTAAAACAAATCAGTTAAACTCAAAATCAAAAGTAAAATAATTCTTTTTTGAATTTATACCTGAATTATTTTATAAATCTACATCTATTTTTACGCGAATACCGGATTTAGGCATTGGAGAGAAACTTTTTGGGAATACCCTCCATACATAGTCAACTCTTAAAAACTTAAATATGCTGGTAATTCCTACGCCTAACTCCAAATAATTATGACCGGGAAGGTGCATATCCCATGGATAACTAACAACCTGAGAGTGTTTGTTACTCAGTTGGCTGTATAAATATTTAGCTGAAACTACACTGCGCCAGTTTAAGCGACGAAACAGTGGTATCCGGTTCATAATTACTCCATTCATAAATATCTCACCCATAAAACTAAAATACCTGTCGCTGGCAATGGTGGCATTATTTAATAAGTTAAATCTGAATCGTGATAAAGCGTATGATTCATTTCCGCGATGAATTTCGAGTAAAGGAAATGGTACTTTCCCAAATAATGCCCCTGTTTCAATTATATATCGCATCATCGGAATTCCTATTAAAAACCGGTGTTTAATGGTCATATGAACTTTATAATAATTTCCGGCTTGGTTTCCGGCCTCATATCTTCCATATGTTCCAAGAATATTGATAATGGGATAATGGGTTCCTAAATAATACCGCCGTAAAAATCTATCCAAAGTTTTTTCATGCCACGAAAATCGTAGTTTAAGTGTCGCAGCCTGATTGCGAATTTGTCCTATATTTATTCCGTTTTGTAAAAATGGTACATATTTATTATCCTGAATTTTATCACTTTCAAGTTTTAACCCTGTAATTATACCTTTCTTCCATTCATGCTCAAAATATGCACTATTTTGAAAAAACATGGCACGACGTTCATTTTGAACTCGCTTGAAAACCGCAGATATAAAACTGTCTTCTCCTAAAGATACAGAATTTTCTTTTATCAAATGAATGTGTCCATAAACACCAAAAAGCTGTAAGTCCTTACTTATCTGTAACCTAAGAATAGTTCTGTGTTCAGTATTGAATTTCCATGTGAAATTGGTGTTATATTTCCATTTTTTATCACCAAAACCGTATCCTGCAATTGCCCCAATAGAATAATGTGGATTAAAAAGTTGACCGGTTCTGCCTCCAAAACTAAGCCGTAATCCTTCCACACGATTGTACTGTACCAAATTTAAAAAAGGACCTATTTCATATTTGCCGACATTATAATATCCTGTTGCAAACATATTCATGGTTTTATTTAAAACCCTAACCCATGCTATGTTATTAATGGAATCGATAGACTTTAATACGGCTTTTCCTGATGTATTATCTGCAGAATTACGGTATTTTGTAAATATTGTATCGGAAACCGGAATAACTTTTTTGTGTGATGCCTGTTTTTTTGAAAGAATAGGAGGTAGTGGCTGTGCGTTTTTTCCTATTTTGATATTCTTATAGGAAGTAAATTTATCTATCTCCAACATTGTTCTTTTATTATTGGGTAACTTGTTGTAATTAAAAGTAGCTTTGATTTTATTACTTTTAAAAAATGAGATAGAGTCATCTAAAATCTGATATTTGTAAGATACATCAAATTTATTGAGAAAATTTACATTGGCAATTTTTGGTAAATAAGCTTCAATACCTTTTACTGCCCATAAACCTTTTATTACTGTAAACTTCCCTTTAAAAGCCATGTCTTTATTGTTTTTTGGGACATATTTTATGGTGTAAACTATTCTGTTATTTACCAAAGTGCTGTCCGCAAGGTAGTATTTGTAAAACTGTCGCCCTAATCCTCCAATAGGGCTAACAAAATTATGCCCGAATAAGTCAACATAATTATCATAAAAATTCATTAATGTGCTTAACGAATTTGTATAACCGGAAATTTGTAAATCTTTTAATAAACCTATTCCGTTTTCTTTATGGGTCAGAATCCTTGTCTCAGAAATGTTTTTTTTATGATTTATATAATTTTCAGTAATTTTTTCTGAAAAAAACAATGGTATAAAGCCTAACTTGCTGCTGTCACTTTGTTTGGGAAGATATTTTTCAAGTTGTTTTAATAAATTATTTTTTATTTGTGAAAGTTTAATATTGGTAAAACTTGCTGAAATATTTGTATAGGTTTCTGTACTAAAACGGTTTAATCTGTTTGGATCATTTCTTTTACGGTTCTTAATAACCTGGCGGATAATTGCAAATGCCGGGTTTTCACCGGGTTTAATAACCACTTCTCCAAGAGTAACATTGTTTTCTTTCATACGGACTACAACATGGAATACCACTCCTTTTTTCATTGCAAGTTTTACTGTACGGTAGCCAATCTGCGAAAATACTAATGTATCTACAGGCTTTAATGTTTTTATTTTGAATCTGCCTGTTGTATCAGTGGTGGTTCCTATTGTGGTATTTTTAAAATACACATTTGTAAAAGGTAAGCCTTTACCGGTAATGTTATCTACAACAAAACCTTCAGCACCTGTAACTTGTGCTTTTGATGTTGAGGTAAAAACCAAAATAAAAAAAACAGAAAATATAAATATTCGTTTTAAAAATAAGAAAATATTTTTGTTATTCATAAACAAGTTTTCTTTTTGCTAAAGGTTAAATATATCATGATGATTTTATAATGAAAAAGTTGGGTTTGGATTATGTTTTTTATTATAAAAATGAATTACATTAAAAAATAAATTATTTATGTAAACATATGATAATAATATTATAAGCTGGTAAATTACATTTTTTTTGTAGAAATATTAATTATTGTAAATGTAAAACAAATCTAATGTGGTAATTTATATAATACATAATAGAAGCTATTCTTAATGAATAAAGTAAACCTGTAAAAACCTGAAAAGAAAGTAAAATCCAAGAACAAGTAATACTATTCCCAATCCAATGTTAATTTTTCTTTCTGTTTTATCAGATAAAAATTTCTTAGCCCATTTTAATATAAATGTAAGAGTAACAAGATAACTGGCAATTCCCAGTCCTCCAAAAAGTAAAAATAGCAAATGAGTTTCTGTGGTAAAATGTTTTATTAACCCGATATTTTTTTCAATGTCTGCTACTGTTAACCACCAAAAAATCATCATAGGATTGGTAATAGCAAGCGAGAATCCCACAATAAGTGATAATCCTTTGTGCTTTAAGGCTTTGTTTTCCCCTTCGACATGCATGGTTTTTTTGTAATTTTTAAGAGTATGTGCACCAAGGATGAAAAGAATAATGCTGCCTGCACCCCAAAATACAGCCATTACAATTTTCTCCTTCATAAATGGGGCAACGCCAAAAAAGGCAATAAAGCCATACATTACATCAGATGTTGCCGAACCCAACACAATCATCAGGGCAGCTTTTATATGGCCTGCAAATGAGCGTTTAGCTATTTCTATTTGGGTGGCACCTATGGGAATAGCAGTAAAATAACCCATAATATAAATAGCAATAAGGCCTAATGTTAAATCCATATGTTTTCTTTTAAATACATTAAAATGTGATTTACTGATGCTTCAGTATTAAATCCGCTAAAACACCGTACTTCTTTACAGCGTTTGGAAAGTTTATTAATACAAGTAATATTACGACAAGGGGGGGTGCCGGTAAATACCATTGATGGTGTATCTTGTGGCGCAGGAAAATATCCTTCTTTTTTTGAGTCATAAGCGTAAATACGTGATGGGGTAGCTCCAAAAACTGAAAAAATAGCAGTTTTATTTCTTAATCGTTTTTTTGATATAGTCCATTTTTCAGTTGCTGCCAGATGCAAAGGTCCTGTATCGTTGGTAATGTATACATCGCAATAATCAATTAAAGCGCCATAGGTGCCAAGCGAAAATTTATTTGGGACAATAATACATTTTTTTTGTTCATTAGTAGTTAATGAGTTAAATATTTCTGTTTCAGCATTTTTAAATACAAATGCCGATCCTATTAATATGTTATTAACTCCTCCTTTTATAAGTTTTTCTATGAATTGTATTTGAAAGGATAATGGTAATCTGGTGTATGGAGAAGTGGCATCAGGATTGAAAAAAACAATCCCTTTTGTATTATCCATTCCATTATTTTTCAGAAAATTTTTTGCTTCCAATATATTTTCATCAGAAAAATATGACGGAACATTTTTTAATTTAACTTTATTTTCCTTTGCCTTTTCCGGAAAAAGATTAGTCAGATATGAAAAAATTTTATATCTGATATGATTTTGTTTTGTTGTTTTTAATTCATCATAAGCAATAGACATTGTAAGAGGATAATGATTTAGTATCCCACCTTTTATTCCTGTAAATGTATCTGCATCAAAAAACGGACAAAAATTAAAAATTAAAGCATAGTCTGTATTCAGAGTTAAGCTTTTTAAACGCTTTATATCATCTTCTGAAGGAATTGCTGCTCCTGAAAATATTGGAAATGATTTGGAAATATCAGGGTTGTCCTTTAATAAAGGAAATGCATTGCGATTCATGGCATAATGAATTTCTTTATTGGGGAAAAGCTGCTTTAATGTCTGACAGGCAACCTGAAGATTTAAGGCATCTCCAATATTTAAATCGGCAATTACCAATATTGGCTTGGTAACAGGATTTTTCATCAGGGTTTTAGCCTGCCTCTTATAAGCAAGATTTAAAAAAATGCCATTGCCGTAAAATAATTTAACTATTCCGTTGGTAATTATTTTTCCGGTTTTAGGACAACAATCGGTGAGATAAGAAGAATATATTGGAACAATTTCAGCAGCATTATTAGTAGGAAAAACAAATTTTTTTCCTTTTTTCAGTGACTTATAGCGGCTTAAAAAAAATTTGAACATACATTTTCTTATATGCCTGAAAAAATTCAGGTGTTGAGATTTAAAATTGTTGCAAAACTAAAAGAATTCTTAAAACAACAATAATAATGAATTCTTTAAACCGGAATAATAATATTAATAAATTTTATTGGAGACCAGGTAGTTGCGAACATAATCGTTTATGCCTTTTTCTAGTTCAGTAAATGACTTTTTGTATCCCGTATTAAAAAGCTTATCCATTTTAGCTTCAGTAAAGTATTGATATTTATCCCTTATATCAATAGGAGTATCTATAAATTCTATGTTAGGATCTTTGTCCATGGCCATAAAAGTAGCTCTTGCTAAATCCACGAAAGTGCGGGCTTTACCTGTCCCCAGATTGTATAAACCGGAAGGAATTTTTGTCTCCATCATATACCTTATAACTTCTGTAACATCTTTAACATAAACAAAATCACGTAATTGTTCTCCATTTTTAAAATCAGGGTTATGGGAACGAAATAATTTTACTTTTCCTGTTTGATTAATCTGGTTAAAAGCATGAAGAATAACTGAAGCCATTCGGCCTTTATGATATTCATTGGGGCCATAAACATTAAAAAACTTTAAACCCGCCCAAAAGGGAGGATGTTCTTTTTGTTGTAAAACCCATTTATCAAATTCATTTTTTGATATGCCATAAGGATTTAGAGGTTTTAGTTTTGAAACAATATCATGACGGTCTTCATAACCATATTCACCACCGCCATAGGTGGCAGCAGAAGATGCGTATATTAAAGGAATGTCATTTGTGGTGCATATTTTCCATATGTCCTTACTGTAATTAAGGTTTAACCGATCAAAAATTTTCTTATCAAATTCTGTAGTATCAGTACGTGCTCCCAAATGAATAACAAAAGATATCTTATCCGGGTTTTTTAAAAACCAATCTATAAAAATATCTCTGTTAATTAACTGGTTATATTTTTTGTTAATGAAATTTCGCTCTTTATCTTTTTTTGAGAAGTCATCAACTAAAATTAAATTGGTAAAGCCTTCTTCATTTAATTTTTGCACTACCGTGCTGGCAATAAATCCTGCAGAACCTGTAACTACAATCATAATTTACTTATTTTGCCTGCAAAGTTAACTATTTGTCTCTTATTTTTATGATTCTTGAGCATTTAATACTTTAAATTATTGTATGTTTTAAGAATGTATTTTTTTACTTTCAGTATTTAAGTACTTTTGTAATTTGTAAGCAAATGCAGGGAAAGCATTGTGCTTAGTAATATAATTTAAATACTTTTGTAATCAATGAGAAGTTTTATACTCTTTGTTTTTTTTATGATATCAGGCATTCCATTATTTGCTCAAATGAGTATTCCTGCTATGCCTGAAAGTAAGCTGAATAATTTGCAAGGAAG
This sequence comes from Bacteroidales bacterium, assembly GCA_015491905.1. Classification (GTDB taxonomy): domain Bacteria; phylum Bacteroidota; class Bacteroidia; order Bacteroidales; family F082; genus Sulfidibacterium. Next base: position 2,654 of record WGGC01000096.1, on the reverse strand, counting down.
TATTCCTGTTGTACAATTGGAAATACCTGTCAGACAAACCACGAAACCACAAAAAAATACGTTTGAACCACAACCGTTATCTGCGGGGTTTACAATTCCTTTTTCTGCAAAAAATTTATCGGCAGGACGTTGGACGAAATTAACTAATGGAACTTTTATTTGGAGGTTAGCTATAAACGTGAAAAACACACGCGCCTTAAATTTGTATTTTTCTAATTTTAAATTACAAAAAAATGATAAGTTATTTGTTTACGATAAGAATCATAATAATTTATTAGGTGCTTTTACCTCTTTAAACAATGGTAAATATTTTGCTACCGGATACCTTGATGCGGATGAGATTATTATTGAACTGGATAGCCCTGAAAAATATGATTCGTTACCTTTTCAGTTAAAAGAAGTAGGAAATATTATTACCAAACCTAAATCCGTATATGGAACAGGGTTTGGGGCCGCAGGGAGTTGTGAGGTTCCTGTTAACTGCCCGGAGGGTAAGAATTATCAAAAACAAAAAAGGGGAGTAGTACGTATATTATTACGTTCCGGAAGTTCTCTTTATTGGTGTACAGGATCGCTTGTAAATGATACAAAAAACGATGGTAAGCCTTACCTTTTAACAGCAAATCATTGTGGGCAGAATGCTAATTCTGCAGACTATTCCCAGTGGGTATTTTATTTTAACTATGAATCACCAAATTGTAGTCGTCCGGCTACCGAACCTCCATTACAATCTCTTTCGGGTTCGCGACTTCTTGCTTCTGCCGTTAATTCTACTTCGATTGGATCTGATTTTAAATTGTTGTTGTTAACAGATACCGTTCCGATAAAATATAAACCTTATTTTAATGGCTGGAATACCAGTGGTGCCGTAAGTAATAATGGAGTAACCATTCACCATCCGGAGGGCGATATTAAAATGATTTCTACTTATACTTCTCCTGTTGTTCCGGTAAATTATTATTCTTCAACTCCCAATTCGCAGGGAATGTATTGGAAAGTAAATTGGGCTGCCACTCAGGATGGACATGGCGTTACAGAACCCGGCTCATCAGGAGCCCCACTTTTTGATGCGTCAGGTTTGATTATAGGCACACTAACCGGAGGAGATGCAGCATGTGCAAACCCAAATGCCCCCGATTATTTCGGACGGTATAGTGCCCATTGGGATAAAAATGGCACCGACTCTACCTTGCAGTTGAAGTACTGGCTGGACGCTCAAAATATGACAATTACAAAATTTCCTGGTTTTGATCCATTATCTCAGGAAGCCTTTGCCGTTTTTTCTTCCGATGTGAAAAATGTTCCCGCAGGAGGGATTGTTAAGTTTGTTAACTTATCTACTGGTCCTATTACTGCATATCACTGGACTTTCGAAGGAGGAATTCCTGCTTCAAGTGATCAAAAAATACCCCCGCCGGTTTCCTATAAAAAGTTAGGAAATTATTCGGTAAGTTTAAGAATATCATATCCCGGCGGTCAGAAATCAGATGTGCAACCTGCATTTATTCATGTGAAACCTGTAATATACCCTAATCCGGCCAAAGAAGGTAAGATTCATATTTTGCTGGGTAGTTATAATCCAAAAGAAATAAATATTAAAGTATATAATATGCTGGGCCAGCCTGTTACTTTCTTTTCACCTGAGTTTTCTACCGATGGTGTTACTGTTAATCTTCCTAATGGGCAAAATGGCTTATTTATTATAAGGTTAAAAAATAAAACTAAAGTTCATACTTATAAGGTCATAAACCTGCATCGTTAATCTCAAAAATATTTTTTTATTTTTTTAATTATTAAGTACATTAATTCAATTAATTTCGCAGCTCGATTTTTAAATTATCTGGATATTTAAATATAATGGAAATACAAAATATTAATCAACACCCTCAACGCCCATCTGTACTTACCTTTTTGCTGATTTTAACATTTATTGGCAGTGGAATGACTTTTTTTTCAAATAGCGTAATATATATTATGTTTGATCAGTTTAAAGCAGTTTTTTCCCAGCACCCTGATATGGAAATGATGGGGGTGAAAATGAATATGGCAGAGTATATGAACTTAAACCCACTGTTTTATCTGCTTCAGGGTTTGCTTTCAGGTTTGGCGTTTGCCGGAGCAGTGTTTATGTGGAACTTAAAAAAAGTAGGATTTCATCTTTATACTACCGCACAAATACTCATGCTTATTATTCCAAAAATCTTTATTCATCATCTTCCTTTTCCTCTTTTTCCTTTGATAATCAGCTTTTTGTTTATTTATTTATATTATAAGTTCATTAAAATAATGAAATAAGTTTTTCGAATATGTAAATTGTAGTTTATATTTAATATTTATACTGAGAAAAAATTAAGTTAAAATATTTTTTTTGCATATTTAAATTCTTGACACTGCGGTGAATAATATATTATGAGACAAAAAATATAAAAAATTAAGTTTTGAAAAGTATTATATATTGTTAAATTTCACCTTTTAATAAATTAGTTCTATTATCTGTTTTTTATAAAAAAATATTACTTTTTATCATTTTATATATGGAAATAAAAAATATTCAATGAATATATCATTGTAAATAACCGATAAACAGCGTAATAATAATAATATTAAAAAAAAGTTAAGTTTGTTAACAAGTGTTAAAGGATTTTTTATTTAAC
>WGGC01000095.1 GCA_015491905.1 Bacteroidales bacterium | reverse complement strand
TTAATAAAGGAGGAGCTGTAATTATTGATACAGATCATTTTGTGGGTATAAAAATCGGAAATTGTTCTCATGTCATTTTTCGTGGTGATGGAGATCCATCAGAAAAATATGGTTTTAGAGTTTTAAAGGTTTCCAAGGGTGCCGGAATGGGAGTTGGTGATTTAAGTACTAATGTTGAAGTATCGCATGTTGAATTGTCTAATACGGCTATAGGTGGTTTATATGCTAAAACTGACCCAAATTGTTCTTATTTTAAATCTACCCGGGATAAATTTACCATGTATAACTTTTCCTTTCATGATAGTTATATCCATGATACTAAAGACGAAGGTATGTATATCGGTAATTCCCATTACACCGGGTTACACCTTACCGGAGCTTGTGATACGGTGGTTTATCCCCATGTTTTAAAAGGAGTTGAAGTCTATAACAATATTGTTGAAAACACTGGTTATGATGGGATTCAGGTCAGCTCAGCCGTTTCCGGTTGCAGTATTCATGATAATCAAATAAACTTCGATTCACAAGCCGGTGTTTTGTATCAAATGTCAGGAATTATGATTGGAGGTGGAAGTGTTTGTAAAACATATAATAATAAAATAATAAATGGAAAAGGTGACGGTATTGATGTTTTTGGAATGGGAAATTTCAATATCTTCAATAACTTAATTGTTAATGTAGGTCGGACTTATTTTCCAAATAATCCTAATATTCAAAAACATGGAATCTTCGTTGGTGTCGATACGGTACTAAATCAGGCTATATTGGGGATTTATAATAACACCATTGTTTCTCCAAAAACATTTGGAATTAAACTTACCAATAATAAATTAAAACAAACAAGGGTAATTAATAATCTTATTACCACTCCCGGAAAATATGCCGATGTTGGTTCTGCAGCTTTTATAAACTCTGATTTAAGTCAGGATAAATTATTTTTAGCTACAAATTACACCTCTAATAGTATTCCAGCAGTAAAATTTATTGATCCCAATAATTATAATTTTGACCTGCAACCTGATTCTCCGGCTATAGATTATGGTACAAACCTAACGGCTGAAGGCGTCACCTTTGATATTGATAATAGAAGTCGTCCTTATCATGGTTATTTTGATGCCGGCGCCTACGAACCTCATAATCCTTCTGTTGGAATTCAGAATCGTTTAGCTGCTGATTTACAAAGCATGAAACTATATCCAAACCCTATAAGTAAGAAAAAAGCAATTTTAGAATTTACTGTAAACAAAACCCAACCTGTGGGTATTTTTATTAGAGATATTACCGGCAGAATTATAAAAAAATATACGACTGTTGGAAATGCATGGCTTCCTCAAAAACAAAATCTTAATTTAGACTTTATTTCTCCGGGGATTTATATTTTAACAATAAAAACAATAAAAGGAAAGAGTAGTTTGGAAATGATAATTCATCCTTAATGCAATATCATGAATAAAAATTTAAAAAAAATAATTCCTTATCCTGTTGCCCGCCCCGTTAAAAACATCTGGTTAGGAATAAGAGGCTTATATTATATAGGGAATAATTATGAATGTCCTGTTTGTGGACATCATTTCAGGAAAATGTTACCCGGAGGTTTTGATTTGCCAGTTATTAAAGAAAAACAAATTATAGGCGGGGGTTATCGTGAAAATGATATTTGCCCTTATTGTAAAAGTACTGACCGCGACAGATTTGTGTTTTTATATCTAAAATATGAAAGTAACTTCTTCAGAAATAATCTTCTGGTACTCCACGTTGCTCCTGAACCGTCATTGTATAGATTTTTTAAAAAAATGAAAAATTTACAGTATTATCCCGTAACAAAATATCAGGAAGGTTTTTATTATGATAAATCTGTCAGAAAAGCAGATTTACTAGACCTTAATTTTGAAGAGGGAACTTTTGACTGGGTTTTATGTAATCATGTTTTAGAGCATATTCCTGAAGATGCCAAAGCTATGTCTGAAATTTTCAGGGTACTAAAACCCGGTGGACATGCTATTCTACAGGTTCCGGTTTCTTTAAAACTAAAAACAACATATGAGGACTTTAGTATTACTGATCCGGCAGAACGTGAAAAACATTTTGGACAGTTTGATCATGTGAGGATTTATGGAAGTGATTATCCAAATAGATTAGAGCAGGCAGGATTTTATGTTAAAATAATTAATCAGGAAAATGATTTAATGCATGTTCCTCCTCCATTAACCAAATATGCTTTAAATTCAAAGGAAAAATTATTTTTATGTACTAAACCAAATAGTATTAATTCTTCTCTATGAGGTTAAAATTATATATATTATTTTTTATTTTATTTCTGATTTTCTCAGGAAATAATGTTTTTGCAAACAAATTTAACCAATCTGAAATATCCGGAAATAGTATTTGGTTTTTTATCTTGACTGCAATATTAATTCTTGGAATATTTATTTTATGGAAATATTTTAAGAAAAATAAGTCGGAAATTTATACTCATAAAAATAAATTAATTCAGGATATTGAAAATATAAAGAACCAGATTGAAGAATTAAATTTACATTCAGATGACTGGAAAAAAGAAAGAATACATTCTATACAACAAGACCTCTCCAATTTATCTGTAAATATTAAAGCCCTGGAACAATCTCTTTCCATATCAAAGAAAAACACAAGAAAAAACAGTCTTTTACTATCAAATATTAGCCATGCATTACGTACTAACCTTAACGATATATTAGGTTTTTCTTCTTTATTAAAGGATGAATTTGCCCTAAAAGAAGAAGATGAACTTTACGAATACAGTGAAAATATCTGGAAAAGTGGGGAGTCATTATTGCATTTACTTAATAATATAATTGATATCAGTAGAATTGAAGCAAAGACATTTAGTTTAAAAAAGCAAAATTGTAACATCAATGAAATAATTGATGAATTAATAAAAGAATATAATTCAAAGGCCGATCAAAAAGGATTGAAAATTGTAAAACAAATCGACAATCCGGTTCCTGAATTTTCAATTGATGTACAGGCTTTAAAACATATTTTGTCTAATATTATTGACAATGCAATTAAATATACCGATAAAGGGTTTATAAAAATAAAAATAAATGTAGAAAAAGAAAGTATTGTTATGGTTATAAAGGATACCGGTATGGGTATTGATAAAGCTTATTTAAATGATATTTTTGAACCATTCAGGCAACACAGTCTTGGCTATTCGAAAACAACATATCAAGGTGCAGGATTAGGATTGCCTCTTGCCAAACAAATGTTAGAATTGATGGGTGGAAAGATTCAATTAGAGTCAGAAAAAGCTGTTGGCACAACTGTTACTATTACACTACCATTAACAAAAACTGTTTCCACCAAAAAAGATGTTGAAAAAAGTCCACAAAAGGTTAAGAAAATAAAAAAATATCAGCTTAAAGCTCCTATTAAAAAATTAGTAATTATAGATACTGATTTTCTTAACAACATGCTAATTAGAAAAATGTTGCCGGAAAGTATTCAGGTATTATTTTTCGGTTCCATTGATGAACTCCATGAAGCTGTAAGAAAAAAAGAAATTTTAATTAATGATATTGAACTTTTCATCCTAAATATTGACATTGAAAACGATGATAATGGTAATGAGTTATTAAAAAAATTAAATAAAATATCAAATAAGGAGAAAAGACTGAATGTTATAGCAATGGTTTCCACACATATTCCCGGTTTGGATAAAAAGATGCATAAATATGGCTTTATGAGCTATATTGAAAAGCCTTTATCTAAACAAATATTATTTCAGTCAATTGAAGAAGCTTTAGCTAAAAACCATTCTATATAATTTGTATCTTTGAATGAATAATAAAAAGATGAGAAAAAAATTTAGTGACCCTTTAAATGTTTTAGTGGTTGAGGATAATGACCTTAATTCCAAATTTGCCGGTGCGGTATTAAAAAAACTAAATTATAATGTTGATTATGCTACTGATGGAGCAATGGCTGTTGAAAAATTTTTGAAGAATAATTATGATTTGATTCTTATGGATATTCAAATGCCATTAAAAAATGGAATTGAAGCCACAAAGGAAATTAGAAAATATGAAAAACAACTAGCTGTTGATAAACCTGTTGTAATAATTGCCGTTACAGCATTTGCGCTTGAACATGATAGGGAAAATTGTTTGGAAAACGGAATGGATGAATATTTAACAAAACCTTATACTCCTGATGAATTAATAGATATAATTAAATCGTATTTTAATTAATAACTATTATTTTTTTAAACTAAGAAATTGTTCTTTTAAATAGATAAAAAAAATTGATACAGTTGGCTACAAATTTCAATAGAAATTTTTATTTTTACTCACTTGAATTAAACCATTTGCACGAAAATTAAATATTATGAGATTTATTATATCCAGTAACCTTTTACTGAAAAACTTACAAAAAATCAGTGGGGTAATGAGTACAAGCAATACTCTTCCCATTCTGGAAGATTTTCTATTCGAATTATCAGAAAACAATCAGTTAAAAATTACAGCCTCTGACCTTGAGACTACCATGACCGTTGATGTTCAGGTAGAAATGGCAGAAAATCCCGGAAAAGTTGCGATTCCGGCAAAAATTTTGTTAGAAATATTAAAGACATTTCCTGATATCCCTGTTACTCTTTCGGTAGATTTAAAAAGCCAGGAAGTAGAAATGCTTGCAGGAGAAGGAAAGTATAAACTTATTGGACATAATAGTGATGAATTTCCTCAAGTCCCGGAAATGGAAGAGACAGAATCGCTAACACTTAATGGTTCTTTGCTGGTGAACGCTTTTAATAAAACTTTATTCGCTACCGGAAATGACGAAATGCGTCCGGTAATGTCAGGCGTTTATTGCGAGATGAAATCTGATCATATTAATTTTGTTGCTACAGATGCTCATAAGTTAGTACGCTATCGCCGTTATGATATAAAACCGGGGAAAGAAAGTTCTTTTATTCTACCCAAAAAACCTTTATCACACCTAAAAAATATAATGGCCGATGATGCAGATCTGGAAGTCCTTCTTGAGTATAATCCTAAAAATGTTGTTCTTAGTTTTGATAATATTAAATTAACAGCACGATTGATAGATGGTAAATACCCTAATTATGAGGCTGTTATTCCTACCCAAAATCCATACAAAATGGTGGTAAACCGGAAAAACCTGCTGAATTCATTGCGTAGGGTTTCTATTTTTGGAAGTAAATCAACACATCAGGTAAGATTTAAAATTTCCGGACAAGAACTGGTTCTTACAGCTGAAGACATTGACTATTCCAGCGAAGCTAAAGAACGGTTGAGTTGTAATTATGAAGGTGAAAATATCGAAATTGGATTTAACTCCAAGTTCATGCTTGAAATTTTAAATACTTTAGAGTCTGAAAATGTTGACCTTGAGCTTTCTGCACCAAACAGAGCCGGCATCATTATTCCTGATAGTAATACCGATGATGCCGAAGATATTTTAATGCTGATAATGCCTGTAATGCTATCTAATTAATTAAACTATATATTTTAAATATAAAAAAAGAGGCTCACTTGAGCCTTTTTTTTATTTACGTAATATACTATATGCACATCGTGCAACAGCTACAGGATCTTCTTGATGTTTTTGAAATAATTTAACGTCAGCAAGAATAATACGCTTTCCTGATTTTATTAACTCTGCCACTCCATAAACAGCCTCTCCCTGTGCTGCACCATGAAGGTAATCAATTCGCATGTCTACAGTATTTACCTGATCTTGTTCAAATGCTAAACTTAATGCAACTAATCCTCCTGTGGAATCTGCAATACTGGCCAATATTCCACCATGCCATAATCCACGCCTGAAATCACCCACAAAAATATCCTGAAAAGGAACACATACTTCTGCACTACCCTCTTCAAGCTTTTCTATTTTCATACCTAATAATTTATTTACCGGCATTACATCTTCAATAACCTGCTTTAGTTGCTCCAACCTTCTAGATACTTCATCTTTTGTATGCTTCATCCTTTTTTATTTTTGATACTTATCTTGTTTTTACAAAAATCAGAAAAATTATTGCATTATGAGCTTCAAAAAATATATTTCTTGCAAAATTTATTAACTGGAAAATGAAATATTCTGAATTTAATTTTAACGCATTTCAAAGTAAACTCCTTTTCGTATTTTTGAATTTTTTAAAAACCTGCTCACAATGGTAAATTTAAATTAATAGAATAAATATAGAGTAAACAATATAAAATTTAAATATGAAAAATTCATATAGTTTTGACACTATAATTAAAAGAGAAAATACCGGAAGCATAAAATATGATTTAAGAAAAGAATACTTTGGAAAAAGTGATATTATTCCCATGTGGGTTGCCGACATGGATTTTGCAATTCCTGATTTTATTCAAGATGCTGTAATAAAACGAGCTCAACATCCTGTTTATGGTTATACGGCTCTTGATGAAAATTTTTATAATTCTGTTATAGATTGGATGGATAAACGCCATAACTGGAAAATTAAAAAGGAATGGATAGGCTTTACCCCCGGTGTTGTTCCCGCTCTTAATTTTGCCATTTTAGCTTTTTCTAAAGAAGGTGATGGTGTAATTGTTCAGCCACCGGTATATTTTCCATTTTTTTCTGCTGTTAAAGACAATAACCGGATAATGTTGGAGAATAAGCTCATATATAAAGACCATTACTATACCATTGACTATAATGATTTGGAAGAAAAAGCTAAAAAAGCAAAAATTCTTTTATTATCAAGTCCTCATAATCCTGTAGGAAGATGTTGGACGAAGGAAGAACTAACTAAAATTGGTGAAATTTGTGTCAGACATAATGTAATTATCGTTTCTGATGAGATTCATCATGATTTGATTTTACCCGGCTATAAACATACTCCTATGGCAGCTATTTCTGAATCAATAGCAAATCAAACTATTACTTGTGCCGCACCCAGTAAAACTTTTAATGTTGCCGGACTGGCATCTTCCGTTTCTGTAATTTCAAACCCTGATTTATATAAGCGGTTTAATTCTTTACTAGACAGACTTCATGTTTCAAGGGGTAATTTTTTTGGATATACTGCTTTAACAGCAGGTTACTCAAAAGGTGGTGACTGGGTAGATGAACTTATGAAATATATAGAAGGAAACTTTAAATATTTAGAAAGTTTCCTTAATTCAGAGCTTCCTGATATTCACTTAACAAAGGAAGAATCTACTTTTTTGGCATGGCTGGATTTTACCGAAACAGGCTTGACAGAAAAAAAAATTAAAGAAAACCTTATCTTTGAAGCCGGCCTTGCTTTTAGTCCGGGAAGTATTTTCGGTGCCGGAGGAAAAGGTTTCCAAAGAATGAATATTGCAGCACCGAAAAAAATTATTGAAAAAGCTTGTGAAAAGCTAAAGAAAGTTTTCTAAATTTATTTTTATAAATATAATATCATGTCCACGTCATTAAAATTTACGGTTTATTTATTACTATTTATTTTCGTATTATTTTTTTTAATCCCTGTTTTTCTCCCTTCTGAAATTTCAGTATCAGCAAATAAAGAAATAAAAGCTCCTGTTTCGGTAGTTTTTTCTGAGTTAAACAGCATAAAAAAAAGACAGGTTTGGACTCCTTTCAAAAGTGATTCAGCTACAACCGAAATTTTCACAGGACCAATGGAAGGTACGGGTGCAATAAGTAAATTACAGCGTCATGATACCTTAATTAGGGAATTAACTATTATCAAAAGCATACCTGATTCTCTTATTGAATATGAGCTCACATTCAATAAGGGGCAACGTGGTGCTGTTGAAACTTTTAAAATCACAGGCGACAGTCTGAAAACAAATGTATTATGGGAAATGAACATTGTTAATTTACATTACCCTTTCGGCAGATGGTTAGGCCTGGTAATGAAAAGTTCTATGAAACCTGTATTGAAGAAAGGATTGGATAATCTGACAAAAATAACAGTCAAAAATGATTCTGTAAACTGAAAATCTCTCTGTGTCCTAATATTCATCAACACGATAAACTGTACCTTGTTCTGTCAATAATGAATTTGGGAAAATAGCTTTTGCTTCCTCCAGTAAAGGAATTTTATCGCTATATCTGGCAGAAAAATGTCCTAATAACAATTCTCCCGCATTTGCCATTTTTGCAATAGTCGCAGCTTGTGCAGCTGTTGAATGGAGTTTTTCTGCCGCTTTATCCTCTGCATCATTCATAAAAGTAGCTTCATGGTATAAAACAGATACATTCTTTATTTCAGTTACAATTTCTGGGTTAAAAGAAGTATCGGAACAGTAAGCATAACTCCTTGGCTTATGAGGTGGAATAGTAATATCCTCATTGGGTAAGCAGGTTCCATCTGCAGCTATATAATCACTGCCATTTTTTATCTTATGCATTTCTTCAATCCCCGGAGAATAGCTTTCAACAAATGATTTTTTTAAACGCCTGCTATTTTCGGGCTTTTCCTTAAATAAAAACCCCCATGTCGGTATGCTGTGCTTTAAAGGAAAAGATAAAACCGAAAACTGATCGGTGCTATATAATGTTTCACTACCTTTTAAAGCATGAAAATGCAAAGGATACCTTAACCGTGTTGCTGAAACCTTAAGCAATTCGTTAAGTATATTCTCCAAAGCTGGTGGTCCGTAAATATATAAAGGCTCTGTACGGGCGTATAAATTAAAAGATGATATCAGCCCTGGTAAACCAAAAAAATGATCACCATGCAAATGACTAATAAAAATATGGTTAAGATTTTTATATGAGAAGTGATATTTTAATACCTGCATTTGTGTTCCTTCACCACAATCAATCATAAATCGTGATTTGCCGTATTGCACAATCTGACTGGTGGGGTTTTGTATCCTGGTAGGAACTGCCGAACCATTGCCTAAAATACCAACACTAAAAAATTTCATTTCTCTTTTCAATCAAAAGTATAAAAAATCATAAATACCATTACTATGGTAAAATTATTCTATTAACATTTCTATGGTTAAAAAAATCCCCCACGGAAAAACCGTGAGGGAATTTAAAAATACTTATAATCAGATTTTACTTCTTCTTATCTTCTTTTTCCTTCTTTTCCAAATCTGATTTTAGATTAGCTAACACATCAAGATCACCTAAAGTGGTTTTCTCAATATTATCATTAACCTTTTTTACCGAACGTTTTGTACTTCTGTTTTCAGAAGCCTTGGCTTTTGGTTTTACCTCTTTCTTTTCAGGTTCCTGCCATGTTTCAGTATGTGAAAGAACAATTTTTTTATTGTCTTTAGAAAACTCAATAACTTTAAAATTCAATTTATCATCAAGTTTAATATTGGTACCATCTTGCTTTTTCATATGGCGATTTGGAACAAATCCTTCAACACCATAAGGTAATGCTACAATTGCACCTTTGTCAATAACATTTATAACAGTTCCTTCATGAATAGAACCTAAAGTAAATACTGTTTCAAAAACATCCCATGGATTTTCTTCCAATTGTTTATGTCCCAAACTTAATCTACGGTTTTCTTCATCAACATCAAGTACTACTACATCAATTTTTTCACCAATTTTAGTGAATTCTGCAGGATGTTTAATTTTTTTCGACCATGATAAGTCACTGATGTGAATTAAACCATCAACACCTTCTTCAATTTCTACAAATATACCGAAGTTGGTAAAGTTACGAACTACAGCTGTATGTTTTGATCCTACAGGGTAACGGTCACGGATGTCTTTCCATGGATCCGGAATCAGTTGCTTCATTCCCAACGACATTTTACGTTCTTCACGGTCTAATGTAAGAATTACAGCCTCAACTTCATCACCTACTTTAAGGAAATCCTGTGCTGAGCGTAAATGCTGCGACCAGGACATTTCAGAAACATGAATTAACCCTTCCACTCCGGGAGAAATTTCAATAAATGCACCGTAATCAGCTATAACAACAACTTTTCCTTTTACTTTATCACCAATTTTTAAATTAGCGTCAAGTGAATCCCATGGATGAGGGGTTAATTGTTTTAAGCCAAGTGCAATTCGTTTTTTATTTTCATCAAAGTCGAGGATAACAACTTTCAGTTTTTCATCAAGCTGTACTACCTCTTCAGGATGGTTAATGCGTCCCCATGACAAGTCGGTAATATGAATTAATCCGTCAACACCACCAAGGTCAATAAATACACCATAGGAAGTAATGTTTTTAACAGTTCCTTCAAGTACCTGTCCTTTTTCCAGTTTAGCAATAATTTCAACTTTTTGTGCTTCCAGTTCGTCTTCAATCAACGCTTTATGCGAAACAACAACGTTTTTATATTCCTGATTAATTTTAACCACTTTAAATTCCATGGTTTTATTCACAAACACATCGTAATCACGAATAGGTTTAACGTCAATTTGAGATCCCGGTAAGAAAGCTTCTATACCAAACACATCTACAATTAAACCACCTTTGGTACGGCTTTTTACATAACCATTAATGACTTCCTCTTTTTCATAAGCTTCATTAATACGATCCCATGCACGAAGTAAACGTGCTTTTTTATGTGATAAAATCATCTGACCGGAGGCATCTTCCTGATTTTCAACATAAATCTCTACCGTGTCCCCAACTTTTAAGTCTGGATTATAACGGAATTCGTTTCTGGGAATTACCCCATCGGATTTGTACCCAATGTTAACAACTACTTCTCTGGAATTTAATGCAACAACAGTTCCTTCAATAACTTCATGCTCTGTAATTGAACTTAATGTTTTCCCGTAAAGGTCTTGTAATTTAGCTCTTTCGTCAGCTGAATAGATGTCTTTTTTGTTGCTTAGCGCATCCCAATCAAATTCTTCTGGCTCGTTGGTTTTGGTTTCTTTTGGTTCTGCAACCGGTGCCTCTTCGGCTTTTTTTTCAGCTACTGCTTCAGTATTTTCAACAGGTGCCGCTTCGTTTTGCTCAACGGTAACCTCTTTGTTTTCAGTGGCTTCCTGAGCTTTTTTTTCGTTTTCTGACATTAAAAACTACTTGCGTTTCATCCCAATCACCCGGTTTTTTGAACATGAAACTGGTTAAACTTCATTTTATCTTTGTTTTAATAATTTGATCATTAAATATTTAGACCAATTCCGGGCGGCATTAAAACAAGGGTGCAAAAATAAAACTATTTCATTGATTATAAAAGTTTTTTTAGTATTTTTTAAGGGGAACTGCCGCATTTAAGTGCGGCACCGGGCTGTCCGCTATAATCCTCATTACAAAAAACTTTCCGGTAAAGGGTTTTGCAGGGCTTCTAAGGTCGCCCTGCCCTCCCCTTCCGTCAATGCTTTTTGTAATTCCGGGTTGCCGCTGCCATCCCTGTCCCAATTAAAACATCTAACTTATTGATTGCAATAATATTGTATTTTCACTTTAAATTATATCAAAATAATTCACAAAAAAAAGCCTGTCGCTTGGCAACAGGCTTTACATTTATTAATATAAAAAATTACTATACAGCATTTTGCTTTCTAATAAGGTTAAGAGCACTACCTGCTTTAAACCATTCTATTTGATTTTCATTATAAGTATGATTTGCTAAAAACTGGTCACTGGTTCCGTCAGCATGATGCAAAACAACTGTTAACGGTTTTCCGGGAGCAAATTCCTTAAGTCCTAATACGTCGATAGTATCATCTTCCTGAACTTTATCATAATCAGCCTTATCTGCAAAAGTAAGGGCCAAAACACCTTGTTTTTTCAAATTTGTTTCATGAATACGTGCAAACGAACGTACCAAAACTACTTTTACACCTAAAAAGCGTGGTTCCATTGCTGCATGTTCTCTGGAAGATCCTTCACCATAATTTTCATCCCCAACAATAACAGAACCCATACCTGCTTTTTTGTAAGATTTTGCTGCTTCAGGTACTGCTTTATATTCTCCGTCTATCTGATCTTTAACAAAATTTGTTTTTTCATTGAAATAGTTAACAGCTCCAATAAGTAAGTTTTGAGAAATGTTTTCAAGATGTCCACGGTAACGCAACCACGGACCGGCCATCGAAATATGGTCGGTAGTACATTTACCTTTGGCTTTTATCAACAACTTCATTCCTTTAAAATCTTCTCCATTCCATTCAGGAAAAGGAGTTAGTAACTGTAGCCTTTCTGATTTTGGATCTACTGTAACTTCAATATTGCTACCATCTTCAGCAGGTTTCTGATAACCGGGATCATCAACTTCAAACCCCTTGGGAGGATAAACCATACCTTCAGGAATTTCAAGTTTTACTTTTTCACCATCTTCATTAATTAAATAATCTGTTAACGGGTTGAAATCAAGACTTCCCGATAAAGCATAGCACATAACCATCTCAGGAGATGTAACAAAAGCATAAGTATTAGGGTTTCCGTCGTTACGTTTTGCAAAATTTCTGTTAAAAGAAGTTACAATAGTATTTCTATGGCCATCTTTTACACTTTCCCTGTCCCATTGTCCAATACATGGTCCGCAGGCATTAGCAAGAACTTCTGCACCCATTTTTTCAAAAATCCCAATAAGACCATCCCTTTCAATTGTATAGCGCACTTGCTCTGACCCTGGTGTAATTAACAAATCAGCTTTAGCCTTTAATTTTTTATCCATAGCTTGCTGTGCAATACTGGCGGCTCTGGTAATATCTTCATAAGAAGAGTTAGTACATGACCCTATCAGCGCAGCTTCTACAACCAAAGGCCAGTCCTTTGCTTTTGCTGTTTCTCCCATTTTAGAAACTTCTGTTCTTAAATCCGGAGTAAAAGGGCCATTTAAAGCGGGTTCTAATTCCGAAAGATTGATTTCTATAACCTGATCAAAGTATTTTTCAGGATTTGCATAAACTTCTGCATCACCTGTTAAACAA
Source organism: Bacteroidales bacterium (assembly GCA_015491905.1). Lineage (GTDB taxonomy): Bacteria > Bacteroidota > Bacteroidia > Bacteroidales > F082 > Sulfidibacterium. The sequence continues at coordinate 24,072 of WGGC01000095.1, read as the reverse complement.
GAGGCAATACCTTCAGCAAGTTCAGCAACATCCGCTCTTCCTGTTTGCTTTAAATATTCTGCTGTATTTTCGTCAAAACCAAATGTAGATGTTGTGGCTCCAATTTCTGCTCCCATATTACAAATAGTAGCCCTGCCTGTTGCCGACATAGCTCTGGCACCTTCACCAAAATATTCGACAATAGCACCGGTTCCACCTTTTACAGTTAAAATGTCAGCAACTTTTAAAATAACATCTTTCGGCGCCAACCATCCGCTTAACTTTCCTGTTAGCTTAACACCAATTAATTTAGGAAACTTCAACTCCCATGGCATATCGGCCATAACATCTACGGCATCGGCACCACCAACGCCAATAGCTACCATTCCTAAACCGCCTGCATTAGGAGTATGAGAATCAGTACCTATCATCATACCACCGGGAAATGCGTAATTTTCAAGTACTACCTGATGAATAATCCCGGCACCCGGTTTCCAGAATCCAATACCATATTTATTAGATACGGTACTTAAAAACTCATAAACTTCATGATTAGTATATTCAGCACGTTCCAAATCTTTTTCAGCTCCATCTTTGGCTTGTATCAGATGATCGCAATGCACTGACGATGGTACAGCTGCTTTAGATTTTCCGGCTTGCATGAACTGCAATAGTGCCATTTGTGCGGTAGCATCCTGCATGGCAACTCTGTCAGGCTTGAAGTCAACATATGATTCACCCCTATTAAAAACTTTATTTCCCTCTTTTGCATCCAAATGCGAATACAAAATCTTTTCTGTTAAAGTCATAGGCCTGCCCAATAATTTCCTGGCTGCTTCTACCCTTCCGGGAAAACTGGAATATACCTGTTTTATCATTTCAATATCGAATGCCATAATTTATTTTTTTATATGGTTATTTAATTTGTTAATAATTATCATCCTAATAAACATTTCATTCTATTTGAAGCAAAATTAGTAAATTACAAATAACTATTTATCCGTTTTTTACAGGAAAGCTTTTATTCAAACTGATTCTAATTTATTTTCTATTCTTTTAAACCTCTCCCTTGCTTTTTTATTATCCCTTCTTCTCTAAATTCACTTATCAGTTTATCAAGAACTCCGTTTATAAAAATTTTACTTTTTGGCGTACTGAAGTATTTTGCCAATTCAATATATTCATTTAAAGTTACTTTCACCGGTATGGTAGGCATCTCCTGAAGCTCTGCAATGGCAAGTTTAATAATAATTAAATCTGTTAACGGAATTCTGTCATAATCCCAGTTTTTTGTCTTTCCGGCTATAATTTTAGAATATCTTTCATCGTTAAGAATAACTTTTCTATATAATGTCCTCACAAACAGCTCATCTTCATTTACCTTTTGACCGGATGTGTTATATATCCCCGGCAAACGACTGTTTTCTGTAAAACGTGAATTAATGGAATCGATAAATTTAACCAGTAAAATACCAACCAAATCATATCCTTCAGTGTAAAATATATCCTTTTCATCATAATACGACCGCAGCAAATCAAAGTCCATCATCAACCTGTCAATTACTTTGATAACAAATTTCTTATCCTCTTCTAAAGAAAAACTGTTATCTGTCATATATTTCTTAAAAAAAGGCGCTTCCCGAAGCATATGATAAAACTTTAATATCATTTCCTCCTCCTGCGACCAGTTAATTTTAAGTGCTTCTTCCTTCCTTTTAAAATCCTGGTTTTCTTCTATAATATTTAAAACCTTATTATTTATAAATTTTAAATTGGGATTTAGATCTTCATCTGTAGGATAAAACTTTTTCTTATTCTCTTCAATCCTAACCTGAGCAAACTTCTTCACTTCAACCAAAAAAGAAAGCTGATATATGAAAAGATTATAGAGTTTGTTAATACTTTTAATTAGTTCTCTTTCTCCTTCCGGAAGATTTGTATAAGAACCTGAATACCATTCATAAAGGGATTGTAGGGCTTTAATTCGAAGGTGTCTGCGATATAACATGAAAAATATTTATTTCGTATTTTATATGAACTCAAAAAACTGCGGCAAATTTAGAAATATTTTATTGTTTCCGAAATTTATTTTTTAAATCCTGAGAATGCAATTTTATTGCAATTTTTTGTTTTTACTTTTTTATTAAAGTATTCTTTCGAATATTATAATTATAGTATTTTTACATTTCAAAATACAAAAAAGGTTAGATGCAAAAAATTGTTGAAGAGGCGTGGGATAACAGGAATTTACTCGCCGAAGAAGAAGTAAAAAAAACAATTGAGGAGGTCGTTGAGCTGCTTGACAAAGGTAAACTTCGTGTAGCCGAACCCAATGGAGATACATGGAAAGTTAATGAATGGGTAAAAAAAGCTGTAATTCTATATTTTCCGTTAAGAAAAATGGAAACAATGGAGGTAGGAATGTTTGAATTTCATGATAAAATACCTTTAAAACATCATTTTGCTGAGCAAAAAGTCAGGGTTGTGCCTCATGCCTTGGCGCGTTATGGTGCTTATCTTGCTCCGGGTGTTGTCATGATGCCTTCTTATGTAAACATTGGTGCTTATGTTGATTCGGGGACAATGGTTGATACGTGGGCAACGGTAGGTTCTTGTGCCCAAATAGGGAAAAATGTACACCTTAGTGGTGGTGTGGGAATTGGCGGAGTACTGGAACCTGTACAGGCTGCTCCTGTTATTATAGAAGATAATTGTTTTATAGGTTCTCGCTGTATTGTCGTGGAAGGTGTTAAAGTTGGAAAAGAAGCTGTTTTAGGTGCTAATGTCGTGCTTACCCAAAGTACTAAAATTATTGATGTCAGCGGAAAAAAACCAATACACTATAAAGCTTTTGTCCCTCCCCGTTCTGTGGTAATTCCCGGAACTTATACAAAACAATTTCCTGCTGGCGATTATCAGGTTCCTTGTGCATTGATTATAGGCAAAAGAAAAGCCTCTACGGATATTAAAACTTCACTGAATGATGCTTTGCGCGATTTTCAGGTTTCTGTTTAATTTATAATGTTTTTATGACTGATTTATTTCAACACGAAGTAACCAAAACGGTACATTATTTAAAAAAAGGAAAAATAATTTTATATCCCACAGATACAATATGGGGTATAGGATGTGATGCGACTAATAATAAGGCTGTTCAAAAGGTTTATAAAATTAAAAACAGGGATAAAAATAAGAGTATGATTGTTTTACTGTCTTCTGTTGAAGAATTGCCCAAATATATCGAAAAGGTTCCTCTGTTAGCATATGATTTGATAAACAACGCCGTATCCCCGCTTACAATTATTTATTCTAATGCAAAAGATGTACTTAAAAATGTCAGGGCTGCTGATAAATCCATTGCCATTCGTATTGTAAAACATGAATTCTGTTCTGAAATTATAAAAAAAACCGGAAAGCCTTTACTTTCTACATCGGCTAATTTTTCAGGTCAGCCTACACCGGTTATTTTTTCACAAATTAATGAAGAATTAAAAAATAAAGTTGATTATGTTGTAGGCATGTATCAGGATACCATTGTCTCAACAAAGTCTTCTACGTTAATAAAGCTAAATGAAAATGGTACTTTTAAAGTACTTCGACCGTAAGAGAATGTTATTTTTTAGGATTTACTTTCGGGAAGTAGTTTTTTAAGTTTAGCGAATAAAGTGTTAAACTCCAATGGTTTTGGAATGTAATCGGTACAACCTTCAGATTTAAAATACTCTTCGTCACCGGGCATGGCATAAGCGGTAATTGCAATAATAGGGGTTTTTCGATATTGTGGCATCGATCTTAAATCATGTGTTAAATCAACTCCTGTTTTGCCTCGCTCCAATTTAATATCCATTAATATTAGGTCATATTTATTTTGAATTGCTTTTTGTAACCCTTCCTGACCGGTGGAAGCATAATCAACATTATATTTATTTCGTAAAAGATGCTGCATTAGTAGCTGACTGCTTCTGTCATCTTCAACATAAAGAATACTCTTTGTATCAGTATTCTTTTTAATAAGATTATTTTCCGCCGTAATAAATGAGTGCATTTTTAAAAAGTAAAAATTTCAATAATATAATAAGGCTTAATTCACAGGCAAATATACCGAAAAAGTTGAGCCTTCACCAACTTTACTTTTAACGGTTATTTTACCTCCCATTAATTCAATATATTTTTTTGCAAGGCTTAGCCCCAGTCCAATACCTTCATAAACCCTGCCATAGCCATAACTCTCCTGTTGAAATTCATGAAAAATCAACTTTTGATTTTTTTCTGATATTCCTATACCTGTATCTGAGACTTCAATTACTGTATATTTCTTGTTTTTAGTAGTTTTATCATGTATTTCAATTTTAATGTTCCCTTCATTGGTAAACTTTACTGCATTATCCAATAAATTTTCAATTATATCATTAAGAAATTTAACATCTGCTTTAACTGTCTTTTTTTCTTCTTGTTTTTCAAATATAATGGAAAGCTTTTTTTGAGATGCATCCGGTTTATACTTTTCTATTATCTGGTCTATTAAAGAATAAATTTCTAATTCTTGAAAATCAGGGGTAAAATTACCTGCTTCCAAACGCGAAACGTCAATTATTAAATTTAATGTACGTAATAAACGTTGTCCGCTTTCATTAATATAACTTGTCATTTCTTTCACTTCTTCAAGGCTTTCAGCATCTTTTATTAATGTTGAAAAGCCAAGAATTCCATTCAATGGTGTCCTGAGTTCATGACTCATATTAGTAAGTATAGCGGTTTTCAACCGGTTGGCTTCTTCAACTTTAGCCTTTTCTTCAAGAAGTTGCCTGGCCATTTTTTTCTCTTCGGTAATATCTCTTTTTACTCCGGTATAACGTACTATATTTCCAAAATTATCAATAACAGGCGATATTATCGCCAGCTCTATAAATTCTGTTCCGTCTTTTTTACGGTTTATAAACTCTCCCTTCCACATTTTTCCTGATGAAATAGTTTTCCACATATCTGTATAAACTTCGGGAGGTGTTTTACCACTTTGTAAAATTCTCTGGTTTTTTCCTTTTACTTCAGAAAAGGTAAAACCTGTCTCATCTTCAAAGGCTTTATTAACAAATTCAATGGCACCATCGGTATCGGTTATTACCACCGATAAAGGACTCTGTTCAATAGCTACAGATAGTTTTTTTATTTCAAATTCAGCCTCTTTCAGCGCAGTAATATCATAAACAGTGCCTATTGCTGCTGGTGTTCCCTGAAACTGAAATGCACCGGCGGTAAATTCTATCCATTTAGTCTCCCCTGCTTTTGTTACCACCTTAAATGAATACTTTGCGGGAACTTCATTACGTGCAATCCTGGCTTTACCTCTTTGTTTTACCAACTCCCTATGGTCGGGATGAATAACATCCCAAAAATTCATTTGGAGCATTTCCTCTTCAGTATAGCCCAATAACCTGCACATGGCAGGATTAGAAAATAGAAACTTTTCTGAATCATAAATAACAATTCCTGCTGCAGTACTTTCCATTAATGCCCGAAATTTACTTTGAGAGTCTATTAAAGAGGTCTCAGCTTCTTTTTGCGGAGTTATATCTATCAGGTAACCCTGTATCTGTATGATATTTCCCTTCTCATCACGTTCAGAAAATGCATTCTCCAGTATATATAACGGTTTACCATCACGGGTATGCATTTTCAGTTCCCTGTTTTCTATTTTTTTACCTTTTCTAAGATCTTCCCAAACGGCTTTTCGTTGTGATATATCGTCATAGAGTTTTTTTGCACCAAAAGCATTTAACTCCTCAAGACTCCTAAAACCAAATATCTCCAATAATCTGGGATTGCAATAAATAATCTGTTCGTAGTTTCCAATAAAATCTCCTGATATATCATTCTCCACAAAGCTTCTGAAACGATGCAGGCTCTCTTCCAGTTTCTTCTCGGCCCATTCTCTTTCTTCATTAATTTTCCTGACCTCAAGAGCTTTTTTTATTGCAAAATTTAACCGTAATAAGTCATCTTTAATTAAAAAATCAGACACTCCTGACTTTATGGTGCTCAATTCTATTTCATGATTCATTGCACCGCTGATAAGAATAAACGGCACTGTCGGACAAATTTCATTTCTTACCTTCAAAGCCTTCAGCCCATCAAATTGCGGTAGAAAATAATCTGATAAAATAACATCAGGACAAAATTCATCAAGAAGTTTTTTATATTCAGATTCATTTTCTGCCAATTTCATTTCAACCTGAAATTCCTTTTCCAACTGACGTTTAATAATAATCACATCTTCGGTAGAATCTTCAATAAGTAGAAATTTTAATTTATCCATCCGGTATATTTACATATATTCATTAACGGGAAGCACTCAATATAGAACGATTTAAACTTAACCAATAGTAGCATATAGTGCCAATATCTTTTACAAAATCAGTAAAACCCTGTGATTTTACAAGATAACTATTTGCCCCCAGACTATAGGCTTTATAAATATCTGAAGGTTGGTCGGATGAAGATAAAACAATAACAGGAATAGATTTGGTATCGGGATTTTCCTTAATAACTTTTAAAACTTCCAACCCACTAATTTTTGGAATGTTTATATCCAGCAAAATAAGTCCCAAACGTTGATAATACCCTTCACCGGCAAATTTCCCTCTGTCCAGCATAAAATCTAAAGCTTCAACTCCGTCAGAAACATGATGAATTACATTAGTAACTCCATTTTTTTCAAAAGCACGTAAAGCCAATGCTACTTCAGAAGGATTATCTTCTACCAATAAAATATCTAGTTCCTTATTTAACATTTCTATCTTCTAAAACCTTTTTAAGTTTCCAAATATAGCAAATTTAATATATTTTTTATAAAATTTCACTTTTCTATTTTAATTATTGCTTAACCGCAAAAATATTTCTATTTAAATATATACAAACCTTGCTTTTTATAGTATCTAAATATGATATTTAGAAATTAATTTTTCTTATTTCTTGGATGAAAATTTAATATGGCATTCTGAAGATCTCTGGTATCTAAATGGGTATATAATTCGGTGGTAGTAATGGAAACATGCCCCAGCAGTTCCTGAACGGCACGTAAATCAGCACCGTTACGGACTAAATGTGTTGCAAACGAATGCCGGAATGTATGCGGACTTATATTTTTTTTTATACCTGCTTTTTCGCATTGCTTTTTTATCATAATAAAAACCATCTGCCGGGATAACTTTTTCCCGCTACGGTTGATAAAAATAATGTCTTCAGCTTCTTTAACAGGAGAATAATGAATTCGTACTTCTCTTATATAAATCAGCAATTGCTTTTTGGCAGCATCACCAACAGGAATTAGACGCTCTTTATCTCCCTTTCCTGTCACTCTTATAAACCCTTCATTTAAAAATAAATGTGACAGTTTAAGATTTATTAATTCTGAAACACGTAATCCGCATCCATAAAGCATTTCAATAATTGCCTTATTTCTCTCACCAAAAGGCTCTGATAAATCTATCGAATCTATTATACGGTCAATTTCCTGCACACTCAATACAACAGGTAATTTAAATCCCAAACGGGGTAATTCCAGTAGTTCAGCAGGATTATTCTCCACTTCCTTTTCCATAATCAAATAATTATAAAACGACCTGATTCCTGAAATAATTCTGTTTTGTGAGTATGTTCCAAGTCCAATTTTATGAATATGAACAACAAATGAACGCAAATCTTCAAGTAATGCATTTTTAAGTGACACTTTCTCATCTTGCTCATGCAAAAAAGTTTCCAGTAACATTACATCATGAATATATGCCGAAATAGTATTTTCAGACATGCCCTTTTCCAATTTCAGAAAAGTTTTAAAACCACGTAAGTAACCGGAATCTTTCATTTTAATTAATAATAAGAGTTATACACCCTTCTTTTCATAAAAATTTTTATCAAAAATAGGAATAATTGCGGATTAATTTTATCTTTGTTACCCTCATTTAACCCAATTAACAAAGTTAAATATCTGATTCTTAATTTAATAATAAACTTTTTAACAATGATTGATTTTTCATTAGAACCCAGGCAAATTGAACTTCAGGAAAAAGTAAGAGATTTTGCCAAAAGGGAAATGATTCCCAATGCAAGAAAATATGATGAAAGCGCTGAATTCCCCTGGGATATCGTAAAAAAAGCGTACGACGAAGGTTTAATGAACGGCCCTGTTCCGACGGAATACGGCGGTCACAACCATAACATTTTTGACAGTGCTTTAGCTTCCGAAGAATTAGGTGCCGGTTGCGTTGGAATTGGTATTTGTATGGATGCCAACACGTTAGCGTTAACACCTCTTTTATTAGGTGCCAGTGAAGAACAAAAAAAGAGATTTTTTGGTCAAATTACCGAAACCAAAGGCGTTGCTGCTTATGCTCTTACCGAGCCCAATGCCGGTTCTGATGTTGCCGGTATTAAATCAACGGCAATTCTTCATGGCGACAAATATATTTTAAACGGCCATAAACGTTTCATCACCAATGGTGCTGTCTCCGAATTCGTTACCGTTTTTGCTATGACAAATCCTGAAAAAGGGGCGCGAAGCCTAAGTGCATTTGTCGTTCCTACAAAATCTCCGGGCATTAAAGTAGTTTCCAATTTGAGTAAAATGGGACAAAGAGCTTCTGTTCAAACTGAATTTATTTTCGAAAATGTAGAAGTCCCCAAAGAAAACCTTATCGGTGGCGAAGGACAGGGATTTGTTCTTGCCATGAAAACTTTTGAAAGAACACGTACCGGTGTTGCGGCTTTAAGTGTTGGAAATGCACGTGCTGCCTACGAAACTGCTCGCGACTGGGCTAAAAACCGTATTCAGTTCGGTAAGCCGGTTGTTGTAAATCAAGGTGTTAGCTTTATGCTTGCCGATATGGCAACTGAAATTGAAGCCGCCCGTCTGGTCACATGGTATTCGGCATGGTCATACGATAATACTCGTAAAAATAAAAACCTGCTATCGGCAATGGCTAAACTATATGCTTCCGACGTGGCAATGAAAGTTACCACCGATGCCGTTCAGGTTATGGCCGGCGAAGGTTATTCTACCGATTATCTTGTTGAAAAAATGATGCGTGATGCCAAATTATGTCAAATTTATGAGGGCACCAATCAAATTCAACGTTTGGTTATCGGAAAAGGGATTTTAAAATAATCTCCATCACAACAAAATATTTTACAGACCCGGAGTTTATCTTCGGGTTTTTTTATTTTTAGGCGGGCACGGTTTCTTTCGCGCAATGCCTGCGCTAACCTTACCGGGTTGTCCGTTATAGTCCTCGCCGCAAAACAGGGTATGCCAACGGTTTTTCAGTGGCTCCTAAAGTCGCCCTGCCTCACCGGGCATACCACTGCTTTGCGTCTCCGGGCTGCCACTGCCACCCCTGCCCGGAATGCATCTATTTACAGGTTTATGTTATTATAAATGAAAAAATTATTATTAAAAATGTAGAACCAATCAAAATATTAAAACCTATGTTTATTGGCTCTTTCAGAATAAAGAATTATTCAATAACTTTTAATTTGGCAAACCTCAACAATAAATTTTTGTTTCCTACTGAGTTGAAATAAACCAATGCTTTTTTATTTGGACCGGCACCTTCAATATTTATTATTTTTCCTCTTCCAAACTTAGGATGCTCTATTTGTACCCCGGCCGCAAGGTCCAAATCATTTGCAGAAGAAGTATTTACTGAAGATACATTATTATCCGGTGTTTTAAGTGACCTTTTCCGGAATGAATTTTCTTTGGCACTCCTAAAATCATCAGGTTTATCAGAGAATTTATTTTTTAAGCCTCCACCTCGATGAGGAATATCCAATAAATTTTCATCTATTTCATCTAAAAACCGGCTTGGCTCGGTAATGGTAAACTGTCCCCAGCGATAACGGCTTTCTGCATACGAAAGTGTGGCTTTTACCTCAGCACGGGTAATGGCAACATAAAATAACCGCCGTTCTTCTTCCAGTTCTGAACGGGTACTGACAGACTGGACAGAAGGAAACAGGTTTTCTTCCAGACCAACAATAAAAACATAAGGAAACTCTAATCCTTTAGCAGCATGAATTGTCATCAACGAAACCTTATCATTTTCAGTCTCATCATCTTTGTCGGCATCTGTAAGCAGAGCCACTTCCTGCATAAACTCATCCAGCGTACCTTGAAATTCCATATCACCCTGATTACTTTCGGCGCCACGTTCACTAAATTCTTTTACCCCGTTTAAAAGCTCTTCAATATTTTCAACCCGGCTTAAACCTTCGGGAGTATCTTCTTCACGAAACATTCTTATTAACCCTGATGAATTAGCAATAAGTTTAGCCAGATCATAGGCATCTTTTTTCTTCATCTCAGCAGAAAAGCTGCTTATCATGGTTGAAAAAGAAGAGAGTTTATTTATGACACCTGAGTTTACATTTAAAGCAAAATTTTGCGGATGAGCTACAACCTCCCACATACTAACATTATTTTGGTCGGCAGCAACAATAATTCTTTCCATGGTAGTTTTTCCAATTCCGCGTGCAGGTACATTTATAATTCGTTGCAAAGCATCTTCATCATTATGATTTATTACCAGGCGAAAATATGACAGCATATCTTTTATTTCCTTACGACTGTAAAAGGATTTACCGCCATATATACGATAAGGGATATTTAATCTCCGCAAAGCCTCTTCCATCGAACGACTTTGAGCATTGGTACGATATAAAATAGCAAAATCACTGTTTGGCCTTTGTTCAGTCATTTTTGCAGCAAAAATAGCATCCGCAACAAGTTTACCTTCTTCACTGTCACTTGTTGCTTTTATTAAACCAATTTTATGCCCTTCATCATTTTCTGTCCAAACCGATTTTTTTATCTGATCTTTATTAAAAGTAATAACTTTATTTGCAGCTTCCACGATGGTTTTCGTGGAACGATAGTTCTGCTCCAGCTTAAACAAATGATAATCGGGATAGTCTTTTCTGAAATTTAGAATATTCTGAATATTGGCACCGCGAAATGCATAAATACTTTGCGCATCATCGCCCACAACGCAAATATTTTCTGTATTGGCAGCCAGTTTTTTTACAATTAAATATTGAGCATGATTAGTATCCTGATACTCATCAACAAGGATATATTGAAACTTTTGTTGATATTTGTACAAAACCTCCGGGAAATCCCTGAAAAGTATATATGTATTAAACAGCAGGTCATCAAAATCCATTGCATCCGAACGCTTCAGGCGGGCATTATAACTTTTATATATTTCTTTTATCAAAGGCTTTCCCGCGCTTTCATCGGCAGCAATAATTTCAGGGTTATCAGCGTAATCCTGAGGATTTATCAAATGCGATTTCGCCATTGATATGCGTGCACGAACATAATTAGGCACATAAACTTTAGGATCCATTTTCATATCACCCAAAATTTGTCTTATTAATCTTTTCGAGTCATCGGAATCATAAATAGTGAAATTGTACGGATAACCCAGATGCTTGCCTTCTATCCTCAATATTTTTGCAAATACAGAGTGAAAAGTCCCCATCCATACATTCCTGGCATCTCCATCGCCAATTAAATTTATAACACGTTCTTTCATTTCACGGGCAGCCTTATTAGTAAAAGTAAGTGCCAGAATATGAAAGGGATCTACCCCTTTTTTAAGGAGATATGCTATCCTGTATGTTAACACCCTTGTTTTTCCCGAACCCGCACCGGCAATAACCATAACCGGACCATCTGTATGCACTACAGCCTCATGCTGTTCTTTATTTAAAACCTTTAAAAAATCTTCCACAGTAATTTTAATTTTTTGCTAATTGCAAAAGTACATTTTCTAATTCCCTCTAAAAAAAAATTATTCATTTCTTTTTAACAAAATCTTTGTTCCCGTTCAATTCACGGTTCTTACTATAAACACTTAAAATTTTATTTCCGGAATGAATTATTTATTGTTTATTTATTTGAATAATCATTTTTTTTATCTTAGCAATAAAAAAATGTGTCTTTCTATACCGGGTAGAATAATAAGTTTCCACACCCTGGAAGGTGTAAAAACGGCAGAAGTTGACTTTGGCGGTGCCATACGGAACATTTCTATAGAATGGGTACCTGAAGCAAAACAAGGAGATTATATTTTAGTTCATGTTGGCACTGCCCTCGCGGTAATTGATGAAGAAAGTGCCAAAGAAAGTCTTGCTGCATTTAAATATCTTAATAAGCTTACAGAAGACCAAAGGAAATTAGATTTATAAATTTTTTCTGATTACATTCACTGCGTAAAAGAAAAAAGGCTATCCGTAACCGGATAGCCTTTAAATGTTTTAAAACAGAAACTACTAATTAAAAATATATCTAATTCCTAATTGCATTTGCCATTTGGAACGTAAAGAAACATCATTAACATAAGAGCTTTTTAAATTAGGATCGAATTTAAAATAAGGAACCCCATTTTTATCAACACCGGTAACTGAAATTGGAGTTCTTGTAGTTGCATATTTACGAACGCCCCAATTTGAATTAATCATATTACCTAAGTTAAGAATATCCAAAGAAATTTGAATTTTATGTTTTGTCGTTTTTCCTATGGTAAAATCCTGCATAAATTTAAAATCCAGCTCGCTGAACCAAGGCAACATTGCGCCATTACGCTGAGCATACTTTCCTCTTCTTGTACTTAAATATGGATCCTGACTAATAAAAGCATCCAGTGCAGTCCATTGGGTTGCTGCATCGGAAGCAGTTACGCCATTACCATTTGCATCTACTGTTCCAAAATGGATATCATTTTGGTTAGCCGGAACATATAACAAGTCATTATTTCTAATGTGATCCTGGTTTAAGTCACCTGCATAAACATAAGAAAAACGGTTTCCTTTTCCTGCATCAAAAAAGAAAGAAAATGTAGAAGCCATTTTATTATAAACCATTCTGTAAACAGCGTTAGCAATAATGTGATGTTTTAACCCGAAAGCAGACCAGGAATACATTGAAAAGTTAGGATTCCCGACAACAGGGCGACTTTGGAAAGCATTAGCTGCAATTTTGGAAGTTAAAGAAGTTATATCTTTTGCATCCAGATAGGTATAAGCTGCCATAAGATATAGTCCAAAATTCCATGTTTTACTAATTTTGGTAGTAAAGTTAAATTGAGAACCTTTATTAGTGTTTCCCATAACAATAGTACCGGCATCAAGGAAACCAATATGACCGGGACTAGTAGAATATATATTAACATTACTATAATTTACAAACATTGCACGTGTATCACCGGTACCTGTTAAATGTCCGGTAGGAGGTCTCATATTATAATTATGGTGAATAATTGCAGATAGTGTTTTGGAATAGATAGTTTCAACGGTAACCATCCAGTTATTACCCAAATCCATATCAACAGCTAAATCATTTTTCCAAACCTGGGGCCATTTAAAATTATCAACAGTTGCATCAACCTGGTAAGTATAGCCGGGGTAAATACCGGCATTTGTAGATTGATTTCCCAACCATACAAAAGGAATACGACCGCTAAAGACTCCCGTTCCGCCACGAAGCTGAATGGTTTTATCACCTCTCACATCCCAGTTAAAGCCAATTCTGGGTGACCATAAAATTTTAGATTTAGGCCATTGCGTAGGATCTAATTTTACCGGATCACCATATTGATTTACCCATCCGTTAAAATCCTTTGCAACAGCTGTTGCTGCTGTTTGAGGAATTTTGTTAAAGTAAAAAGGAACATCAATACGTAAGCCGTAAGTTAAATTAAAGTTTTCATTAACCTGCCATTCATCCTGCACATATAAAGCCAACTGACCTACTTTTAAGCGGGAGAGGGAGTAAGGTTTTTTTTGTGATTCCCGTACTTGTTTGTTAAAATTCACACCTGTAATAGAATCATTTTCCAGAAAACTTTTTACGCTGAAAAATTTATCCCATGGATAGTAAAACAAGTTAAATGAATTTTCAAAACTAAAATAATCAAAGTTTATACCACCGGTAATAGTATGTTTATTGGAGTAATAAGTAAGGTTATCAGAAAATTGAACAACATTCTGATTCAAAATATTATGAGTTGAGAACATTTCTGACCCTGCAGTAATTGCCAATTGTCCATACTGATTAAAAATATCAATAACCGGAAAAGGTTTTGAATGTGGAACACGATAATCACGAAAAGCAGTATATCCGGCAGTAAGTTTATTTGCAAATTTATTAGACATAATAGAATTTAACTCACCTACAATAGACTGTACTTTATTAAAAATACGATATGAAGAATTTTGAAATGGCAAACGATAACTGGTTGGGCCACGTCCGATAATTGCAGTAGGGTGTGGTAAAACATCTTTCCATGAATTTAACATATTATATCTTACTGTTAGATTATGGTTTTTTGAGATATTCCAGTCAATTTTTGCTAAGAACTTATAATTTTTCTTTTGATGAGTGTATCCCTGATAAGCTCCGGGTTCGTAGCCCCAGTAGTCTCTCAAACGTGCCTGTACCATACGGATACTATCTTCGGGTACTGTGGTAACATTTGGCTGTCCGGCATTTGAAGAGTTTAAAGCCACAAAGTTGTGTGCTAATTCTTTACGGTTTTCAGCCTCATAGTTAACAAAGAAAAATAATTTATTTTTAATAATTGGGCCGCCAAGGCTAACACCATATTGCTGCGTATTAAAATCTGTATTGGGTACAGATAAGTTACCTACGCGGGAACCTACCATACTTTTATCTCTAAAGAAACTATAAACGCTTCCTTTAAAAGTGTTTGTACCAGATTTAGTAACAGCATTAATACCGGCACCGGTAAAGCCGCCTTCACGAACATCGAAGGGAGCTAAAGAAACCTGAACCTGTTCAATAGCATCCAGAGAAACAGGTTGAGCACCGGTTTGACCACCGGGAGTAGCATCGCCTAATCCGAAAGAATTGTTAAAAATAGAACCATCCAATGAAAAGTTATTATATCTGTCGTTCTGACCACCGAAACTATATCCGTCGGCCTGAGGAGTTAGTTTAGTTATATCTTTAAGACTTCTTTTAATGGTAGGCATATCCTGAATAGCCTTATGGCCTATATAAGTTGTTGCCCCTGTTCTGTCAGCATTGATAGCCCCGGTTTTATTGGCTTTAATTACAACTTCACCTATATTTACAGAAGACTCTTTTAATACCACCTTGATATTTTTTGTTTCATTCAAATCAAGATAAATATCCTTTATCACTTCTGTTTTGTATCCTACCGAACTAACAGTTACCGTATAAGGCCCACCGATTTTCATATTCCTGATATAGAATAATCCATCAGCAGATGTAACAGTACCATACTGTGTTCCGGTTGGCGTATGAACAGCTAATACTGTTGCAGCAAACAAAGGTTTTCCTTTGGTATCTACAACCCGGCCTTTTAATGCCGCCGTTGTTACCCCTTGCGGGTAACCTGCAATACTCAAGCCTAAAAATGCCAGCAAGAGCAATCCCAATTGTAATTTACTTTTCATAATATTTTTTTTTGTAAATAATTGGGATTAAAACTAAAATTTATTTCAGATATATAAATAAACAATCTTTTATATCTATTAACATTTATTAACAGTTAAAATATTTTAATAATATAAAAAGTTGAACGATAATAATTAAAGAATTATTTTGGTAGTTAATAACTTATTTATTAATTATTTCCTTAGCATTTAAACCATTGTTTAACAATATATTTGCAATATGGGATTTTATATAAAAAACCTGACTTTGTTTTTTATATTTTTGTACCTTAAATACATATAGAAAAAGAATGAAAAAGCAAAGGAAAGTTGCTATAATAGGAGCGGGAATAACAGGTTTGACCACGGCATTTTATTTACGAAAAAATGGCATTGATGTAACATTATATGAGAAATCGGAACATATTGGTGGGGTAATAAAAACCATTAAGGAAGATGGATTTTTATATGAAACAGGTCCAAACAGCGGTACAATTTCGCAACCTGAGGTAGCTGAATTGTTCGATGATTTAAAAAACGACTGCCGGTTGGAAACTGCAAATCCGGCAGCGGCAAACAGGCTGATATGGAAAAATGGAAAATGGCACTCTCTACCTTCCGGGATAGGAAAAGGAATTACCACACCATTATTTTCACCAAAGGACAAATTACGCATTTTGGGAGAACCTTTCCGGAAAAAGGGTACAAATCCAAATGAAAGTCTCGCCGACCTGGTAAAGCGACGTATGGGAAAAAGTTTCCTTGATTATGCCATAGACCCTTTCATTTTGGGAATTTATGCCGGCGACCCTTCATATATTGTACCTAAATATGCATTACCAAAATTATATCAACTGGAGCAGAATTACGGAAGTTTTATTGGAGGAGCTATAAAAAAGAAAAAAGAACCTAAAAGTGAAGCTGATAAAAAGGCAACACGTGAAATATTTTCAGTAGAAGGCGGCCTTGAAGAATTAGTAAAGGCTCTTATAAAACACATTGGCAAAGAGAACATAATAACACAATGCGGCGCATTGGAAATAAATCCGTTAAAAGACACATATCGATTAACGGGAATAGGATTTGATGAAATTTATGACAATGTTATAAGCACAGTATCTGCCAATGAACTGCCTTTGTTATTCCCTTTTATCAATAAAAACAGTTTAAAACCTGTTACAAAACTGTTGTATGCCAAGGTTACGGAGGTAAGTATTGGATTTAAGAAGTGGAATGGAATTTCGTTGAATGCCTTTGGTGGTTTAATTCCTTTTAAAGAAAATATGGATATTTTAGGTGTATTATTCATGTCCACGCTTTTTAAAAACAGAGCCCCCGGGAACGGTGCTTTGTTAACAACCTTTGTAGGAGGTATGCGCAAGCCACATTTAGCTGATTTAAGCGAAAAAGAAATATTTCCTGTTATTGAAAAAGAAATTTCCAGGACCATGGGATTAAAAACCTTTAATCCCGACTTATTCAGAACAAGACAATACCGCCGGGCTATTGCGCAATATGGTGCCGATTCCGGCGAGCGGCTAAATGCCATTAGTGCAATTGAAGAAAAATATCCGGGAATTCAACTTGCAGGAAGTATCAGAGATGGTATTGGCATGGCTGACAGGATAAAACAGGGAAAAAAAATTGCTGAAAACATTATTAATGCTAAAGCATAAAACATTTTTCAAAAAACAACGTTTAATTACTACTTTTGTACTTTAAAAAATTGTAACTGTGACATTATTATTATTTGATTTTGGAACCGGAGAAATTTTTCTTATCGTATTAGCAATATTTCTGGTTTTTGGCCCCGGCAAAATACCCGAGTTAGCCAGAAATCTTGGAAAATTTATCAACGAGATAAAAAGAGCTTCTGAAGATGTAAAAGACGAAATTAACAGAGAGGCTAACCGCATTGAAAGAGAAGAAAAATTAAATAAATATAAAGAAAGCCTTAAAAACAAACCTGCCGGCGAAGAGGAAGTTACTGATAAAGAACAAGAAAAAACAAATTCTGAAACAGACAAACAAGAAAAAGTAAACTCTGAAGAAACTATAAGTTCGAAAATTAACCAGGACGATGTCAATTCTGAAAAAGATGAAGCCCGAAAGGAAAAGAAAAATACCGGCAGTCAAGATATTCAGGAGGAAAAAATAAATAAAATTGAAGAAGAGCAGGAGACTGCCCCATCACAACAAGATGAAGAAGGAATAAAAATAAAACCAGCAGAAGGAGCAGTAAGAAAATAAACAAATATTGATGTCTCAAAATAATCACACATTAACTTCTTCAACGAATTTGAAATTATTAATATTTATATTTCTTTTTTTACCGCTTACTTTTTTTGGCCAAAAAGCTCTTATCCGTTCAGGTGACAAGCTTTATGAAAGCAATCAGTATTATGCAGCTATTGAAAAATACCAAAAAGCATTAACAAAACTACGTAACAACCGCAGCGAAAGGAATAAAATTTCCTATCGTCTGTCAAATTGTTTTCTGAAGACACAAAAATACAGAAGAGCAAATATTTATTTTAAAAACCTGCTTCGTTACAATTATCAAAAGCAACATCCGGACATATTATTACATCTTGCTGATTTGGCAAAGATGAATGAACAATGGAAGACTGCAATTAAATATTACAATCAATATTTAAAGCTGAATCCGGGCGACAAAAGGGCAATTTCCGGAATAACCACTACCCGGTTAATACAAAACTGGATAAGACACCCTTTAAATTACAAGGTTACAGACATAAAAAAGATTAATTCACGGTTTGCAGATTTTGCACCTGCCTATATTTCCGGTAACTTTCAAGAGATTATTTTTACATCCACAAGAAAAGAAGCTACGGGAAAAGCTATTGATGCATGGACAGGCACCAAATTCAGTGATTTGTTTACAGCCCAAAAAAACAGAGAAGGCAAATGGGAAACCCCCAAACTTTTTGATAAGACAGAAACCATAAACACCAAAGGAAATGAAGGTGACCCATGGGTAAATAAAAATTTTAACACATTATATTTTACACGTTGCTTAAAAGTACCCGGTAAGTCTACAGGCTGTGCAATATATGTATCGCGACGTACAGGCAGGCGCTGGAGCAAACCACAAAGAGTTCGCATTGGAGGTGTTGACACCACATCATCCATTGGACAGCCTACACTTTCAGAAGATGAGTTGACAATATATTTCTCATCAGCGAAAAAGGGCACTTTGGGAGGTAATGATTTATGGGTAGCACACCGGAGTTCGAAAAACACCTCATTTGGACATGCTTTTAATCTGGGAAAGGTTATAAATACAAAAGGAGAAGAAGTATTTCCATATTTACGCGGTGATACGGCTTTATATTTTGCCTCCAACGGGCATGGCGGAATGGGAGGACTTGACATATTTGTTTCATATCTGGACAAAAAGGGAAACTGGCAGTCGCCAAAAAACCTAAAATACCCATTGAACTCCCCTTATGATGATTTTGGCATTTTATTTCATCCTACAGCAGAGCGTGGCTTTTTAAGCTCTAACAGGAAAGGCACACGAGGACAGGAGGACATATTTTATTTTATTCAGCCGCCTGTTGTATTTACCCTTTCGGGGAAGGTAATTAATGAAAGAACATTGTTTGGCATGCCCGGCGTTACTGTAACTTTAAAAAGCGGCAGTAGTTCAGTAAAAACTATTACCAACGACAAAGGAGTTTATTCTTTTACAAAAAGTCAGATACAGAGAGGTAAAGATTACACGGTGATAGCAGAAAAGAAAAACTTCCTTCGCAAGACAGTTCCGGTAACAACAAAAGGTATGAAGACGGGAAAAGCCTTCAAAGAAAATTTCACCCTCTCCCCTATTCCAACCCGACCGGTAGTATTACCTGACATATTATACGCCACAGGAAAATGGGAGTTAAAGCCACAATATCAGGATTCACTTCAAGGGCTGGTAAGGTTACTACGCGATAACCCGGGTTTAGTAATTGAATTAGGTTCTCATACAGATATAAGAGGTTCTGCTGAAAGCAACGACATCTTATCACAGAAAAGAGCACGCTCGGTTGTAAACTACCTTATATTAAGAGGTATTTCGTCCAAACGTTTGGTTGCCAAAGGATATGGAGAACGCGTTCCACGAAAACTGCAAACCACAAAAATTAAAAATGGCATTATATTTAAAAAAGGTACTGTTCTGAATGCCAAGTACATTAACAGTCTGCCATCTCAAAAAGCCCGGCAGGCTGCTTATGCTTTAAACAGGCGAACAGATTTCAGAATATTACGAAAAGACTTCAAAAACACCGGAGGAAATGAAGCAGTGGCAGACACAAGTTTCAATATAAATTTAATGGCATCAGAAAATGAGATTCCATTTTATAAAAGTCCAAAAAACGGATTGTACATTGCCACATGTTTTATAAATGGATATCAGGAATCGTTTATGTATGATGCTAACAACAGTCCGCAGATATCAGTAAAAAAGGCAATTGCATTATTGCAGGAAGGCATTATAAACAAGGAAGATTTCGTTGGAAATCCTGAAGAAATTTTACGGAATAACACCATTGCCAATCATGCTGTATTGACATTAAAAACAGTTACTATTGGAGGGAAGACAATTAAAAACATTCAGGTTATTGTTACCAAAAATCTTTTTTACGATTTTGTTTTTGGAGAAAGCATATTAAAGAAATTTGGAAATTTCAGGTTTAATACGCAAAAACATTTATTAATTATCGGTTCTTAAAGAGGGTTGCGACAAACCATAAACATAAATAATTCATTTTAATGAAGAACAAAAGCCACAATAACAAACCATTATCAAGATATGATATGAGGGGTGTTTCTTCAGGAAAAGAGGAAGTACACGAAGCCATAAAGAATCTTGACAAAGGACTATACCCTAATGCTTTTTGCAAAGTTATTCCGGACATACTCGGTAACGACAAAGAATATTGCAATGTAATGCATGCCGATGGTGCAGGTACGAAATCGGCACTGGCATATTTATATTGGAAAGAAACAGGCGATTTATCCGTTTGGGAAGGCATTGCACAGGATGCTATTGTTATGAACACCGATGATTTATTATGTGTCGGGATAACAGACGATATATTATTATCATCGACAATAGGAAGGAACAAAAATTTAATTCCCGGAGAAGTAATATCCACTTTAATAAACGGCACCCAGCGCTTTATTGAAAAGATGGGTAAGCAAGGGGTTTTTATGACATTAACAGGCGGTGAGACTGCCGATGTAGGAGATATAGTACGCACCGTTATTGTAGATTCGACGGTTGTAGCCAGAGTTCCCAGAAGTGAGATAATAGAAAACAAAATTCAAGCCGGAGATGTTATTGTTGGATTAGCATCGTACGGACAAACGACATACGAAGACCAATATAATGGAGGAATGGGTTCGAACGGACTTACATCGGCACGGCATGATGTTCTTGAGCACTCCCTTACAGGGCGATATCCTGAAAGTTATGATCCACATACTACCGAATCGTTGATTTACAGCGGTAAATTAAAACTTACAGAACCATCGCCGGTAGAAGGACTAACAGTAGGAGAATTAATTTTATCTCCTACCCGCACCTATGCACCTGTAATAAAATCTGTTTTTAAAGAATTAAAATCTTCGATACATGGAATGATTCATTGCAGTGGCGGAGCACAAACAAAGGTGCTGCATTTTGTTAATAACCTGCACATTATAAAAGACAACTTATTTCCCGTCCCTCCCCTGTTTAGTATGATACAAGATCAATCGGGGACCAGCTGGGAGGAGATGTATCGTGTTTTTAATATGGGACACCGAATGGAATTATACGTACCGGAAGATGTTGCCGGCAGGATAATGGATATTGCCGGGCAATACAATTTAGAAAGTCGTATTGTAGGACGTGTAGAAGAATGCGAAGGCAAAAAACTAACAATTAAATCGGAGAATGGAACTTATATATATTAAAAATATAAATAAAAATACGGTGATAAATTATAAAATTTAAAAAATCAGTATTTTTTATATGTTTTTTAATTTGTATTTCCTTGATTTTATGAAACTTCCCTTTTAAAAATAACCATTAACATTAAAAACTTTTTTTTAACCTTATATTGATATTTGCAAGATTTGCGGCAGGGGTGGCAGCGGCAGCGAGGCGGCAAAAAATAACAGGGCGGCTTGTGGAGGCGGGGCGACAAGGGAGCCCCCGAAAACACATTAGCCGGCCGTTATTTTTTGTTGCCGACTAAAGCGGACAACCCGGTTCAGCCGCCCTGAAAACAAACAAAAAAATAATATCGAAGTTTTTTTAGATTATAGCTACCTTTGCCGGCAGAAAACATAAATTTTTTAAAGGCAACAAAAAGAAGGCGATAGGCTTTGAATTACTGAAAATGAGTTGTTTATAATATTAAAGAAAGAGATAAATGGCATTAAACTGTGGAATAATAGGGTTGACGAATACGGGAAAGACGACAATTTTTAATTGCATGTCGAATACGAAAGCAGAAAGTTCTAATTATGCTTTTAGCGCGACAAAATCGAACAAAGGTATGGTGGAAGTGCCCGATCCGAGATTATATGAAATTGACAAGCTTTTGAAAGCCGATAAGCTGGTGCCTGCAACGGTGGAGATTGTGGATTTGCCCGGATTGGCAAAAGGCGCAAGTCAGGGAGAAGGCGTAGGAAATAAATTTTTAGCTGACGTGCAGCAGACAGATGCTTTGATACACGTATTACGATGTTTTGACAATGACAATTTACCTCATATAGAAGGCTCTGTTGACCCGGTGCGCGATTTGGAGATTGTAGATTTTGAGCTTCAGGTACGGGATTTGGATTTGGTAGAACGTAAGATACAACGGTTGCAGAAATTGGCAAAAACCGGCAGCAAGGATGCGAAAAAAGGCATTGAAGTACTTACAGTATATAAAAATCATCTCGAAAATTTTGGTAATGCCTCCACTGCCCCCGTTGATGAAGATGATAAGGTTTATATTCAGGATTTATTACTGTTGACAGCCAAACCGGTAATTTATGTTTGCAATGTTGATGATGCTTCAGCGACGGACGGAAACGATTATGTAGAGATGGTAAAAGAGAAACTTGGAGAAAAGAGTAAGATATTGATATTGGCCGGTGAGCTGGAGGCTGAAATTGCGGAGTTGGAAGATGCTGAAGACCGCAAAGTATTTTTAGAAGATGCCGGATTGAAAGAACCCGGGGTGAATAAGCTGGTAAGAGCAGCTTATGACATTTTGGATTTACAGTCGTTTTTTACTATTGGAAAGCAGGAAAACCGTGCCTGGACAATAAGAAAAGGTATGACGGCGCCACAGGCGGCTGGAGTTATACACAGTGATTTGGAAAGAGGTTTTATTCGTGCTGAGGTGATAAAATATAATGACTTTATTGCTTTAGGCTCTGAACAGGCTGTGAAAGATGCCGGAAAGTTTCATGTAGAAGGGAAAAACTATATTGTAGAAGATGGTGACATTATGCATATACGGTTTAATGTTTAGATAAGTTTTGTTACTGTATAATATAACGGTGTGATTTTCGGATAAGTATAAATAATTTTGTTAATACAGATAAGAATCTCACAAAAAGAGGTATGTTTTTCTTCAGGGGTAATTAGATTTATTCGATAGTTATCATATAATTATAAAAAATGGACATAGCAGAAAATGAAGGCTTTTACAGAGCTAATTTACATATTGGACAAAAGGTAGCAATAATAAAAAAAGCCGATCAGCGCACAGGGAAGTTAACAGAAGGATTTATACAGCGTATTTTAACCAAATCGGCAAAGCATACACGAGGCATAAAAGTTATGTTAGATACGGGAGAAGTAGGCAGAGTTCAGCATATTATATCCGAATAATTTTTTTCCCGTTAAAATGCATAATCAGGTATAAATAGTATAATACTACATTACACATTCAGGAATCCCTTTCAAAATATTATTGCCATATTTATTCGGGTGGTTTGTTTTAAATTTTTTAGTAAATTTACAACGCCAATTAACCGATTATGACCCTTTATGAAATAACATTACGAAAGATTGTCCACAGAAACAGCATTAGAATAGCTTTAGAGTTTGACTATAACTATGCACTTATACAGGAAGTTAAAAAGATAGAAGGCGCAAGTTGGAGCAGAACTTTAAAATGCTGGTATGTTGATGACCGGAAAGGAATGCCGGAAAAGATACGTAAGGTACTTGCCGGCAAAGCTATAATAAACGAAAAGCTGTCAGACAGTCGCATTAATAAAAAGGGGTTAATAAAAAACAGGGATTTAACAGAAGAAACTAAGAAGTATATTGCATCTTATGAGAAGTTTTTACGTGGAAAACGTTACAGTGAAAGCACAGTAAAGACATACAGCACCTTTATAGCAGATTTTTTAAACTACCATAATAATAAAGAAGTATCACATTTTAATAATAGGGATGTAGAGTTATTTTGTGAAAATTTTTTAGCACCGAATCAATATTCGGTAAGCACACAGAGGCAGTTTATCAGTGCCTTAAAGTTACTCACACAATTTTCGCCTGAGGTAAAAATAGAAGAGTTACAGTTAAAACGTCCGAGGAAATCGAGGATATTG
>WGGC01000094.1 GCA_015491905.1 Bacteroidales bacterium | reverse complement strand
TTTTTATAGGAATTAATTCCTTCATTAACAGTTTAATTAAATCTGCAATAGTCTGAAACATGCCCCACTTTCCAACTCTGTTAGGTCCGATACGGTTTTGCATAACAGCACAAACCTTTCTTTCAAGATAGACTAAAAACAAGCCTAAAACAGCATATAACATTAAAAAAAGTACACCCACAATTACAAGTTCCACAATAGTGGCTAATAAAGGTGACATAACCGCATTAAGGCCTTTATTAATGTTATGTGTAAGCGTAGAAAAACTGTAAATATCTAATATCATTTTTTCAAATTTATCGGTCAATATCAGGGATTACCAAGTCAAGCGAACCACTAATCGCAACTAAGTCAGCAATCTTACCGCCTTTGGCTAAGGTATTTAGAACAAAAAGATTGCTGAAATTAGGAGTACGAAATCTTACTCTGTATGGATGTTTAGCTCCGGTACTAACAACATAAACTCCCAATTCTCCCCTGGCAGTTTCTACACGTTGATAATATTCTCCTTCCGGTAACTTTACAATAGCCTTCATTTTTGCTGTATATTCATTTCCATCAGGCATTTTATCAATAAGTTGTTCTAAAATATTCATAGACTCTTCCATTTCTTCCATACGTACGAGGTATCTGGAAAAAACATCTCCGTCATTCTTTAGTATTTCATTAAATTCAATCTGATCATAAACACCATAAGGAGCTATTTTCCTAACATCACAAGAAAATCCTGAACCTCTGCCTGAGGGGCCTGTAACACCATAAGCAATAGAGGTTTTTTTATCCATTATGCCAACACCCTTAGTTCTTTGGTGAAAAATAATGTTATCAGTAAGTAAACTTTTGTATTCAGGAAGTTTTTTTCTGAAATACTTAATAAATTCAAGGGTATCTTTTCTAAAGTTGGAGTGCACATCGTGCATTAATCCACCAGGAGTAATAAAACTATGTAATAATCTGGAGCCAAAAGATTCTTCAAAAATGGCCAATATCTTTTCCCTGTCGCGCAATCCATAAAAAAAAGTAGTTAATGCGCCCAGATCCATACCGAAAGCACTCCACCACAAGTGATGAGAAGCTATTCTTGAAAGTTCATCAAGAATGGCGCGAATATATTTAACACGTTCCGGAACTTCAATTTGAAGAGCATTCTCAACTAACAATGAGACAGCTTCATTATTCATATGAGCAGATAAATAATCCATTCTATCGGTAAGATGAATAATCTGTTTATAGGTATCTTTCTCACACATTTTCTCAATACTTCTGTGAATATAGCCAATGTGTGGAGTAACTTTTTTTACATCTTCTCCATTTAATGATACTTCTAGTCGCAGAACACCATGTGTGGATGGATGTTGAGGGCCCATATTAATAAGATAGTCCTCATGCTCCCCAACCATAATATTTTTAATTATTTCTTCGCTCATAACTAATTGGGGTATTCGATAATATTTATCTCGTCTTTAAAATCTTTTCTTAGCGGGTATCCATAATCATCTTCCATAAACAGCCTTCTTAAATCCGGATGGTTATTAAAACGTATACCAAATAAGTCAAAAATTTCTCTTTCCTGAAATTCAGCTGTAGGCCATAGGTCAGAAACACTATCAACAAAAGGAGAATCATGATCTTCCAACTGAGTTTTTAAAACAATAACCTCATGAGTATTGGTAGATTCAAAATGAAAAACCAAAAGAAAATGTGTAACAAAATCAACAGCTGTAACATCAATTAAAAAATCAAAAGGTGTGTTTTTTAAATTCTTTAAAGCTAAAGCGGTTTCATGTAATTTGTCAGGATCAACAATAATTTCAGGATATTGATTTCCCATAGTAACTTTTCCCAAAGGAATTAATTTTGATAACACTTCAACTAAATCTGTTTTGTTATCCATTTTTTAATTTCTTTTTATTTAATTTCTTTCTATTACTAACGTTTCCTTCTGATTTAATTTTACGCTGTAATTGCATAACACCATAAAGCAGCGCTTCAGGTCGTGGCGGACACCCGGGAATATATACATCTACAGGAATTACATGGTCAACACCTCTGACAACGGAATAACTATTATAATAAAAGGGACCTCCTGAAACAGCACAAGCACCCATAGCTATAACATATTTTGGTTCAGCCATTTGATCATATAACCGCTTTAATACTGGAACCATTTTTCTCACTATTGTACCGGCAACAACAATAACATCAGCCTGTCGTGGTGTAGCACGATAGACTTCTATTCCGAATCGAGCAAAATCATATCGTGGTGCACCGGCGGCCATCATTTCAATTCCACAACAACTGGTTGCAAAAGTCAATGGCCATATTGAATTGGATCTGCCCCAGTTCAAAACCTCATCCAGAGTAGTCAGAAAAACATTATTACCTAATTGATTTAAAGCATCAAGAGTTTCATTATCCTTAAAATCCTCTTTTTTCATGGATTTAATTTTTATACCCATTTCAAAGCTCCTTTCTTCCATGCATATAATAAACCCAATCCCAAAATAAAAAAGAAAATAATAATTTCAATAAAAGCCCTCATTCCAATTGATTTCATAACTGTTGCCCATGGAAACAGGAAAACAGTTTCAACATCAAATATTAAATAAATAATGGCAAATAAATAATAACCTACATGAAATTGAATCCATGTAGGTCCTGTTGTTGGAATACCACATTCATACGGTTCGAACTTTTCTTTATTAAAAGAACGGGGTGCCACGATAGTAGAAAACAAAATGGCACCTCCAACTAATAACAATCCCAAAATAAAAAAAAGTATCAGTGATTCACTATTCATATAATTACGTATATAAATTTCTTATTATTAATTGACGCGAAAATATGAGGTTTCTTTCAAAGACTAAAAACATTTATAGATAATTTTAACTTAATATCTCTATTTATTTTTAGTCTTAATAAAGATGGTTAAATTAATTTACCTTATCTATCTGAATCAGTTAAATTAAAGAATTTTTTAATAAAAAAAAAGGATTATGATTTTTGCAATAATGGAAGTTATTCCATTCCATATTTTTTCATGCGTCTGTCTAATGCTTGCCATGTAATATTTAACAACTCTGCAGCTTTAGATTTTTTATTATTTGCAGCGTTCAAAGCTTTTTTAATTAAAATCTTTTCATTTTCTTCAAGGTCAAAATTTTGAATGGAGTCAGATGGTAATAACTCAACAGATTTTGTTTCAATATTAGTCGAATCATCACTATTAAATCCGGATAGCTGAATATGGTTGATATTTAATTCTGAATCATCGCAAAATATCATAGCTCTTTCTATAATATTTCTTAGTTCTCTAACATTTCCGGGGAAATCATAGGACATTAATTTTTGCAAAGCCTCAGGTTTTATACCTTTAACATTTTTCCCCATTTGTTCTGCATTTCTATTTATATAATAGTTTGTCAATGCTTCAATATCTTCTTTTCTTTCTCTTAGCGACGGTATTTTAATTATAAAGATTCCTAGCCGATGAAATAAATCAGCACGAAATTTATTTTCCTGTACTAACTTTTCCAAATCTCTATTAGAGGCAGCTACAACTCTTACATCAACAGTTTTACTTTCCCGTGAACCCAATTTACTAACTTTCCTTTCTTCCAATACTCTTAATAATTTAGCTTGCTGGACTAATGGTAAATCACTTATTTCATCCAAAAACAAAGTCCCCTTATCAGCAATTTCAAACCAACCTTCTTTATCGTTATCTGCACCGGTAAAAGCACCTTTCTTATGACCAAAAAATTCACTCTCAAATAAGGTTTCAGGAATGGCAGAACAATTAACGGAATAAAATTTTTGATTATGCCTTTTACTTAAATAATGAATTCCGTGTGCAACTAATTCTTTACCTGTTCCACTTTCTCCAAGTATTAAAACAGACGTATTTGGAGATTGGGCAACCCTATTCATTAAATTAATTAAATGCTGCATGGATTTACTATCTCCAATAAGCTGAACTCCGATATTTTCCAGTAATTTCTTAGATAAGATGTCTACACTAATCTTAGTGCTTTTAAGTTCTTTATTTAATTTTACAAACCGTTCTGTTCTTATAATAGCTTTATATACATCCATTAACCGGAATGGTTTTGGGAAATAGTCAGTAGCTCCTTTACGCATAGCCTCAATTACTGTATTCATATCTCCATGTCCGGAAATCATGATAACTTCTATTTCGGGTTTTAAGGTTTTTATTTGCTGAAGCAATTCTAAACCACTAATTCCAGGTAAGCGAATATCAAGAATTACAATATCAACTGAATTTTGTTTTATGAAATCAATAATTTTTCTGGGTTTGTACATGCCTTTAACAAGAAAGCCCTTACTTTTCAAGAACTCTGTAATTTCATCTACAATACGCTTTTCATCATCAACAACTAAAATACTAAACTGTTGGTTCATATTTTTCATCTGTTTTTAATTTTATATTTCATTGGTCAGATGGAACTTACCATGATTTAATAATTATTAAATCATGAAGGCTTCATCTTTAATTAATGGTATGCTAATTTTAAACTCAGTAAATTTATTTGCCTGGCTTATAACTTTTATTTCCCCCTCCATCTCTTTTACAATACCATAAGAAATAGAAAGTCCCAAGCCTGTGCCCTTCTCCTCATTTTTTGTAGTAAAAAAAGGATCAAAAATATTGTTTATATAATTTTGTGGAATTCCTGTTCCGTTGTCTCTAACAGAAATAAAACATAACTCATTATTTTTAGAACACTTAACAGATATAATTTTTTCAAAATTATGACTTTTAGCTTTCTCATCAATAGCATATTTTGCATTAGAGAGCAAATTCAATATTACCTGCTCTATTCTATATAAATTGCCTTTTATAATGACAGGATGCTTTACTAACTCAACATCTAGTTTAAAGCCATGATTTTGTAATTGCACAGACATCATTGAAAGTGCATTTTGGATAGCAACAACTGCATTAACAGGTTCTAATTTAACATTCTGCTGATCTCTGGAAAAAATTCTAACATGTTGAATAATTTTATTAATTCTTTCTATATCTTTAAATAATAAACTAATTTTTTCTTTCAGATAATCTTTATTAACTTTCCCATCTTCTTCTATACGAAAAAGCATATTTTCCATCCCCATTGAAATACCTCCTAATGGTTGATTTATTTCATGTGCCAGGCCCGCAGAAAGTTCCCCTATTGATTCAAGTTTTGATTTTTGGACTAACAGTTGTTGTTGAAGTTGCACCTTCTTTACTTCTTTTTCTACCTTACTTTCTAATTCTTTATTAAGAATTTTAATTTTTTCTTCAGCAATCTTTCTGTTGGTAATATCAGAAACAAAAATCAGGTTTGCTTCATTGCCATCCCATAAAATAACATTAGTTTTCATTTCAACCCATCGCAAAAGGCCCTCGCCATTTATTATACGAATATCAATAGAGTTCTCAACATGACGTTGATTAATTCCGTCAAAATATTCGTTAAAAATATCATGATTTTCTTTAATAATAAAATTAGATAATGGCTTGCCAATTAAATCAAAAGGCTTTAATTTAAAAATAGAAGAAGCTTCCGGATTAACCAAAACAATTTTTTTCTTGATAACTAATAAAATACCATTATTAGCATGTTCATAAATTAATCTGTATTTTTCTTCACTTTCTTTTAATTTTAACTGTGCTAATTTTCTTTGAGAAATTTCTTTTTCAAGAGCTTTAGTACGTTCAGTAACACGTTTTTCCAAATGAAAGTTCAGTTCAATAAGTTCTGTTTCAACCTGTTTTCTATAGATAGCAGCTCCAAGGTTAGCTGCTAACGTTTCCATTGCTTTAATTTCATTTTCAGACCAAATTCTCTCATTTATACAATCATCCAAACCTATAAATCCCCACCACTGGTCTTCGACAAATATTGGCATTGCCAGTATAGAAATAATATTTTGAGATTCCAGAATTTCTTTTTCCGCGCCTTCTTTAAGGTCTTTTATCAAACCATGAATATATCCGTTTTCAGACATTGTTTTAACCCATCTTTGTAAAGCCGGCTCATCAAAATAAATTTGCTTTAATTCTGGATTATCAATTTCTATTTTAACACCACTTTTAACCCACTCATAAATCTGAGAAACAAAGGGTTTACCATCATCATCTTTAAAATTTTGAAAAATATAAACTCTTGAAGAGTGTGTTGATTTTCCAATTCTCTCCAATACCTTAAATACAGAGTCGGATTCAAATCCTTCAGTAAAGAAAACTCGTGTTGCAAAAGCTAATGCTTGTAGAATAGCCTCACTTCTTTCTTTAGCTTTCTCAGCCTCCCAACGCTTTTGTTCTTCTTGCTTAACTTTAAAATCAAGAAGTATATCATTCGCCTGACTTTCAATTTGTTTTAAAAGAACTTCCGAATCAATGGGCTTTAATAAATATCCTTTTACACCGTATGAAATAGCTCTTAAAAAATAGCCTGGTTCCGAAAACGCCGATAAAATAATAACTCTTGCATTTTTATCAATCTTTTTTATTCGGGAAATCATTTCCAGGCCATTCATTACCTCCATTTTTATATCGGTAAGAATAAGATCCGGACGATGTTTTTTGTAACTCTCTAAACCTTCAACACCATTAGTTGCTACCCAAACTTTTTTTATTACATTCTCCAATAATTTGGAATAAATTTTTCGGAGAGAAGCATCATTTTCAACATATAATATAGAAATAGGAAGTTTTTTCATGGTAAAAGGTTATATTTTAGTTATTTTTTAACTTTTCCAGTTGATATCCTTCTTCAAGTTTCTTCTCATAGGTAACATAATCCGGATGAAAAAAAGCCCATACAAATAAGTATGCAACAAATTCATTGCTCACATTACGAAACCCTTTGCTTGTTGTCCACCAGCGTTTAGGATTAAAGGTACGATCTGTAGCTGCAATTATTCCAATCTTATATGTATCACCAAAAGCGCGCTTAAACATAAGCAACGTTCGCCTCGAATGTACACCTACAGAAAAAATATTAAAACTTTTACCCCAATCAGAATGTTTTGACAGCAACATTCTAGTGGCCACAGCTGTATTATAAGTCCGGTCAATATATACGCTGGGAGGAATAACAGCCTCATAAATTGAATCCTTAAAACCATAGGTTTTTAACACAGCCGCTGCTGCACGGGCGGTATTAGGAAAAATTACAAAATCTTCCCAGTGCTTTAACGGCAAGCCGGTAATAATTAAATGTTTATAATTATTCCTTTTGTAATATTCCATGGCTTCTTTCAAAGCATAATCTTCCACCCACCCCTCAATTACCATAATTTTTGCAGGTACAGGTTTATTGACAGTCAAATATTCACAAACTGTTCCCATCCAAACACGAAATAAAAGACCTATAACAACAAATATAAAAAGCCAGCCCCAAAAGGTAGGTCTCCAACAATTTCTTTTTACAAAAAGAGGTATTTTTTTTATCATAAAGTTATAGAACAAATTAAAAAATTATAAGTTACTACAACTAACAATTTTTAAGGTTTAACAATTTATAAACTGCTCAATTATATTTGCATTACTTTTGTCAAAAATAAGAAATTTGTATTCAATATAAAATATCATCAAAAATAGTTTTTATAATTATGGATTTAAGTGATCTCAGACACGACTATGGAGAAAAGCATCCTGAAAAATTAAATTGGCCATCTGATCCATACCAACTTTTTTCAACCTGGCTAAATGAAGCTGTTAATTTTCCTATAACCGATGCTAATGCTATGGTTCTTTCAACATCAACCAGATATGGGAAACCTTCATCAAGAGTAGTTTTATTAAAAAAATATGAAAAAGGAGAAGGGTTTATTTTTTTTTCAGATTATGAAAGCCAGAAAGGAAAAGAAATTGAAATAAATCCACAAGGAGCATTATTATTTTACTGGAATGTATTGGAAAAACAAATTAGAATAGAAGGGCGAATAAAGAAGTTAGAGACTGAGCAGTCTGATATATATTTTAATTCAAGACCCATAGAAAGTAAACTAAGCACCATTGTATCAAGACAAAGCCAACCCATTAAAACTTTAGACATTTTGATTAAGATGAAAGAAGAGCTTAGGAACAGTAAAGAAGAATTAGTTCGTCCTGACAGATGGGGTGGTTATATTTTAACACCAGATAAATTTGAATTTTGGCTTGGAGGCCCTAACCGTTTTAACCACCGTATTGAGTATTCAAAAGATAAAAACAGCAACTGGAAAAAACAACTATTGGCACCTTAGTTTATCTTTTTAACATCAATTTTCTTTTCAGGATATTTCTCTCCTTCATGCTCTATAGCAAGAGAGTTCATTTCTTCAACAATTGCATCTATTTTATCATCTGGAAAACCTTTTTCCTGGCATGCTTCTTCTAAAGTTCCCCATATAGGCTCTCCACACATAATACAACGAATACCTTTCTCCATAAGGTATTTTACAGAAAACGGATAGTTATTCACTAAATCTTCGATTAATATTTCCCGTGAAATTTCCGGCTTTTTCATTTTTATGTTTTTTACAAAAATTAAATAATCATATTAAAATAATCCTCCATTTTGGTAAATTTCCATTTGGACCTCCGAGAAAGGAGTTACTTTTCCTTTTAAATGATTTCTTTCATTTGTAATTTCACCTGATTTAAGGTCAATGGAAATAGTATCCCCCTGCTTTATATCCAGCTCTTCCAAATCATTATAAGTTAACACAGGAAAGGCTGCATTGATAGCATTTCTTTCATATATAACACCAAATGATTTTGCAATTATAGCCTGTACACCAAGAGTAACAAAGCCATCAACAGCCTGTTGGCGAGAACTTCCGGAACCAAAGTTTTTACCTGTAATGATAATGTCTCCCGGACGAACTTTTTTTGCAAAATCTTCAAACCCTTGTAAATTATCAAATATATACTGCCCCATTTCTTTGGGGTCAATAATTTGTAAATATCTGTTATGATAAATCATATCAGTATCAATATCATCCATATCAATTACCCATACTTTACCCTTTAACAGAGTAGGTTTTTGCTTTGGATGTTTTTTATGATGATGGTGTGGATTTTTATATAATTCGGGTTCATTATTTGGCATCGTTATATCAGAAATTTTGGGGATATCATCTTCAGAAGTTATATATCCTGCTACAGCAGAAGCCGCAACAGTTGCAGGGGAAGCAAGGTAAACAAGGCCTTTACCTTGTTTACCGGGAAAATTTCTATTTCCTGTACTAACAGTAATTTCTCCAGGACCATTTTGTCCAACCTGTCCTGCAGCACACCCGGCACAACCAGCATTTGAAACCAGAGCACCGGCATCTTTAAAGATTTTTATAATACCCTCATCAAGACATTGTTGCCAGATTTTATCTGTAGATGGAACAATTTTTAGAACCACTCCGGGAAAGACTTTTCTACCCTTTAATATTTTTGCGACACTTCGCATATCTTCAATTCTTCCATTTGTACAACTACCTACAAAAGCAGAATCGATTCGTACCTTTTTCTCACTCTCAACACTTACTGTATCATGTGGTTTACCTGGACGGCTAACCATAGGGATAAATTCACCCACATCAAATGTATAAGTAGCTTTATATTTAGCATCATTATCTGCTAAAACAGGTTGTAATTCCGCATTTCCGGTTTTTTCTCTACAATAGTTTAAGACATCCTTATTCGGAGGGAAAAGTAATATAACTACGCCCATTTCCGTTCCCATTGATGCAATTGTAATACGTTGGTCAAGAGTTAATTTATCTACAACCTCACCATAAAACTCAACAGAATAACCGAGCAATGAATTAGAGCCAAAATGATGTAACAAGTTTAACACTATATCTTTTGCTGTTACATGTTCAGGCAATTTTCCGTTTAAAATAATTTTCACCGATTCAGGTACTTTAAACCATATCTTACCTTTATGAAAAGCTGCAGCAACATCCTTATCACCCATACCCTGTCCAAAAGCACCAATAGCTCCTAAAATATTTGCATGAGAATCAGTGGTAACTGCAGTAGAACCAGGCCATGCAAGACCTTCCTGAATTAATGTATGAGTACCTATTCCGTTATTAATATCAAATACTTTTATACCGTGTTTTTTGGCGAAAACTCTGATTATTTGTTGATTGGAAGCATATTTTTGATCACTGCCGGTTGGGTTTGTATCAAAAGTAAAAAATGTTTTTGAGATATCATCTATTGAAAGATCAAAATCTTCAATGTGTTTTACCACATTTGGGCCTCCAAAATCTCTGGCAACCCTTGCATCAATAATAATATCCAAAATTTCTCCAGGTTTTACATATTTTTTACCAGCATGTGCAGCTATTATTTTTTCTATAATATTCATTTCTCAAATTATTAAATATCAATACAAAACTAATGAATATCTCCTATAACAATAAACATTATGCTATGATAAGATATAAATTACGTAAAACACTTAAGTTTATTCATTTTTAAAGGGGAAGAATGCCTTTTTTCCAGGGTAATGAAGCTTTTCAATTGCTATTTTTTCAGGAAATGTAAAATATGTAACAACAGCTTCTGCGCAAACAGTTTTGTTAACATCCATTAATTTAACCCAAATATCTACCAGGTTTTTTCTTTTATTTTTTAACCCGGCTTCAAGAAATATATTCCCGTTATTTGTATATACAGGCTTTAAATATTTCACTCTCAATTCAGAAGTAACTCCGGCTGTACCAATCTTGGTTTGCACAAACCAAGAAGCAATTTCATCCATAAGGGTTGCCTGTATTCCTCCATGCAAAACATCGTGATATCCTTGTAAATAATCCTTTGGCTTCCATTCACAAACAATATTTTCTCCATCAACTTCAAATTTCATCTTCAAACCATTTGTATTTTCAGGAGAACATCCGAAACAATTATAGCCTTTTACTCCTCTATAAGGATTTTTAATTTCAATTTTGTTATTCATTGGTAGTAAGTAAATTACATAATTTATCTAATATTATTTACCCTAAGAATTGATATCCTGGTTTAATAAAAGCAAATATAAAAAAACAGGCCGGATAAAAGGAGTTTCCGACCTGAATCAACCAAAACCAAAACTTAATTTTTTTAAAGAACGTACAAACATAATACCATAAATATTATTTCATTGATATGCTTTTATTTACAAGATGTGTAAATAATATGGGGTAAAAAAAAGGTAAAAAACGGAAATATTTAAACGAAAAAGCGGAAATATTTACGAAAATGGAGGTTTTTTATAATAATAAACTCAATCTGATAATCGACCATATAAGTCGTATTCTTCGGCACCCGTTATTTCAACAAAGTAAAAATCTCCTGTTTTTAATTCGAAATCATCAGAAGTAATCAGCACTTCATTATCCACTTCAGGAGAATCAAATTCTGTTCTGCCTACAAAAAAATCACCTTCTTTTCTGTCAATCAAGACTTGAAATTTTTTTCCAATCTTTTCTTCATTTAGTTCGTTAGAAATTTTTCTTTGCAAATCCATTAAGCGAGATTCTCTATCCTGTTTAACATCATCAGGAACATCATCTGCCAAATTAAAGGCATAAGTATCCTCTTCAGGTGAATATTGAAAAACTCCAAGACGATCAAAACGCACCTCAGAAATAAAGTCCAGCAATTGTTGAAATTCTGATTCTGTTTCACCGGGATATCCAACAATAAAAGTAGAACGCAAAGCTATACCAGGTACAGAACTTCTTATTTTATTAATCAAATCTCTTGTACCTTTTTCATCTAATCCTCTTTTCATAGATTTTAAGATACGACTATTAATATGCTGCAAGGGAATATCCAAATACTTGCAAACTTTTGCATTATTTTTCACAACTGTCAGTAATTCTTCAGGGAAACCGGCAGGATAGGCATAATGCATACGTATCCATTTTATTCCATCAATTGCTGCAAGTTGTTCAACCAAAGATGCAATTTCTCTTTTATGGTACAAATCAATTCCATAATAGGTTAAATCCTGCGCAATTAACAATAATTCTTTAACCCCTTTATCAGCAAGTAATTGCGCTTCCTTTATAAGATTCTCAATGGGTTGGGATATATGCTTGCCCCTAATTAAAGGAATAGCGCAAAAAGCACAAGAGCGATCACAACCTTCAGATATTTTTAAATAAGCAAAATGTGAAGGAGTTGTCAACTTTCTTTCACCTACCAACTCCTTTTTGTAGTCAACGTTTAAAGATTTCAGTATTTCGGGTAATTCATCCACGCCAAAAAAACCATCCACTTCATTAATTTCATCTTTTAGTTCCTTTTTATAACGTTGAGAAAGACAACCAGTGACAATAACCTTTTTGCAACGTCCTGATTTTTTCGCTTCAACAGCTGACAAAATGGTATCGATAGACTCTTGTTTAGCATCATGAATAAATCCACAGGTATTAATAATAACAATATCTGAATCTTTATCATCATTATGACGTACTTCATATTGATTATCAAGTTGCCGAAGTAAAACCTCCGAATCGACAAGATTTTTAGAGCATCCTAAAGTAACAACATTTACACGGGGAAGTTGTTTATTCATATGGTTAAGAAATTAAGAAAACAGAGATTCAACAAATTCTTTACGATTAAATGCCTGTAGATCGATCATTTTTTCACCAACACCGATATATTTTACAGGAATCTTAAAAGTATCAGAAATCCCAATTACAACTCCACCTTTTGCTGTTCCGTCAAGTTTAGTAAGAGCAATAGCTGTCACCTCAGTAGCAGCAATAAACTGTTTAGCCTGTTCAATAGCATTTTGTCCGGTAGACGCATCCAACACTAATAAAACCTCATGAGGGGCATCAGGAATAAGTTTTTGCATCACCCTTTTAATTTTAGTAAGCTCATTCATCAAATTGACTTTATTATGCAACCTACCGGCTGTGTCAATAATGGCTACATCAGCATCACGAGAAATGGCAGATTTTACTGTATCATATGCAACAGAAGCAGGGTCAGAACCCATATCCTGTTTAACAATAGGTACCCCTACCCTCTCAGACCAAATTGTTAATTGATTTACAGCAGCAGCTCTAAAAGTATCAGCTGCACCCAAAACAACTGATTTATTTACTCTTTTAAAATTATACGCAAGTTTTCCAATAGTTGTAGTTTTTCCAACCCCATTAACACCTACAACAAGTATAACATATGGTTTCTTATCCTTTGGTAATTCGAAATCCACACCATCGCCACTATTATTTTCCTGGAGCAAATTAATTATTTCTTCTTTCAGGATACCATTCAACTCATCGATACCCAGATATTTATCTCTAGCAACTCTATCTTCTATTCGTCTGATAATTTTCAATGTAGTTTCAACACCAACATCAGAAGTTACCAGTATTTCTTCCAGATTATCCAACACATCGTCATCCACTTTTGATTTGCCGGCAACAGCTTTTGTTAGTTTTGAAAAAACACTTTGTTTTGTTTTTTCAAGACCTTTATTTAGTTCTTCTTTTTGTTCTTTAGAAGAAAAAAAGGAAAAAATACCCATTTTATTGAATTTTAGATAAGTATTAATTTATATCTTTAAAAGACACATTAAAAATAAACAAAAAAAGCCTTTTCCCAATAGGGAAAAAGCCTTTTAGTAATTATACATTATAAAATATGCTTATTTCTTTGCAAAGTAATCTTTTACCATATTTGTAGGAATAATTTCTTCTTTAAAAGAATAGGCTCCTGATTTAGAAGATTTTATCATCTTAATCACTTTAGCATAATCTTTTCCTGATGATTGTAACGAAGCAACTGTTTTCTTAGCCATGATTCAAATTATTTAATTTCTCTATGAATTGTCATTCTCTTTAATATGGGGTTATATTTTTTTAACTCCAGACGTTCGGGGGTATTCTTTTTATTTTTTGTTGTAATGTATCTGGAAGTCCCCGGCATACCGCTATTTTTGTGTTCTGTACATTCCAGAATCACCTGAATTCTTGCGTCCTTACTTTTCTTAGCCATTATATTACTACTTTTAATTTTTTTGGACGGCAAAAATACAAACTCCCCTTATATTATCCTAATTTTTTAGCAGAATTTTACCTTTTATAATAAAAAAACATAAAATACTGATATTAATAAGGTTAAATCGCAACATGTTAAAAAAATCAGTATTAAAGCTTTAATTTAATAAAAATTGTATTTTAAGAGACGTACAACTATATTGAAAATTTCATTTTATAAAAAAATAATTAATGCAGCATAACCTTAACAAAAGGGGTTACTCCTGAAAAGAAAAATTCCACTGCTATAATCATCAAAATCAAACCCATTAATTTTGTCATTATTTTAGTACCTTGATTTCCCAGTATTTTAATAATTCCTGAAGATCCCCATAAAATAAAAAGAGAAGTTAAAGAAACCAGGAAAATTGAAATTACCAGAACACCTTTATCTGTCCACGAACTGCTTTCCCCCATAAGCACCATTGCATTAGTAATAGAGCCGGGACCGGCAAGTAATGGTATTCCTAAGGGAGAAAAAGCAATATCACCACTATCTTCACTGCTGTCATCCTCCTCATCATTTGATTTTAGTCTTCCTATTTTTGAATTCAGCATATCATACCCCATAATAAAGAAAATAATACTACCTACTATTTTCAACCCGTTAATAGAAATATTAAAAAATTCAAACAAATACTTCCCGGCAAAAGCAAAAACCACCAAAGTTATAAAAGCCGTAATAATCGCCTTTGTAGCAGTGCTTCTTCTTTGTTTATTATTTAAACCATCAGTAAGTCCCAGGAAAATAGGCATTGAGCCTAAAGGATTCATCAACGTGAAAAAAGATGTAAAATAAAGAAGTAAAGTTGTTAGCATTTCAGATAATTTAAAATATTAAATAATTAGCACTTTAGATTATAAAGATTGAATTTTTTGTTCTACAGTATTCAACACTTCGCTTTTACAATTTTTGGTTTGCTCAAGTAGCTGCTCACCTTTTTTCAACAGTTTACTTTTAAATTCCTGATCTGTAATTCCGGTAGCATTTATTTTAACATTTAAAAAAGCACCTTCAGCAGCAGTAAGTGCACATAAGGCACCAACGCCGGCATCAGAGACAGAGTTTGGATTACCATTTTCAGCCATACTTCTTAAAATTTCCATTGATTCATAAGATTTTTCCATTACTTTAACAGGTACTTCCATAGCATATTTTGAAGCGTCTTCAATAGCTTTTCTACGATATAATTTTTCTTCTTCCGTTTTATTGGGGAGTTTAAATGCATCCATAATTTTGTTAAATGCATTTGTATCCTCATCAACAAGAAAAAGTAAATCCTCTTTAATTCTTTGTCCTTTTTCAGCTACATCGGAAAACATTTCCCACTTATCATCCCAACCTCTTTTATGTGCAGATAAATTGGCAACCATTGTACCCAGGGAAACACCAAGAGCCCCTACGTAAGCAGATATAGAACCACCCCCCGGAGCCGGTGATTCCGAAGCTGTTTCATTAGCAAATTCAATTAAAGATTTATCTGTTAATTTACTTTCTTTTTCTTCCAGTAAGAACTCAATAATTCTTTCTTTTGGATTAAAAGGCTTTAAATCATTCAATCCTAAAGATTTAATTGCAATTTTGAGCAGTTCGTCCCTGTCAACACCTAAAGAACGTTTTTGTTTCCGTAAAAAATACTTTCCTGCTTCCAGCATGGCATTTAACGGAATCAACCCAACAAGTTCTGAACCTGTAACTCGTATTCCCCTGGCATTTGCTTTTTTGCAAACCTCATCAAAAGCAACATGTACAGGAGTTATTGAAATATTTGTTAAGTTCATGGATATCTGCGCAATACCATATTCTTCTATATACCAGCCTATAGCTTTCACAGCTTTTAATGAACCGGGAATCATAACAGGATTTCCTTTTTCATCTTTTAAAATTTTTCCTGTTATGGGGTTTCCTATACGTTTTACACGACCACGTTCTCTTACATCAAAGGCAATAGCGTTTGCCCTGCGGGTAGAAGTAGTATTAAGATTAATATTATAAGCAACTAAAAAATCTCTGGCGCCTATTGCAGTTGCCCCAGTCTTAGCTACTTTTTCATTATAAACATCAGATCCAAAATCAGGTTTCCAATCGGGATTTTTTAACTTTTCTGCCAGGCCTTCGTATTCTCCGGAACGACAGTTAGCAAGGTTTTTTCTTTCCTCTGAAAAGGCAGCATTTTCATAACAATAAACAGGGATCTCAAGTTCGTCACCAACTCTTTTAGCCAATTTTCTGGCATACTCCACCGTTTCTTCCATGGTTATATTGGAAACAGGCACCAACGGACAAACATCTGTTGCCCCAAACCTTGGATGTTCTCCATGATGATGTTTCATGTCAATTATTTCAGATGCCTTTTTTATTGCATGATAAGCAGCTTCTATAACTTCATCAGGTGAGCCAACAAATGTTACTACAGTTCTGTTAGTTGCTGCTCCAGGATCAACATCCAGGAGCTTTACACCTTCAACCTTTTCTATTTCATCCGTAATTTGTTTTATTATTGTCATATCCCGGCCTTCACTAAAATTGGGGACACATTCAATGAGTTGTTTTTGCATATCTGTTAATTTTTTTATATTTTTTCTATTCTATCAAAATTTATAAACTCTCCATTAATCATGAGCAAATCTAATTTATTTTCCCCATAAGCATAAGGTAAATAATCAATAGAAGGTATTTTTTTTGTTATGATAAGATTAGCTTTTTTTCCTTTGGCAATGCTTCCTATTTTATTACTTAATCCCAAGGCATAAGCGGTATTTAGAGTAGTTGCCGTAATAGCTTCTTCCGGAAGCATATGATATAATATTGAAGCCATGGAAACAATCATTTGCATATTTCCTGAAGGCGAAGAGCCGGGATTAAAATCAGTAGCCATAGCAAGAGGGAGCCCTTTATCAATAATTTTACGTGCAGGTGCTAATTTCAATCCCAGGAAAAAAGCTGCCCCCGGCAAAATTGTTGGCATAGTTTTAGAACCCGACAATGTCCTTAACTCATCATCACCCATATACTCAAGGTGATCTACTGAAAGAGCATTATACTTAACGCCAACCTGTACACCACCCGAAAAATCCAATTCGTTGGCGTGAATTTTAGCTCGTAACCCATATTGTTGTCCGGCGGCTAAAATTCGCTCTGTTTGGGCAACAGTAAAAAAACCTCGATCACAAAATACATCAATAAAATCAGCAAGTTTCTCTTCCGACACCTTCGGAATCATTTCATTTACTACAATATCAACATACTTATCAGGATTACTTTTATATTCTTCCGGAACAGCATGCGCTCCCAAAAAAGTAGATTTAACAGGAATAGGCAATGCTTTTTTTAATTTTTTAATTACCAAAAGCATTTTCTTCTCCAACTCCCATGAAAGGCCATATCCACTTTTAATTTCTAATGCTCCTGTACCCCATCGCATAGCCTCTAACGCCCTATGATAAGAAGATACAAATAATTCTTCAGTGGAAATTTCTTTCATTTTACGTGAAGAGTTTAAAATGCCCCCACCCCTTTTGGCTATTTCTTCATAAGACAACCCCTTAATTTTATAAACATATTCCTTCTCACGCGTATCAGGAAAAACCAAATGAGTATGCGAATCGACAAATGCAGGCATAACCATTTTACCCTCTGCATTTAATATTTCCACTTCCTCTTTAGAAAAAGAAATTTTTTTCTCATCCAGTTTATCCATTAATCCAAAATCTATAATCTTGTCATTTCGAATCAATATCCAGGCATTATCCAGACTTTGCATATTTGCCATTTCAATGCCACTTGCTTTGTCTTTTGGAATATTCTCAACATTAATCAGACTTTTAATATTTTT
The DNA here is from genome assembly GCA_015491905.1 of Bacteroidales bacterium. Classification (GTDB taxonomy): domain Bacteria; phylum Bacteroidota; class Bacteroidia; order Bacteroidales; family F082; genus Sulfidibacterium. The sequence goes on along the minus strand of WGGC01000094.1, from coordinate 62,431 downwards.
AATAAAAATTGCCATTTTCTAAAAATTTATTTACAAAAATAAACAAGTAATTTAAACAAAAGGGTAGAATATTTAAAGATTGAATAAAGACTTTAAAATAAAAATTTAATTCATTTCAGAAAACCTATTTCAACTAAAATATTAAAATTAATTGCTACAATACAAAGCTTTAGTTTATTTTTGGCTATTTTTAACCAGAATATACAGAAATTAAATCTTATGGATACCATTAAGCAAATCACTCCTGAAATGTTAGCCTCTTTAAATAAAATATTAAGTGGTGAAATATACTGGGGAGAAACCATTAGGTTAATCTATGCTACTGATGCATCAACATATAAGGAAATCCCATTAGCAGTTTCATATCCTAAAAATAAATCAGACATTAAAAAGTTAATTCATTTTGCGAAGGAAAACGAAACATCATTGATTCCAAGGGCCGCAGGCACCTCCCTTGCAGGCCAGGTTGTTGGCAATGGCATTGTAGTAGATATTTCAAAATATTTTAATAAAATAGTTGAAGTTAACGTTAAAGAACGCTGGGTTATTGTTGAGCCCGGAGTTGTCAGAGATGAATTAAATTTATTTTTAAAACCTTATGGATTATTTTTCGCCCCGGAAACCTCAACATCTAACAGGGCTATGCTGGGAGGTATGCTGGGAAATAATTCATGTGGAGCTCATTCTCTTGTATATGGAAGTACAAGAGATCATATAAAAGAAGTAAATACCATTCTAAGCGATGAATCGGAAGTTTCGTTTGGAAACATTTCTAAGGAGGAATTCAACAAAAAACTGCAATTAGAGACGCTGGAAGGAAAACTTTATAGACAAATAAAAAACATTCTCGATCAAAAAGATATACAAAAAGAAATTAACCAACAATATCCTGATCTTTCTTTAAAAAGAAGAAATACAGGTTATGCCCTCGACTTATTGCTGGAAATGGAACCATGGAGAAAAGGTGGTGAGTCATTCAATTTTTCAAAACTGTTGGCAGGAAGTGAAGGTACACTGGCTTTTACAACCTCTTTAAAATTAAACCTTGAACCTGTTCCATCCGAACACAAAGGATTAGTATGTGTTCATTTAAACACTGTTGAAGAGTCATTAAAAGCAAATTTAATAGCCCTTAAATTATCACCATATTCGGTCGAGTTAATGGACAAAGTCATTCTGGATTTAACCAAAGAAAATATTGAACAGCGTAAAAACAGATTTTTCCTCAAGGGAGATCCCGGCGCTATTCTTATTGTAGAATTTTTGGGAGAAAGCATGGGAGACATAGAAAAAAAAGCCGTTAAGCTGGAGAAAACCATGAGAAGTAAAGGGTATGGCTTTCATTTCCCATTAATTACAGGAAAAGATATGGATAAAGTATGGGATTTACGAAAAGCCGGATTAGGTATTTTAAACAATATGCCCGGTGATGCAAAGCCAGTAGCCGTTACAGAAGATACAGCGGTAAATCCAAAAGTATTACCTGAATATATATCTGATTTTAATAAAATTCTAAAAAAATACAACAAAGATTGTGTTTATTATGCACATATTTCGACAGGAGAACTGCATCTACGTCCGGTGATGAACTTAAAAGACAAAAAAGAAGTTGAATTATTTCATGAAATAGCATTGGAATCGGCCCGGTTGGTGAAAAAATACAATGGTTCTTTAAGTGGAGAACATGGGGATGGAAGACTGCGAGGCGAATTCATTTCAATAATGGTGGGAGAAAAGATTTACACTCTTTTTAAAGATATCAAGCATAACTGGGATGATAAAAATATTTTTAATCCGGGTAAAATAACGGATACCCCTAAAATGAATACATCTTTACGTTATATCCCCGGCCAGGAAACTCCGGAAATTAAAACCTATTTCGATTTTTCAAAAGATATGGGTATAGTACGGGCCGCTGAAAAATGCAATGGAACCGGAGAATGTCGTAAATCTGCAATAATGGGAGGCACCATGTGCCCAAGCTACATGGCAACTAAAGATGAAGACAAGACAACACGTGCCCGCGCTAATATATTGAGAGAGTTTTTAAGTAAACCTAATCAGGAAAACCCTTTCGATAATGATGAAATATATCAGACACTGGATATGTGCCTATCCTGTAAAGCCTGTAAATCAGAATGCCCTTCAAGTGTAGATATTACAAAATTAAAAGCTGAATTTTTACAGCATTATTATGAGGAACACGGAATACCTTTGCGATCAAAACTAATTGCCAATATTGGCAAAGTAAATTTACTTGGAAGTAAGTTTACTTCTATATATAATTTCATACAAACTAACGGTTCTATATCAAAAATTAATGCCAAAATATTGGGATTTTCTCCGGAGCGCAAATTTCCAAAACTTGCAAAGGTAACACTAGATCAGTGGTATAGGAAAAACATAAAAAAACAAGACACACGTTTTCCAAACGGTACCGTTTATCTTTTTAATGATGAATTTACCCGTTTTAACGATACAGAAATAGGCATCAAAGCCATTTTGCTATTAAACAGATTAGGATATAAAGTTCTAATCCCTAAACATGAAGAAAGCGCACGAACTTATCTTTCCAAAGGTTTAGTAAAAAAAGCCAAACAAATTGCCAATAAAAATGTTCGGTTGTTATCGGAAATCATTTCTGAGGATACTCCGTTAATTGGCATTGAACCTTCAGCAATTTTAACATTCAGAGATGAGTATATAGATTTGGCAGAACCTTCGGTAAGAAATAAAGCCAAAACTTTATCAAAAAACGCTTTGATGATTGACGAATTCTTACAAAAAGAAATGCAGAAAAATAAAATTAAGAAAGATCATTTTACTCAAAAAAAACAGCATATTAAATTACACGGACATTGTCATCAAAAATCTTTGGCTTCCACCGGTCCAACTTTATATATTTTAAGTTTCCCTTCAAATTATACCGTTGAAGAAATCCCTTCAGGTTGCTGTGGTATGGCAGGTTCTTTTGGATATGAAAAAGAACACTACGAATTAAGTATGAAAATTGGGGAAATGGTTTTATTTCCGGCAGTTAGAAACAGCATAAATAACACTATCATTGCTGCTCCGGGAACCTCATGCCGGCATCAGATATTAGATGGAACTAATCGCAAAGCATTACATCCTGTGGAGATTCTTTTTGATGCATTAAAACGATAATTTTTATTAAAACAAATATTTCTAATCTTTAAATAAAATTTATCTTTGCCGACTTAAAAAAAAACATACCCAAATATATAATTAGCTGTCCATTACACTATAAAGGCATTATTCAAAAAAGTAAGCCTGCAATAAATCAATATAAATGAGAACACTAATTAAACATTAAAATACAAACACTTAACAAATGGGAAGAAAAAAAAGACCGTTACCCCTATTGGAAAATATTGAAATTACCGATGCAGGTGCAGAAGGGAAAGCCGTAGCTAAAGCAAATAATAAAATATTATTTATTCCTTTCGGTGCTCCCGGAGACATTGTCGATGTCCAGGTTGTTAAGAAAAGAAGGAATTATCTTGAAGGCCGGATTAAAGAAATAAAAAAATATTCCGAATACAGAATTACTCCAAAATGTGAACATTTCGGGTTATGTGGTGGTTGTAAATGGCAGCATTTAGATTATTCATATCAAAAATCTTTTAAGCAGAAGCAAGTAGAAGATAGTCTGAATAGAATTGCCAAAGTTCCATTCCCTGAAATAAATGACATAATTGGTGCTGAAGAAATTTTTTTCTATCGAAATAAGCTGGAATATACTTTTTCAAATAAACGATGGCTCACCGAAGAAGAAATTTCAGATAATGAACATGAATACAAAGAAACTCGGGGATTAGGGTTTCACCTTCCCGGCATGTTTGATAAGATTCTTGATATCCATCATTGTTACCTTCAAAAAGACCCTTCAAATGAAATTCGTAATGCCTTAAAAGATTATACTATTTCAAAAAATTTTTCCTTTTATAATGCAAGAGAACAAAAAGGATTTCTTCGGAATTTAATTATCCGCACATCCAGCACAGGTGATTTAATGGTTATTGTAATCTTTGGAGAAGAACAACCATTTGCAATAGAGCAGGTTATGGATTTTTTATCTGTTAAGTTCCCATCTATCAGCTCACTATTATATATAATAAATACAAAACAAAATGATTCTATATATGATTTGGATGTAAAATTATATAAAGGAAAAGGTTTTATTTTAGAAGAAATGAATCCTGCCAAAGAAGGAAGAGACATTTTAAAATTTAAAGTTAGTCCTAAATCATTTTACCAAACAAATCCTAAACAAGCATGGAAATTATATAAAGCAGCCCATGACCTTGCTAAATTTACTGGAGACGAGCTGGTTTACGATTTATACACAGGGGCCGGAACCATTGCCCTTTTTATTGCACCTTCTGTAAAAAAGGTTATTGGTATTGAATCGGTAGAAGAAGCTATACAACACGCCAAAAAAAATGCAACGGAGAATAATATTTCTAACGTTGACTTTTATACCGGTGATATGGCTAAATTCCTTACTCAAGAATTCATACAAAAAAATGGAAAACCGGATGTTTTACTAACTGATCCCCCCAGAGCCGGAATGCATCCAAAGGTAATTGAACAAATATTATTAGCTGCACCACAAAAAATTATTTACGTAAGTTGTAATCCTGCCACTCAGGCACGCGATATTGCCATTTTAAATGAAAAATACGAAATAAAAGCCGTTCAACCTGTTGATATGTTTCCACAAACACATCACGTTGAGAATATTATATTAATGACATTAAAAAGTAAATAGTTTTTTCTTTAAGCAATCAAAAATATAATTAACGAGAAAAATACAGTCAATTTTATTACTTTTGAAAAAAAATAAATTATGAATTTTTCTCCGTTGACGGCCATTTCACCTATTGATGGCCGTTATCATTCCAAAACAAAGAATCTGTATGCATATTTTTCAGAATTTGCTTTATTTAAATTCAGACTTCAGGTTGAAATAGAATATTTTATTGCTCTATGCAAATTTCCCTTGCCGGGATTAGAAAATTTTAATCAGGATCATTTCAAACTTCTTAGAAATATTTATTACGGTTTTACACTATCTGATGCAAAAAGAATTAAAGAAATAGAAAAAACCACCAATCATGATGTGAAAGCAGTAGAGTATTTCATTAAAGAAAACATGGATAGTTTAGGGTTATCGGATTTTAAAGAATTTATTCATTTTGGACTGACCTCACAAGATATCAATAATACAGCACTACCACTAAGCATAAAAAAAGCACATGAAGAAGTTGTTTTTCCTGCAATTACTCATTTTGCAGAGCAGCTAAACGAGCTGGCAAACAGCTGGCGAAATATTCCAATGCTGGCAAGGACTCACGGACAACCAGCATCACCTACAATTCTAGGCAAAGAAATGTATGTTTTTGTTGAACGTATTGGTGATCAGTTAAAACACTTAGTAAACTATTCTTTTTCTGGTAAATTTGGTGGAGCTACAGGAAATCTAAATGCGCATTATATTACTTACCCTAAAATCGATTGGATAAAATTCTCCGATAATTTTTTAAAAAAACAGCTGGGATTAGTACGTCAAAAGACAACCACACAAATTGAGCATTACGATGATTTAGCAGAGTATTTTGATATATTAAAAAGAATAAATACAATTTTAATTGATTTCTCCAGGGATATGTGGACTTATATTTCAATGGATTATTTCAAACAAAAAATAAAAACCGGTGAAATTGGATCATCGGCAATGCCACACAAGATAAATCCAATTGATTTTGAAAATGCAGAAGGGAACTTAAGTATTTCAAATGCAATGTTAAACTTTCTATCTGCAAAGTTACCAATATCAAGGTTACAAAGAGACTTAACAGATTCTACAGTAACCAGAAATATAGGTGTTCCCATAGCACATATACAAATTGCCATTCAGTCATTAGAAAAAGGTTTAAAAAAACTACTTCTTAATGAGGATAAAATAAAAGCAGATCTGGACAATAACTGGGCAGTTGTTGCGGAGGCAATACAAAGTATTTTAAGAAGAGAAAACTATCCTGCTCCATACGAGGCTTTAAAAAATTTAACCCGTACAAATGAACAAATTACAAAAGAAAAAATTTATCATTTTATTGATCAGCTGGAAATTGATGAAAAGATAAAAAATGAATTGAAGTCTATATCTCCCAATTCCTATACCGGAAAGATATCCTTTTAAAGAAAAAATTATGGAAATAAAAAATAACTTTTCATTAAAAAGCTTTAATACATTTGGTATTGATGTGAAAACCAATCAATTTATAGAAATACAATCTTCCGAAGAGTTAAAAGAACTGCTTCACCATTTTAAATTATTAAAAAAGGACAATAAGTTTTTGGTATTGGGAGAAGGAAGTAATATTTTATTTACCAATGATTATGATGGGATAATTTTACATAATAAAATTAAAGGAATTAAAATAATAGAAGAAACTGACGAGTCAGTTTTCATACAAGTTGGCGGCGGTGAAAAATGGAGTGATTTTGTGGATTATACAGTTAATAAAGGCTGGTGGGGTATAGAAAATCTTAGTTTAATACCTGGAACTGTTGGGGCTGCTCCGGTGCAAAACATTGGTGCTTATGGAGTTGAGCAAAGGGAATCACTGGACTATCTTCAGGCTTTTAATATGGAAACAGGAGTTATTACAACCTTTTTTGAAGATGAATGTATATTTGGTTACAGAAGTAGCATATTTAAAACATTAGGAAAAGGAAAATGGTTTATTTTAAATGCTACTTACAGATTGACAAAACAACCAAATCCTAAGTTAAATTATGGAAAACTACAGGAAACTTTCCATGGTCGAGATTATTTAACACTTACTCCTGCTGAAATAAGTACACGAATAAAAGAAATCAGAAGAGAAAAACTTCCTGACCCACGGCATATAGGCAATGCCGGTAGTTTTTTCAAGAATCCTATTATTAATAAATTTAAACTGGAAGAACTTAAACATTCATACCAAAGAGTTCCTTTTTATATAGTTGATGAAAACAGAATTAAGATTCCAGCTGGATGGTTAATTGAACAATGTGGCTGGAAAGGAAAAAAACATGGCAACGCCGGGGTTTACCCCAAACAAGCACTCGTACTAATTAACATAGGAAATGCTACAGGAAGCGAAATATTAAATTTAGCCAATTTAATAAAAAAAGATGTTTATGAGCATTTTAAAATAGATCTGGAGCCGGAAGTTACTATTTTGTGAAATTATACCCTGAATTCTTTTAGCCAGAAATCATGTTTATTACAAAAACTTGTGGCATATAATTTACCTTTATATCCTTTAGGTATTTCATGAGTAGATTTAGCTTTTTCATCTGTAGGATAAAATGTTTTACTACCAATTACATTTCCGCTTTCATCAACAAGAGTATGCCTTACAATATAATGAAACTCACCCATAGGATGATCTGTAAAAAGAATAACCTCATTTCCATTAATAGTTATTTCAGGTACATGACTATCAGATTTTCCTTCCCATTTACCCTGGTCATTTTTTGTATAAATAATGCCTGAGAAAGAATTCATTTTTAGGTCTTTCTTATTATTTCCAGCTAATAACGATGATGAAACAGTTATCCCGGAGACTAGCAATAAACTCTTTTTTAAAAAATTTCGTCGATTTTTCATATGTTTATAATTTTGTTTTTCATTGGCCACATGGAACTTACCATGATTAAATAATCATTATACTTTGTGATTGAATAATTATTCAATCATGGGCGTTTCATATGTTTATAATTTTATATTTAATTGGCAACAAAGACCTTACCACGTATGAATATATAAATAATTATTGACCAAACAGAAATAGTTTTATAAAAAGATAGCTGATAATTATTTAAATATTTTTCATCCAAAATTATATATTTTGACAATAAAAAACAATATTATTTAGATTCTTTTCAAATAATTATTTAATGGTGCTGTTTTAAGAAAACCACTTAGAATAAATTTCAGGCCTTCTGTCAGGGTAAAATAAGTTTTTAGCATGAGACTTGTAGACATCACTTAACTCAAGTACAGCATATAATATTTCTTCTTTACTTTGGGAAGCTCTAGCGATTATCTCACCATTGGGAGAACATACAAATGACTCACCCGAAAAATCTAAATTCCGCTCCTTTCCAACTCTATTGCACAAGGCTGTAAAATATCCATTCTGAAAAGCGGGAATTTGCAATTCAGCCTCATATAATCCATCTGTCCATTCTCCTATTGCACCGGCTTGAGGAATAACAACAATTTCTGCACCAGCAATTCCCAAAGCACGCATATATTCAGGATAATGACGGTCATAACAAATAGCAATCCCTATTTTCCCATAAGCAGTTTGAAAAACTTCTATACTTTCATTGCCAGGGGTATAATACGTCTTCTCATGGAAAAAGGCATAATCAGGAATATGTTTCATTCTTGTCACGCCTAATATATTACCATCAATATTAATTACAGGAGAAGAATCGTATGTTTTACCGTCTTTTAACTCAAAGAAATTAGGAATTATTACAACTTTATTTTTAACAGCCGATTCCCTTAACGCCGTTATAATTTGACCATCAATTGTTTCTGCCAATTGATTTTTATTATGACCGGCAGGAAACTGTGGATAAAATGGTTCAAAGGCTAATTCTGCAAAAACAATAATCTTAGCACCATTAGCAGCAGCTTTATCTATAGATTCAAGTCCTTTTTTAAGATTTTTTGTTTTATTTTCGATGGCGGTCTGTTGAATTAAAGCTATTTTCATCTGTTTATAATTTTGTATTTCACTATTTAGATATAAATTATCATAAATTAATAATCAATCATTGAGGTTTAGTGTATTAATAATTTTGATTGTCTTTGATATTTCTTATCAAAACCAAAAGTAGCAAAAAGATGGTTTTATTTTTTATAGCCCAAAGCTTTATGAAGAGAAGTTATTATTAACAGGTTACAAAATTAACAGGAATAACGCATTTTATGTAAGAACGTAAAAATAAACAGCCCAAAAATGACAAAAACTTCCGACTAAAACAAAAACATGAAATACTGGATGGTGATACGACATATTTTTTTGTAAATAAAAAATAGCGCCAATAATATAACTAACACCCCCGGCAATTAGCCAATAAAGTCCGTCAAGGGATAAATTTTCAATTAATGGTTTAATGGCAATTAATATAATAAGTCCCATTAAAATATAAGCAATTGTAGAAGCTTTATTAAACCTTCCAGTATAAAATATTTTAAAAATAATTCCAGCTAAGGCAATACCCCAAATAACTCCAAATAAGCTCCATCCCCAAGGCCCACGAAGAGTAACCAGCAAAAAAGGAGTGTATGTACCGGCAATTAATACAAATATAGAAGCATGATCAAAGATGTTCAATTTCCGGCGCTTATCCGGTTGAGTTGACGCATGATAAAGTGTAGAAGCAAGATATAATGTTATTAATGATAATCCATATATAGCTGAACTAATAACCTGCCAAATGCTATCTGAATCTATAGCTTTAACAAGAAGTAAAACAGTTGCAATAATTGATAAACCCAGTCCAAACCCATGAGTTACAATATTTAATTTTTCTTCTTGTGGAGTATATATTTTTTCTAATGCCATCAAATTAAAAGATTATGAAAAATTAAAATCAATTATACAACCCTTTTTCATATTTATAAAAAAAATAATTCCATACTTTTTGATTAGGAGGTTGTGCAATTATTTGAACATATTCTTTTTTTACCGGATGAATAAAGTCCACCTCAAAAGCATGTAAACTAATTGAAGAATCAGGATTACTTCTAGGAGCTCCATATTTAAGATCTCCTTTTATAGGGAACCCACGAGCAGCTAATTGTGCACGTATTTGATGATGTCTTCCAGTTTTTAAATCAATTTCAAGTAAAGAATAATTATCGGAAGAATCGAGCATGTTATATTCAAGAACAGCTTCCTTAGCATTTTTAATTAAATCATTAACTACAAAGGACTTATTCTTTTTCTCATTTTTAACCAAATAATTACGAAATTCACCAGAACTCAATTCACTATTTCGTTTTATTATAGCCCAATAAGTTTTATTAAACTGTCGTTCTTTCACCATTTTGTTCATCCGGGTAAGAGCTTTACTAGTTTTTGCAAAAACAACAACTCCACTCACAGGTCTGTCTAAACGGTGAATAACACCAAGAAAAGCTTCTCCAGGTTTATTATATTTTATTTTTAGATATGTTTTTATTAATTCACTTAAAGGACGATCGCCTGTTTTATCACCTTGAACTAATTCGGAAGGATTCTTATTTATAGCTATAAGATGATTATCTTCAAAAAGTATACGATCTTCAATATCAACTAAATTCATAAAAAAAGATAATCAACAGGAATTAATATTGTTCTTTTTCGTTTGGAAAATCTCTGGCTTTAACATCATGAATATATGAAAGAAATGACTTAATAATTTCATCATGAAGATTATTATATCTTCTCAAAAATCTAGGGGAAAAATCTTGATTTATTCCTAACATATCATGTAAAACAAGAACTTGACCATCGACACCGGAACCAGCTCCAATGCCAATTGTGGGAATTTTAAGAGAGTCGGTAACCTCAGAAGCTAACTTGGCAGGAATCTTTTCTAAGACAACTCCAAAACAGCCTGCATTTTCAAGGAAAACAGCATCCTCCTTTAGTTTCTCGGCCTCTTTAACATCTTTTGCACGTACAACATATGTTCCAAATTTATTTATAGATTGTGGAGTAAGTCCTAAATGTCCTAAAACAGGAATTCCGGCACTCAAAATCCGATCAATAGATTCAGCAATTTCCTTTCCTCCTTCCATTTTTACAGCATTTGCTCCAGACTCCTTCATAATTCTTACTGCAGACTGCAAGGCCTCTTTAGAATTACCCTGATAAGAACCAAAAGGAAGGTCTACTACTACTAATGCCCTCTTAACAGCACGCATTACTGAAGAAGCATGATAAATCATTTGATCTAAGGTAATAGGCAATGTTGTTACATGACCGGCCATAACATTTGAAGCAGAATCTCCTACTAAAATCACATCTATTCCAGACTCATCCAATAGTTTTGCAAATGAATAATCATAACCGGTAAGCATAGCAATTTTCTCACCGTTTGATTTCATCTCCTGAAGAACATGAGTAGTGATTTTTGGATACTTTTTACTCATATGATTTATTTCCATGATAATTTTTTTACAAATATAAAAATTAAGTAATGGTAAAGTGTATAGATACGTGCATAAAAAAAGGAGATATTAAATATCTCCTTTTTCAAATATATTAAATCATTTATTACTATTTAATACTAGTCAAAGCTTTAAAGTCGGCATCGTTATTATATTTCAAAAACTCTTTATCATTAGCAGCCTTTTTTGCAAATGATGCATTTAATTTAATTGCTTTTCCAAGATAATTTAACATCATAGATTTATTTCCTTGTCTTGCACCAATTATAGCAAGTAAATAGTCTGAATTAGCAGATTCTGGGGTACACTTAAGTGTGTTCGTCGCAGCTGCATAATTTTTTGTTAATAATTGAGCCAAACCAAGATTATAATCACATTTCGAACCGCTTAATAACTGAACTGCTTTATTGTAATTACCGCTCATAATATTAACAACTCCTAGGTTATAATTTTCATCAGCACCAAGACTTTGTGCTTTTGTAAAACACTTAGTTGCATTTTTAACATTTCCCATTTCAGCTTGCAGAATACCCATACTGTTTCTAATAACAGCAGCTTTAGGATTCATATCCACAGCTTTCATCAGCAGTTTTTTTGCTTTAGGATAATTTCCTAAAGCAGTTTCAACAGCGCCCGCATTTGCAACAGCTCTCCAGCATCTGGGTTCTTTAACCATAAGGTTTTTATAAATTTTCAATTTAGTGTTCAGATTATTTGTTAGTGTTGCAGCATACAGCAATTCTTTAACACTTAACTTTGCAAAGTCAGGACTTACAGCTAATTTTGATATTTCAGCATCTGTTCTTTTTGGTTCAAATGCTTTTACTTTAATTACTGCTCTCCTAAGTGGTGGTAAAATTTCTTTTTCCAACTGAGGATAAATAGCAATCATATTTTTTATCTGTGCTTCCCTTTGATTTTCAGGCGCAGAATTAATAACATTTACTATAGACTCTTTGTCTTTAATATTAGAGTTTGCAACAGCTTTCATAAAACCATTCCAATCAGGACCATTTGCGTTAATTGTAAATGGAATATCTTTCAGGCTTTTAAATGCAAAACCATTATTTTTCTTCCTCAAATCTCTTTTAATTTTAGATTTAAGATAACGTGCAGCTGTTTGGGCCCTATATTCAGATAATTTATTATTAAAATTAAGAGTTCCTTCAGGCGAAGCCCAACCATTAATTTCAACACCATCAACAGCCCAACCTTTATTAAGGTCAGATAAATTATTTTTAAGAGCCTGATAATGGGCTTTCATTTTATTCAAATAAAATCTCCAATCAAGATTGGCACGATTAACTTTAAAATAAATGTCAGAAGTGGTAGTTTTAACAGTCACTTTTTGATATCCACTTGGAGCAATTTTGTATACAAGGCCGTTACCGGCAGTAGTAGGCATCATAGTTTTTCCGCCAAAAGGTTTTAATTCAGCATATGTATCTGTAACAACAGTACCATAAGCAAGAACAACGTCATTACCCTGAACAGCGTTTTTACCATTAGCAAGAGCTTCTTTTGCAGAATTAAAATCCTGGCCTGTATATTGATAAAAAACGGGAGTCACTGTTAATTTAGCATTTTCCATTCCTTTTTTATAGGCTATCTTATATGTTTTATTGAAAGCTCCGCCATTTTTATAGCTTATCATTTCCCCATTACCGGCTACCTCTTCACCTTTAAGAATAATAGGTTTTAAAGTTTCCTTTCCACCTTTATAAACTAAAGTAGGTTGCATAAACATAACTGACTTTTTATTAAAAAATTGACCCGGAAATGAACCGGACACTTTAGCAGTTACAGTAGCACCTTCTTTAACAAGGGGTTCAGGAGTACCTGATAATTTAATAACACCTTTTTTTGTTGAAGCAGGTTTTTTGTTTAATGTTTCTACTTCTACATCAAACTTCTTAGCCATAGACTTACTTCCACCTGTAACCTGACTTAGGTTCAAACTTAAGCCTATATTAGCTTTGGCCAACATATCACGTCCACCAAGACCTTTGCTTGACACTATACCATCAAGAACATCAGTATCTAACCATGTATAAGTATAATCTCCATAAACTGTCCATGCATCGTTTATTTTATAATCTACATTTAGTCCAAAAGGTATAGAAAGCGCCACTTTCCTATGATTAATACCTTTTCCCTGAGCAGCAGCAGGACTATATTTATATCCATATGTAGAATAAACAGTTGGTGAAAATTCATCTTTTAAAATTGATTTCCACTGAACTTGTCCAAGACCCGCATGAGCACCAACAGACAACTTACGGTCTTTATAACCTGAAATTAAATTAGACAAGTTTAAACCGGCATTAAGGCTTGCACCATAATAATCAGATTTAAACAATAAATTTTTCCCCGTAAATGGTGCATAATAGCTGTTTTTACTGCCCCAGAGACGACCTGAAGCAAATCCACGGGTTAAATTTCCATACACATTAAACCAGTTATTTAGCTGATAACCTGCTGATAAATCTCCATTTACCTGAAGCACATTACTTCTAAAGTCAGGAACAAATCTTGTGGCAGCTACTTCAGCCCATGGCCAACTAAAACCAAAATCACCTTTGATAAATAAGTAAGGTGTAAAAGTTGTTGTATTCTTTTTCTTTTCGCTTTTTTTGGAGGCATTTGACTGACCAAAAAAAGCTAACGGCATAAAAACAAGCAGACTAATAATTAATGCCTTGTTTAAACCAGAATAGGCTTTTTTCATTTTTGTAATTGTTAGATTAATATTAAATTATTTTTAAATCCATTAATAAATTGAGAACAGATGTTCCTTTATCTATATGCAAAGATAATAATTTTCTTTACCCAGCAAAATTTTATAATTAAATAACCAAATCAATATAAAAATTTATATTCAACTGGTTTTTAGATAGTAATCCCACAAAACCACACCAATTGAGACGGAAATGTTTAAAGAATGCTTAGTCCCAAACTGTGGAATTTCCAATACTTTATCTGCCATTCCTACAATTTCATCCATAACTCCTTTAACTTCATTTCCGAATATTAAAGCATATTTATCCTTTTTATAATATCTCTGATTATTCAACAGTGTACTATGATCAGCCTGTTCCACAGCTAAAATTTTATAGTTTTCATGACGTAGCGTTTCCACTGCATCAAGTGTAGATTTAAAATATTGCCATTCTACAGACTCTGTTGCTCCCAAGGCTGTTTTTCTAATTTCACGGTGAGGTGGTTTTGCAGTTATTCCGCAAAGTAATATTTTCTCAATACGAAAAGCATCAGCAGTACGAAAAGCAGATCCAACATTATTTAAACTTCTAATATTATCAAGAACCAAAACTACCGGAATTTTCTTTGAATTTTTAAAATCCTCAATACTTAACCTGTTTAATTCCTCATTTAACAATTTTCTCATATTATATGAAATTATTTCATTTACAAAATTACTTTTTTAATTTGTAAACATACATTATTATGCATTTTTATAATTAATAATACAGGAAATTCTTAATATAAAAATTGAGGCTATCTATCATTTATTATTTTTGTAAAAAAAACCTTATGACAAAGACTGCTGAGACACCCTTAATGAAACAATTTAATTCTATTAAAGCAAAGTATCCTGATGCTTTATTATTGTTTCGTGTGGGTGATTTTTATGAAACATTTGGGGATGATGCTGTTAAAACTTCTTCTGCATTGGGGATTGTTTTAACAAAAAGAAGAAATGGGTCTGCAACTTTTGTTGATTTGGCAGGTTTTCCTCATCATGCATTAGACACCTATCTTCCAAAACTTGTCAGGGCCGGTTACAGAGTTGCAATATGTGACCAATTAGAGGATCCTAAAACAACAAAAAAGATTGTCAAAAGAGGTGTTACAGAGCTGGTTACACCAGGCGTTTCTATGAATGACCAAGTATTGGAACAAAACAAAAATAATTTTTTAGCTGCAATTCATCTCAACCCCGGTATTTCAGGTATTTCATTTGTCGATATTTCGACAGGGGAGTTTTTTATTGCCGAAGGCAATGATGAATATATTGACAAATTACTTCATTCATTAGCACCAAGTGAAATTATTATTCAGCGGCAAAACAGGGTTGAATTTTTAGAAAAATTTGGAAGTCAATATTTTTTAAGTTTTTTTGACGACTGGGTTTTCACAGAAGATTTTGCCAATGAAAAGCTTAAAACCCATTTCAAGACCATTTCATTAAAAGGATTTGGAATCGACAAGTTAAAGAAGGGGGTTATAGCTGCCGGAGCTGCCCTACATTATTTATATGAAACTCATCATGACAAACTCGACCATATTTCAAAAATTAAAAGAATTGATGAAGGAGATTACGTTTGGCTTGACCCATTTACCATTAAAAATCTTGAATTGATATATCCTTCCTCCGAAGAAGGAAAAACTTTACTCCAGGTACTTGATAAAACGGATACCCCGATGGGAGGAAGGTTATTAAGAAGGTGGATAACTCTTCCTTTAAAGGATAAATCAAAAATTGAAAACAGGTTACAAATTGTTTCGTTTTTCAGGGAACATTCAAACGAATTAGAAGAACTAAAATTATTTCTCAAAAAGGTAGGAGATTTAGAAAGGTTAATCTCAAAAATATCTGCTTTAAGAGCAAATCCAAGGGAGATAAGTCAATTAAAAGTTTCTTTATCATCTGTTGCTGAAATAAAAAAATTTTTTGCTGATACCAGCATAAATCCACTTCAGAAAATGGGAGATCAAATGAATCCCTGTTACTCACTTATAAACAAAATTGAAAACACTTTAAACGAAGATCTACCTACGTTGATAAGTAAAGGAGGCGTAATAAAGAAAGGGATTAATGAAGAATTAGATCAGTTAAGAGAAATTCTTTATTCAGGAAAAAATTTTTTAACACGGATAAAGGAAAGGGAAAGTTCGGCCACAGGAATACCATCTTTAAAAATAGGCTACAACAACGTATTTGGATATTATCTTGAGGTTACCAACACCCACAAGGACAAAGTTCCTGATACATGGCATAGAAAACAAACTTTAACTAATGCTGAAAGATATATTACAGAAGAATTAAAAGAGTATGAACAAAAGATATTAGGAGCTCAGGAAAAAATTCTGCAACTAGAGCAACATATTTTTGAAGAAATTGTTAAAGAAGCGGCAAGCTACACTACTTCAATTCAAATAAATGCATCTATTCTTGCCGAATTGGATTGTTTACTCTCTTTCGCCCGAACTTCAATAGAAAACAATTACGTAAAACCTGATATTTCGGAGGAATACGCTATACAAATTAATGATGGCAGGCATCCGGTTATTGAACAAAATATGCCTCCTGATGAACAATATATTCCAAATAGTATTTATCTCGACAATAACAAGCAACAAATAATTATTATTACAGGGCCAAATATGTCAGGAAAATCTGCATTATTAAGACAAACAGCTCTTATTGTTTTGTTATCCCAAATGGGTAGTTATGTTCCTGCAAAAAAAGCTACTATTGGCTTAGTAGATAAAATTTTTACAAGAGTAGGAGCTTCTGATAATATATCATCCGGAGAGTCAACTTTTATGGTAGAGATGAATGAAACTGCCAGTATTTTAAATAACATTTCAAACCGAAGTTTAATTTTACTTGACGAAATAGGAAGAGGTACCAGCACTTATGATGGCATTTCAATAGCATGGTCAATGGTAGAATATCTACACAACCATCCCATATTTCGTGCAAAAGTACTTTTTGCGACTCATTATCATGAATTAAATGAAATGGCCTCCTCTTTTTCAAGAATTAAAAATTTCCATGTTACTGTAAAAGAAATGGGCAAAAAAATTATTTTTCTTAGAAAGCTAAAAAAAGGAGGTAGTGAACACAGTTTTGGAATTCACGTTGCAGAAATGGCAGGAATGCCTAAAAAAGTACTGGAAAGAGCAAGACAAATGTTAAAAGTCCTTGAAAAAAACCATTCTGCAGACGCTTTAAAGAACACAAACAGTAAAATTTATGATGATGAAAACCTTCAATTAAGCTTCATTCAACTTGACGATCCATTGTTGCAGGAAATAAAAGAGGATATTTTAAATACAAACATTGACACTTTAACACCCGTTGAGGCATTAATGAAACTAAACAAAATCAAAAACTTACTTAAAGGTGAAAAATAGAATAAAAATTATAAAAGAATAATAAAACAAAAAAAAATATTTTTTCTTGCAGATAAAATAAAAAATGTTTTACATTTGCACTCGCTTTTAAAGCGCGGGAATAGCTCAGTTGGTAGAGCACGACCTTGCCAAGGTCGGGGTCGCGGGTTCGAGTCCCGTTTCCCGCTCAAAGTCCCGAAACCGATAACTATCGGAACGGGATTTTTCATTGAAATGTTGCCCGAGTGGTGGAATTGGTAGACACGTTGGACTTAAAATCCAATGACCATTGCGGTCGTGCGGGTTCAAGTCCCGCCTCGGGTACAGAAAACCTCCTGATAAATCAGGGGGTTTTTTATTTTATATAAAAAATAAATTATTTATAATTCCTCGTAAAGTTTTATTCATCCTGATTTTAAAATGTTTTTTAAATTAAAAAATATTTTAAAATCCTAATTTAGTTTATCAGGCAGGAATCTTTATGTTATATTTGCCTTAAGATAAATAATATTACAATGATTGCTAAACAATTAATTACAGATGGCATTATGCCTCTTAAAACTTCCGACACGGGAAAAACAGCATTAAGCTGGATGGAAGATTATAAGGTGGCACATTTACCTATTGTTAATGATCAAAAGTTTTTAGGCTTAATTTCCGAATTAGATATTTATAACCTGAATAATTTTGACGAACCATTAGGCAATCATCCCCTATCATTGATTAATCCATATGTTAAGGAATATCAATCTATATTTGATGTTTTGAAATTAGTTAGTGAAGATGGGTTAACGCTAATACCTGTTTTGGATGATAATGAAAATTATCTGGGTTCAATTACATTATTAAATCTTTTAAAACATTTTAGTAATGCACTTTCTATTCATAATCCCGGAGGAGTAATTATACTTGATATGGTTTATAATAATTACAGCCTTACCGAAATTGCAAATATTGTGGAATCTAATGATGCAAAAATTCTTAGCACTTTTATATTGGGAAATGAAGAAAGTACAAAAATAGAGGTGATATTGAAAGTAAACAAAATTGAATTAGATTCTATTCTCAAAACTTTCGAAAGATATAATTATAATATAAAAGCTTTTTTTAGTGAAGAAACCAATTATGAGGATCTGGAGGATCGTTATAATTTGCTTATGAATTACCTTAATGTATAAAAAGTCTGTTTTTTTAATTCTTATTTTTGGATTAATTTCTATTGCTAAACTGCAAGCTAATTCTGAAAATAAGAAAGCCGGAACCAATTCAAATCATAAAGTGATTATCGGAAATATTTATATTTTCGGAAATAAAATTACTAAAAGGTATATTATTTTAAGAGAACTTGAATTTAAAAAAGGAGATACACTTACCATAAGTAATTTAAAGAGGAAAATTCTTGTTAGTAAACAAAATCTGTTGAACCGGTCTTTATTTAACTTTGTAAACATTGAGTACCAAAAAAATAAATCATCGGAAAATAAAATAAATATTTTTATCTCTGTTATAGAAAGGTGGTATATATGGCCAATCCCTATTTTGGCATATACAGACAGGAATTTTAATGTTTGGTGGGAAACTAAATCACTTGCTCACCTGGATTACGGTATAAATCTGAAAATAGATAATTTCAGAGGCCGAATGGAAAAGTTAAGACTTAAGCTTCAAAATGGATACAATAAGAGTTTTGAACTTAAATGGGAAACTCCCTATATCAACAAAGAGGAAACATGGGGGCTTGGTTTTCAGGCAGGGGTAACTATAAATCATGAAACAGATTATGCTCTTAATGATTACAAACTGCTTTTTTACGGTAATAATATTAAATATGTAAAGAAAAATATTTTTTCAAAATTATTTTTTACATATCGACCTAAATTCAGAAAATTACATCGTTTTTCTTTAATGTATAATTATTTCAATTATTCTGACAGCCTGTTGATTTTAAATCCTAATTTCGCCTATGGAGAGAATCAATTTTCCTTTCTTTCCTTTAGGTATAATTTTAAACTGGACTATCGTGATTATGCACCCTATCCTCTTAATGGTTACTATTTAGAGTTAAATTTTGAGAAGTTCGGACTTAATATATTTAGTAAAAAGGTCAATTTAATAACTGCATATATTGTATATGATCGTTATATACACTTAAAAAAGAACTGGTATTTTGCTTATAATTTAACATCTAAAATTGTCCCCAGTAATTATCGACCATATTTTCTTCAAAGAGGAATAGGCTTTTCTCCTATGGTATTAAGAGGATATGAGCTTTTAGTTATAAATGGTATGTGGACGGGAATTATAAAATCAAATTTAAAATACAAACTTATTTCGCGAAAAACAGTAAGGATACCATTTATCAATTCCGAAAAATTCGGAATATTATTTTATGCTGTTTATGCAAATTTAATTTTTGAT
This sequence comes from Bacteroidales bacterium, assembly GCA_015491905.1. GTDB lineage: Bacteria > Bacteroidota > Bacteroidia > Bacteroidales > F082 > Sulfidibacterium. The sequence continues at coordinate 42,624 of WGGC01000094.1, read as the reverse complement.
GGCGGATACGTTTATAACCCAAATAAAAAAACCATTAATTACCTGAACAACAAATTTTTATATGGAACAGGAGCCGGAATTGATTTTGTAACTTACTATGACACGGTAATAAGGTTTGAATATCTGATTAACAGTGAAAAGCAAACCCATTTTTTTATTAGTTTAGTCGCCCCAATATAAATTATTTTACAATAAAGGAATTTTGAAGAAAAGGATATCATATTTTTTATTTTGGATTAGCATTTTTACGCTATTGATTTCCAATACATCTAAAGGTCAGATTAATTACAAACATTTTATCTTTGCAGGACAAATTGCCTTATCTGAAAAGAATTATACAGAAGCCATTAGAGACTTAAACACTGCTATCGAATCAAAACCAGATGGCTTTGAAGCTTATTTTTTAAGAGGAATTGCTAAATATTATTTGGGAGATTATAAGGGAGCTGCTGGAGATTTCAGCAAAACTGTCAGCATTCATCCTTTATATACCCGGGCTTATCAATATCGCGGAATTGCATACGACAGAATGTTTCAGTACCAAAAGGCTATAAATGACTTTGATTATGCTTTAAAACAAGACCCTTTTGATTCTCAATTATTTTTGGCGCGAGGCGACACAAAAATGCACCTTCAAGAATACAGTAAAGCATTAAAAGACTACAATCAGGCTATAAGGCTAAATCCAAAACTTGGAGAAGCTTATTTAAACAGAGGTGTAGTTTATCATATTTTAAAAAATGACACTTTAGCTTTGAAAAATATAAACAAGTCTATACGTCTTGATTATTTTAATGTAGATGCATGGATAAAAAGAGGAATGGTTCACTATGCATTAGACAGCCTGCAAGAATCGCTAAAAGATTATAATCAGGCAATAAAAATTAAACCCAATTATCCATTTATTTATTTCCAAAAAGCAATTACATATTTAAAATTAAAAGACACAACGAAGACAATTAGAAATTATAGGAAAGTAGTTCAGATGGATACCACTAATGCGTTAACGTATTATAATTTAGCGTTATTAGAATCAATGAAAAGAAATTACTCCTCCGCATTGAAGTATTACGGTATGGTGATTCAGATAAACCCACGTAATATATATGCGTATTATAACCGGGGAGTTGTAGAACTTGAATTAAATAAACCTTGGTATGCCGTGCAGGATTACACGCAAGCCTTGCAAATTTTTCCGGATTTTATTGGTGCATTAGTTAACCGCTCAATTGCGCGCCTGAAATTAGGAGATACACTTGGCGCAAAAAAAGATGAGAAAAAGGCTATGATGTTGGTAGCCAAAACCAGAGGTAACAAAGCAGCTACACGAGCTATTTTAAAAAGATACGGCGATTCTTCTTACTTTAATAAAGTAATTCAATTTGAAGCAGACTTTCTAAATGGAGAAATGAAAAAGGGCAGAATTCAGTTTAAAAACATAAACATTCAGCCTTTACCTGATTTTTTCATTGTTTATGCAATTCCATTATCTGATTCATTATATCAAAGTATGCGTGAGTCGATATATTATGATAAAAATATTACCCAATTTAACGCCAAAAACGCCGGTGGAATGAATTTATTTTTCACTACCAAAAAAATATATTTATCAAACAGAAATTATAATAAAATTATAAGTAAAACAGCAGAAAAATTAAAAAACACAGATCGTTCCGACTGGTATTTATTAAAGGGAATATTGTTTGATATGAAACAATATTTCGCCAAGGCTATTATTGAGTACGATTCCAGCATCACGGCAAACAATAAAAATTTATTTGCATATTTTAACCGTGGCTCTTCAAGCGTGGAACGGGAAGAAGAATTATTTGCAAAAAAACAATATACGCAATCTATAACTATAAGCAGAAGTAATTTTCAAAGAAAAAGAAATTATGGGGAAATTCCTGAGCCACAGTATAGTAAAGCTATGGCTGATTTTAATAAAGTTGTACTTTTAAATCCACAACAGCCATTTGTATATTACAATCGTGCCAATATTTATTTACGATTACGAAAATTTGATTTGGCATTAAGGGATTATACAACAGCACTTAATCTGGAACCTAAAATGGGTGAGGCTTATTACAACAGAGCTTTAATTCTTCTGTATCAGAAAAAAAATAAAGAAGCCTGCAATGATTTAAGCAAAGCCGGAGAGTTAGGAATCAATAATGCCTACAATGTAATTAAAAGATATTGCACCAAGTAAAAATATTATTTTTTAAACATTTGCCGGTTTATATTTAAATAATAAAAATAATTTTAAAGGTCAGTTTATTTTATCTTTGCCAATGAAATGAGATCATTTTTTAAAAAATATATTCACAATAAGTATTTCTACACGCTGCTTGCTTTTTTAATTTGGATGTTATTTTTTGATTCTGACAGTCTTCAACGGCAATTTAAATTAAGTCAGACCATTCAAAATTTAAAAAAGCAAGAAAAATTTTATAAGCAGGAAATCAAAAAAAACCAAAATGCAGTAAATGCATTAAAGTATGATACTACATTACTGGAAAAATATGCCAGAGAGAAGTATTTTATGAAAAAAGACAATGAAGACATTTACATTGTTATCAAAAAGAAGCAATAAAGTTTTTTGTAATCCTTACCTACATAGAATTAATAAAGGCCAACACTATTGAGGGTCAACATCAATTTGAACTCTCACTGATTTAAAGTCTGAATATTTGTGAAAATCAGAAAGAGCTTTTTTCAATAAATCTTTTTTTTCCTGTTGTTGTTTATTCCTAGGAATTTTTACCATTATTTGTTTTATAAACAAGTTTTTTATCCGGGAAACCATAGGATATTCCGGGCCATAAACCAAATCACCGAATCTAATTCTAAGATCTTTTGCCAGAACGGAGGCTGCTTTATTTAGGACTTCCGGTTTTTTATGTTTTAATTTCAATATTATCAACCGATAATAAGGAGGATATTTAAAGCGAAATCTTTCCTTCAATTCACGGCTATACATTGATTCAAAATCATGGTTTACCACATCTTGTATTATTGGATGGCCGGGTTGCCATGTTTGGATAATTACTTCTCCCCTTTTATCACGACGACCCGACCGGCCGCTAACTTGCTCCATTAATTGAAAGCTTCTTTCGTGAGCCCGGAAATCAGGATAACTAAGTAGGTTATCGGCACTCAAAATACCCACAACCAAAACGTTACCAAAATCCAACCCTTTGGTAACCATTTGAGTTCCGGTAAGTATATTTGTCTTTCCTGTTTCAAAATTATTAAAAATATTTTGAAAAGCTGTTTTTGAACGTGTAGTATCCAAATCCATTCTATCAATATTAGCCTTAGGCACAAGCGTTGCAAGTTCTTCCTCCACCTTTTCGGTTCCAAAGCCATGCATTACAATATGAGGACTACCGCAATTTTCGCAAACTGAAGGAACGGCCCTTGAATACCCGCAATAATGGCATTTTAATAAATCCTGCTTTTTATGGTAAGTCATAGTAACATCACAATATTTACACTGTGGCACCCAATTGCACTCCTGGCATTCAACACGAAGTGAGAAGCCCCGTCTATTTTGGAACAAAATAACCTGATATTTTTGTTCCAGTGCTTTTGAAATATGATTTAGCAATACAGAAGAGAAATGAGATTTTAATAATCTCCTTCGTTTTTCTTCTTTCATATTAACGACAACAATTTCAGGCATAGCAACTCCACCATATCTTTCGTTTAAACGTACCAGTCCATACTTACCATTAAGTGCATTAAAATAAGATTCGATAGAAGGTGTAGCCGATCCAAGAATTACTTTGGCATGGTGAATAACGCCAAGGTAAACAGCAGCATCTCTGGCGTGGTATCTTGGTGCGGGGTCATATTGTTTATATGAGGAGTCGTGTTCTTCATCAACAATTATCAAACCAAGATTATCAAAAGGTAAAAACATAGCCGATCTGGGGCCAACGATAATTTTATATTGTTTATGTATATTTTCATCTTGAATTTTAGCAAGATTTTGCCATACTTCAGCACGTTCGTTAGGGTTATATCGTGAGTGATACACCCCTACTTCATCGCCAAAATGTTTTTTTAATCTTGAAATAATTTGTGTTGTCAAAGCTATTTCGGGTAACAGGTACAAAACCTGTGTTCCCTTTTCAAGTGCATCCTCCATCAGTTTAATATACAGTTCGGTTTTACCGCTTGAGGTAACACCATGTAATAAAGTAACTGTATTTTTCTGCATTTGAGTTTTTATCTGAGTAAGGGCAATTTTCTGAGATTCAGTAAGAATAAAGGAGCCGGGTTCGGCAAGTTCATTTTCCACAAAACGGCTAACCACAACTTCTTCTTCGGTAAAGACTCCTTTTTCCAGAAGTGATTTAATTGCAGAAGAAGATTTAATTTTTTTAACTAAGTCTGTTTTTTTAACAGGAGCATCTTTTTGCTTTGGAAATCCGGACAGAGAGAGAAAATACATTAGTGCTTCCAACTGTTTATGTGCTCTTTTTTCCAGGTATTGCATTAGTTCCTGCAAACTGTCAGGTGAAAAATAACCGGAAGATAAACGAATAAACTTTTCTTTTTTAGGCTTATAAATGTTAGTAAGTTCCTCATCCATGAATATTAATTTTTTTTCTATCATGGTTTTTAACAATGGAAGAACTTTTTGATAACCTATTAAATCGCTTACTTCTTTAATGGTAAGTTTATTATTATTCATTAAACTTTCGGTAATACGATATTCCGATTCATTTAACGGCACATTATCGGGGGAGAAATTTTCCGATAAAGCAATTTTTGATTCACTTGTAAGTTTATACACAGAAGGTAAAGCAGCATTCATTACTTCTCCCGGCGTACTCAGATAATATGATGCAATCCATTTCCAGAATATGATCTGCAAATCATTTATTATAGGCTTTTCGTCCAATACTGATAAAATATATTTGGGAATGCCACTGGCGGGAGGTTGTTTATGTAATGACCATATTAACCCGGCATAAACTTTTCTTTTCCCAAACTGAACAGTTACTCTTTGTCCGACAGAAACTTTATTATTAAGGTTATAAGGAATACGGTATGTAAAGGTTCCATCAATGGGTAGAGGCAATAAAATTTCGGCAAACAGGGTAATCCTTTCCATAAAACAAAGGTATTTAATTTTATTTTATTTATTAACTAAAATAATAAGGTAGAATTTATTTTACATAGATATATACGCATTCAGGATTAGTAAAAATCAGCAGATATATTAGTATTATAAGATAAATCAACTTTATGTTAGTAAGTTATAATTTGGTAAGTTTCAGCCTATACCGAGAACGAATTTGCGGCAGGGATGTTAGTGAAAAGCCCGCAAGGCAAATACTGATGGAGGCTTGTAAATAAGGGGCGACAAAGGAGCCACGCATTTACTTAGCCGAACACAGTATATTGGCGAGGACTTGTAACGGTCAGCCCGCCACGCCATAGCGTGGGCCGCCCAAAAACATACTAACATAGTAATTATAAATTTATTAGTACTATAAAAATAAAAAATCGTTAAAACATCTTAAATATACCATCAAAATCAATTCCGTGGCACACACTAAATTAATTTTAATAAATTTGCATACAATAAAATTACCACCATGACATTTGAAAATGATAAATTTATTGGCGAGGGTTTGACTTATGATGATGTGTTGTTAGTTCCGGCATATTCGAAAGTTTTACCACGTGAAACCAACCTAACCACAAAGTTTTCGCGTAATATTCAGTTAAACATTCCTATTGTTTCAGCGGCAATGGATACTGTTACAGAATCGAAGATGGCTATTGCCATGGCCCAGGAAGGAGGCATTGGCATTTTGCATAAAAGTATGAGTATTGAAGCTCAGGCCAATGAAGTAGCAAAAGTAAAGAGGGCTGAAAACGGAATGATTTTAGATCCGGTAACACTAAATGCTGAGGCACGTGTTATTGACGCTTTAAACATGATGCGAGAATATAGTATTGGCGGCATTCCGGTAACAGACGAGAAAAACAAGCTTGTAGGAATTGTTACCAATCGTGATTTACGATTTGAAAGAGGGATGAATAAACCCATTAAGGAAGTAATGACGACTAAAAATCTGATTACCACAACAGAATTTACAACATTTGAAAAAGCTGCAGATATTTTACAGGAGTTTAAAATAGAAAAGCTTCCTGTGGTAGATAAGGATTATAAATTGATAGGATTAATTACCTATAAGGACATTATTAAAATTAAGGCACATCCATATAGTTGTAAAGATAGTCATGGCAGATTGAGGGTTGGAGCGGCAGTTGGTGTTGGTCATGACACTATTGACAGGCTGACGGCATTAGTTGAAGCAGGAGTAGATGCAATTGTTGTAGATACTGCTCATGGTCATTCTCAAGGCGTTATGGATACAGCAAAGGTTATAAAGCAAAAATATCCGGAAATTGATCTTATTGTCGGGAATGTTGCAACCCGTGAGGCAGCATTAGATTTACTATCTTTAGGTGTAGATGGCATTAAAGTTGGAATTGGCCCTGGGTCTATATGTACCACAAGAATTATTGCCGGCGTGGGAGTTCCTCAGTTAACTGCAATTTTTAATGTTGCAAATGCTCTGGAAGGATCGGGAGTTCCGTTAATTGCCGATGGTGGTATTCGATATACAGGAGACATTGTAAAAGCTATTGCTGCAGGAGCCAGCAGTATAATGGCAGGGTCATTATTTGCCGGTGTTGACGAATCGCCGGGAGAAGCCATTATATATGAAGGTCGAAAATTTAAGACCTACAGGGGTATGGGATCTGTAGAAGCTATGGAAAAAGGATCTAAAGACAGATATTTTCAAGATGCGGAAGATGATATTAACAAATTAGTTCCGGAAGGGATTGTCGGGAGAGTACCATATAAAGGATCTTTATCGGAAGTGATTCATCAAATGTTGGGTGGGCTTAGGTCAGGAATGGGTTATACGGGTTCTCATACGATACAGGAACTTAAGAATGCCAAATTTGTAAAAATATCACCTGCCGGAATTGCAGAAAGTCACCCTCACGACATAACAATTACCAGAGAGGCTCCAAATTACAGCAGAAATAGTTAGGGGTTATTTTTGAAAACTTTTTTAAATTTAAATAAATAGGAAAAATGAAACAGCTTTTTCTTTTACTTATAGTTATATTTTCATGGAATATTTCACCGGCGCAAAAGAGATTTAACAATAAAGAGTTAGCAAAAGCAGGAAATCAAACTATTACTGTAGCTGATTTTCTTGCTTTATACAAAAAGAATAACACAGGAGAAAAGGACACTATTTCAGTAGAAGAAAATCTGCAATTATATATAAACTTCAGGTTAAAAGTATTAGAAGCAGAAAGATTAGGATTAGACACACTTGCAAGTTTTAAAAGAGAATTAAAATCATACCGGAAACAGTTAGCCAAACCATATTTTACCGATAAAAAAGTGATTAACGATTTGGCTAAACAAGCCTGGCAGAGGATGCAATATGATGTACGAGCGAGTCATATTCTTGTAAAGTTACCTGTAAATCCGACTCCTGAAGACACCTTAAAAGCCTGGAATAAAATTCAAAAGATACGTACTGAAATAATAAATGGTAAAAATTTTGGAATTGCCGCACAAGAATATTCCGATGATGCATCGGCAAGAGATCAAAAAGTAATTGCCGGCAAGAGAAGAGGTAAAAAAGGAAATCATGGTGACCTTGGTTATTTTACTGTTTTCAGCATGGTTTATCCTTTTGAAAATGCGGCATATAACACCCCTGTTGGAAAAATATCCAAACCTGTAAGAACCCGTTATGGGTACCACATTTTAAAAATTACAGATAAGAAACCCGCTATGGGTGTAGCGGAAGTGGAACATATATTTGTTGCGTTACCAGCAGGATCGAATATTAAGGATTCATTACAGAAGTCAAAAAAAATACATTCCATTTATAATCAAATTATAAAAGGAATGTCTTTTGAGAAAGCTGCCCGTAAATATTCAGAAGATAAAGGCTCAGCATTACTTGGCGGTAAATTGCCCCGATTTACTTCGGATAGGATTGTACCTCAATTTGTAGAGACAATAGACACACTCAAGCCAGGTGAGATATCTAAACCATTTCAAACTATTTACGGTTTCCATATCATTCGTTTGATAAAAAGGAATCGTCCCGGTGATTTTAAATCTGAAGAATCTAAAATATATGAAAGGATAAAATCGGGAAATAGAATTACTATTGAAAAGCAGGCGGTTATTAAGCGATTAAAAAAGGAAAATGATTTAAAAATCAATAAAAACAATTCATCAAATTTTCTCGCAAACTTAGCTTCTGAAATAAACAAAGGAAAGGCACCTCAATACCTCAAAACATTAGTCCCCAAAACACTATTCACTTTGGGTAAAAAGAACAAAGAAACAATAACCACTAAAGAGTTCGGGAAGTATTTTCTGGAAAATAAAAATAATTTACATGGTAAAAATACAGTTATTGCCTTAAATAATTTATTAAATAAATTTATTGATTATAAGCTATTTAACTATGAAGACAAGCATCTGGAAGAAAAGAACCCTGAGTTTAAAGAGTTAATGAAAGAATACCATGATGGAATACTTTTATTTAACCTGACAGATAAAATGGTTTGGTCAAAAGCATCATCGGATAGTGTAGGATTAAAAAAGTTTTACAATAATCATAAAGAAAGTTATATTCAGCCAAAAAGAATACAGGTAATTACGTTCACATTTCCAGAAAGAGTTTTATCCACGTTAGAAAAATTTATATCCGCTAAAATACCCGGGGACTCCTTAGCAGCAATTATAAAAGGTCAAAATTCCACACTTTCATCAATGGTAAAAATAGATACAGGTACATTTATAAGAGGGGAGAATAAAATATTAAAACATATAAGTTGGGAAAAAAGAAGTTGGTCAGGTCCCATTAATTCAAACAATAATACAGAGGTATTTGTTTATGTTAAAAACATATTTCCAAAATCAATTAAGACATATAATCAGGCACTTGGTGAAATAATATCAGATTATCAGGATCTGTTAGATAGAGAATGGATTAAACAATTAAAGGAGCGTTATGGAGTTCAGATAAATCAAAAAACACTCAGGAAGTTAAAAAAGAAACTATCACATAACAGAAAGCTATGAAACATTGGTTAACGTATTTAAAAAATAAAATTCCGTTAATTTCATTAGCGATATTATCTGTTTTTATTTCTTTTTTTCTTTTATCAGGATGCACACCAAAGAAAGGGAAAAATAAAGACATACCATTGGCGCGTGTAAACACAAAATATTTATATGAAAGTGACTTACAAAATATAATTCCACCTAAAGCCTCAAAAAGAGACAGTTTGTTAATTGCTCATAGCTTTATTAACAAATGGATAAACACACAGTTATTATTACAACAAGCAGAAAAAAACCTTCCCGAAGAAAAATTAAAATTTGAAAAGCAATTAGAAGACTACAGAAACTCATTAATAACCTATCAATATGAATCGGAATATGTAAAACAAAATCTGGACACATTGGTTAGTGAAAATGAAATTAAGCACTATTATCAAAACCATTTAAAAGATTTTGAACTAAAGGAAAATATTGTTAAGATAATTTACGTTATTCTGGATAGAAAAGCAGAAAATATTAAAAAATTAGAACATAACTATAAAAAGATTTTACGATTACCTGACAGTATTTTACTAGATTCGCTTGACAGGTATGCTCCAACACGGTCATTAACATACTCAACTGATACTAATACGTGGTATCCTTTTAATGAGGTAATAAAGGTTATACCCATAGAAACCTATAATCAAGGAATATATTTAAAAAATCACAGAATAATTTATTTAAAAGGTGAAAACAAAATATATCTGGTTAAATTTGTCAACTTTAAAATTAAGGATGAAATATCGCCAATAGATTTAGAATCTGTATTTATAAAAAGTATTATTTTAAATAAAAGAAAAAAACAATTAATTGCTCGTTTAAGAAAACAAATTTTTAAAGAAGCAGCCAAACAAAAAGAATTTGAGATTTATTAATATGACAAATAAAAGAATTAAAATTAGAACTATAGCAAATTTTTCAGCTATAATAACCGGAATAATTTTCCTGTTTTTATCTACACAGAATATTGTTGCTCAGGAAACCGGTATCACAAAAAACAAAAAACAACCATCAGGAAAAATAATTAATCAGGTTGTAGCAGTAGTTGGCAACAATGTTATTTTAAAATCAGAGATAGCCAATCAGTATTTAAGTTACAGGATGCAGGGAAGCATTCAGGGAACAGAGTCAGATGTAAAATGTGATATTCTTGAAAGTTTACTCTACCAAAAGCTCATGGTTGCTCAGGCACAATTTGACAGTTTAACTGTTGATGAAACACAAGTTCAAGGAGAGTTGGAAAGAAGGTTATCGACATTTATCAACCAGTTTGGCAGTCAGGAGAGGATGGAAAAGTATTATGGTAAAACACTTTCGCAAATTAAGTCGGAATTGCATGATATTGTAGAAAACCAATTATTAGCACAACAAGTTCAGAGAAAAATTATTGGTGATGTGACGGTAACACCTTCAGAGATTCAGCAATTTTATAAAAATATGCCTAAAGACAGTATTCCTTTAATTAAAACCGAATATGTTATTCGCCAGATTGTCAGAGAACCTCCTGTTAGTATAAAAGAAAAACTAAGAATCAAAAAGGAATTACTTGAGTTAAGAAAAAGAATATTAAATGGAGAGAGTTTTGCAACGCTAGCAGTTTTATATTCTGAGGATCCCGGATCTGCAAAGAAAGGTGGAGAGTTGGGTTTTTATGGACATGGTCAACTATACCCTGCTTTTGAGGCTGCAGCGTATAAATTAAAGCCGGGGGAAATTTCAGATGTTGTTGAAACAAAAGCCGGATATCATATCATCCAAATGATTGCAAAAAAAGGTGACTATATCAATGTAAGGCATATTTTATTAATACCCAAAGTATCACCAATTGCATTGCAGGAAGCAAAACATAAGTTAGACTCTGTAGCAAAGTTAATAAGAGAAGACTCCCTTACTTTTGATAAGGCAGTAATTGAATTTTCACAGGGAAAAGAGAAAAATAATGGAGGGTATTTAATAAACCCACAAACCGGAGGTGTAGAATTTGAAGGAGAACAATTAAGCCCACAAGTTTCATTTACTATAAACAATATGAAGCCTGGTACCATATCCAATCCGGAGCCTTTCAAAACAGAAGAACAAAAAGAAGCCTATAGGATACTTTATTTAGCAAAAAAAATTCCTCCTCACCGGGCAAATTTAAAACTAGATTATAGTAAAATTGAGCAATGGGCACTTCTAAATAAGCAGCAAAAGGCCATAGACAACTGGATTAATGACAAAGCACGTAAAACTTATATCCGAATAATTCCTGCTTATCAAACATGTCATTTTAAACATCATTGGGTAACGAACACCAATAAAAAGAAAAATAATAAGAATTAAAACAGCTTTAATAAAACAGAAGCTGAAATTAGCATTTACCGTTTGGGCAGATATATATCTGCCCAAACTTATATTTGATGATTGTAAATAAATAGTATAAAAAACTCTCAATAAACAGAATAATAAAATCTTTGAGTATTATAGCAATTTATTAAAGCTCATCAAAACCAGGACGAATATAATCTCTGGCATCAGGGAAATCCTTTTCTATATTCTTTATAAGTTTAATAAGGTGAATCATTGCTTTTTTCTCGATTCCCGATGCCTCATCGCCAAAAGCATCATATATATTGAACCATGAAACAAGTGACCTTTCCAGCATCTCAATTAATGTTTTAGCGGTTCCGTTGGAGGAAGGCAGATCAGAATTATCATCATCCTTCTCTTTGTTACTTGTATATAAAGTTCTGGATAATTTCAAATAAATCTTTAGTTGATAATAAATTAAAATACCAATAGAATTATTAATCTTATCAATATTTTTCAGGGAATTATATTTTTCTGACACTTTAAATTCCGGAGGAGAAACATTATTATCAACAACAATTTTCCCATTTTCTCCCATAGCATCAATCCAATCATCTACAAAGTCCTCATATAATCTGCCTGCAGGTAATAAATCTCCGACAACTTTCTTTCCCTGAAACAAATCATGACGGGTTCTTCGTTGAATACCGTCATAAGTATTCCAATCAACATTTTCTTTATCACCAAGGCTAATAACACTATCTTTAATTTCTATCAGGTCTTTCATAAAATCTGACCAGAATTTAAGGTTATTTTCATCATGAAGAGTTAAATTATTTCTATCGTCATGAAATGTATTTACCTCACATACGGACGAGTAACCACATTTATCACACCATCCATCACAATACAAGTATATATCAGGAATTATATTTTTCATTATAATTTCAATTTAAAGAACCATTAACCTTTTGAATAAAAATATCATTCAAAGAAGGCAGAACTTCGCGATAAGATACAACTTCAACTTGTTCCACAGCTTTCCTTAACAAAGCATTTGAACTATATTTATCTTGTAGTATTTTAATATGTACAATAGAAATATCCCGTTCTTTAGCCGAGTCGACAATTTCAAAATAATTAGTATCTAATGAAAGTTTTTTATCAGCATAATAACTTAACTCAAAAACATCGGTTTTAAATTGTTTTTTGACATCGTGAATTTCTCCGGAAAGCACTTTTCTGCCATTATTTATCAACACTATCTCATCGCAAAGCTCTTCGACGGAAGCCATATTATGAGTTGAAAAAATAACAGTAGCCCCACGGTCTCTAAGATTCAGGATTTCATCTTTTAGAAGGTTAACATTGATTGGGTCGAAACCACTAAAAGGCTCATCAAAAATCAATAATTCAGGGTCATGCAATACAGTTACTATAAACTGAATTTTTTGCTGCATTCCTTTTGACAATTCTTCTACCTTTCTATTCCACCAGGAATCAATATCAAATTTTTCGAACCAATATTTTAATTTTTTTTTTGCTTCCCTATAAGGAACTCCTTTTAGCTGTGCAAGGTAAAGAGCCTGTTCTCCGACTTTCATTTTTTTATACAACCCTCTTTCTTCAGGAAGGTATCCTATGACTCCAATATCATTTGAATTTATTGGTTTATCATCGAGCATGACAACACCCTTATCAGGAATTGTAATTAGATTAATTATTCTAATTAAAGTAGTTTTACCTGCACCATTAGGGCCAAGTAAACCAAAGATTGATTTTTCCGGAACATCGAAACTAACATTTACTAATGCCGGATGCTTATCAAAATTTTTAAATATTTCCTGAACACTTAATTTTGCCATTTTTTATGAAAAGAACTCCCTCATTCTATCAAAATAGCTTTTATCCTGAGAAGTAGGGTTAGGTTTAAAATTAGCCGATTGTTTCAATTTTTCAAGCATCTTTTTTTCATCGGAAGAAAGGTTTTTTGGTGTCCATACATTAATATTAACCAGCAAATCGCCTTTACCATAGCCATTTATATCAGGAAGGCCCTTTCCTTTCAGACGTAAAACTTTTCCACCCTGAGTACCTGAAGATAATTTCACTTTAGCCTTACCGTCAACAGTTGGAACTTCAACAGTAGCACCAAGTGCAGCTTCCGGAAAACTTATGTATAAATCGTAAAGCAGATTTTTTCCATCCCTTTTCAAGTCAGGATGAGGAATTTCCTCGATTAGGATAATTAAGTCTCCCGGAATACCTCCACGTGCGGCGGCATTTCCTTTTCCACTCATGCTCAACTGCATTCCATCATTTACACCGGCAGGAATTTTAATTGTAACCACTTCCTCTGACTTAACAATTCCATCTCCATGGCAAGTTTTACATTTATTTTTAATAATAGTACCCTCTCCGCCGCATTGTGGACAGGTAGAAGATGTTTGCATTTGTCCCAGGAAAGTATTTGTAACACGAGTAACATGACCAGAGCCATGACATGTAGGACATGTAACAGGTTTACTACCTTTTTCAGCACCTGTTCCGTTACATTCAGGGCAAGGAACATACTTGCGAATTTTTATTTTTTTCTCAACGCCGTGAGCCATTTCCGAAAGGGTAAGTTTAACACGGACTCTGAGATTAGATCCCTTATTAACCCTTCTTCCGCCACTGCCTCCGAAACCACTATTACCAAAGCCAAAATGTCCTCCAAAAATATCTCCAAAATGGCTAAAGATATCATCCATACTCATTCCTGCACCGGAAAAACCAGCTCCGCCGGCAGCACCTCTTACTCCTTCATGACCAAATTGGTCATATCTTGACCGTTTATTTTCATCGCTTAAAACTTCATAGGCTTCGGCAGCTTCTTTAAACATCTCCTCGGCCTCCTTATCATCAGGGTTTTTATCCGGATGATATTTAATAGCCATTTTTCGATAGGCTTTTTTTATTTCTATCGCTGTGGCATTTTTTGAAACACCCAAAACATCATAATAATCTCGCTTATTCATGAATCTGTATTATTCCGTATCAGTTAAAAATTAGAACGTTAAATTATCAGCTTCCCACAACAACTTTGGGATAACGCAAAACATTACCGTTCAGCATATAGCCTTTCTGTATTACATCCACAACCTTCCCTTTCATCTCGTCTCCGGCAGGTACATTTGTAACAGCTTCCATTATATCAGTATCGAAATCTTTATTTACTACATCAATAGGCTCTACTCCTTTTTTCTTAAGGATATTTACTAACTTATTATATATTAATTCAACTCCTTTTTGTGCTTCAGCGCTAAGCTTATGCTCCTTAAAAGATTGAATTGCCCGTTCAAAGTCATCTACAACAGGCAGCAATTCCAAAATTAAATCTTTTGATGCAGACAACTGTAAATCAATACGCTCTTTACTAGTTCTTTTCCTATAATTATCAAACTCAGAATAAAGGCGTAAATACTTATCATTTAATTCTTCAACCTTTTGTTCCAGCTCTTTTACTTTTTTATTTTTACCATTAGATTTTTTATTTGGCTTTATATTTTCATTTTCCATTTCACTATCATTATTTTGATTTGATTCAAAGGTAACATCTTCCATAGATTCTTCAGAAGACATATTTTTCTTTTCTTTTTCTTCTTCCCTTTTCATTTCGCTTTAACTTTTAAATTCAAATAATTAATGCAATTTATTTGCCATAACTATATTGCAGTCAAATTGACAGCAAAGATATAAAGCCTGTCAATATTCCCGACTACTATCCTGAAAAATCAGTGTAAAAATGCAAAGTATGTTAATATTTGGAGGTTAAATTCTGTTTATATCAGCACCTAATGCTTTTAACCTTGCTTCAATAAACTGATATCCCCGGTCAATTTGTTCAATATTATCAATAATACTGGTACCTTCGGCTGAAAGAGCAGCAATAAGTAAAGCAACACCTGCACGGATATCCGGACTGGTCATTTTAATTCCTCGCAATGGTTGAGATCTGTTTAATCCGATAACGGTAGCACGGTGTGGATCACAAAGTATAATTCTTGCTCCCATATCAATTAGTTTATCCACAAAGAAAAGTCTGCTTTCAAACATTTTCTGGTGAACAAGTACACTACCGTCTGCTTGTGTTGCAACAACCAATATAATACTTATCAAATCAGGAGTAAAGCCTGGCCAGGGAGCATCTGCAATAGTCATTATAGAACCATCTATAAAAGTCTTTATTTTATAATGTTCTTTTGCGGGAACAACAATATCCTTTGCGTCCTGTTCAACATTAATACCCAGGTTTCTAAAAATATTTGGAATTAATCCCAAATCCATCATCGACACATTTTTAATGGTAAGCGTAGATTTTGTCATTGCCGCCATTCCAATGAAACTACCTACTTCTATCATATCAGCAAGCATAGTATGCGATGTACCATTTAATGAGCCCACCCCTTCAACAACCAGGAGATTAGAGCCAACACCCTGAATTTTAGCACCCATACGAATAAGCATCTTACTTAATTGAACAAGATAAGGTTCACATGCAGCATTAAAAATAGTTGTTTTCCCTTTAGCAAGAACAGCTGCCATTAGAATATTTGCTGTTCCAGTAACTGATGCTTCTTCAAGGAGCATATATGCTCCTTTTAATTTTTTTGCAGAAACGTCAAACCGTTTAGCAACTTCGTCATAATTAAATGATGCGCCTAATTTTTCCAATCCATTGAAATGGGTATCCAGTCTTCTTCTTCCAATTTTATCACCGCCCGGTTGAGGAATTACACCTTTCCCGAACCGAGCCAACAAAGGCCCAAGGATCATTATACTTCCTCTTAAGCTGCTTGCTTTTGAAGAAAAATCGTCTGAATGCAGGTATTGTAAATCGATGGAGTCTGCCTTAAATTTATAGCTATCGGCAGAAATTTTTTCAACACGAACTCCTAAACCAATTAAAAGTTCAATCAATTTATTAACATCCCTTATATCAGGAATGTTATTTAAAATAACTTCATATGATGTTAACAGGGTAGCACAAATAATTTGAAGGGCTTCATTTTTTGCACCTTGTGGTTTTATTGAACCAATAAGTTCTTTTCCTCCAATAATTTTAAATGAACCCATAACTTACATCTATCTATATTTTTTGTTATAAACCTTTCTTTGGCTACCTTTATTTTTTTTCTTTTTAGCATTTCTTCCTGAAGGTAACACTTCACTTGCCGATATTAATGGATCTTCAACATTCAATGTTAATTTCCCACCTGCTAATTCATTTAATTGAGTATAAATAACAACATCAGTTACAGAATCCCGGTTCCATGTTAAATAAGACCGTTTCATATAATTAGCAATCCATTTCACCAATTGGGTTTTTTCATCTCCATCTTCCATGTCAATAGCGGTCTTAATCATTTTTTCAAGGTTCAAACCATAATGTTTAAATTTGATATGATCTTCGCTATAAGGAACTTTTTCCGGTTTACTGTATACATCTTTTCTGTTAGGTTTAGGAAAAGGTCCATCAACATCTAATTTAAAATCAGAGATAATATATAAATGATCCCATAACTTTTGCTCAAAGTCGTTAGTATCCTTAAGCTGGGTATTCATATTGGCCATTACCTGCACAATCATTTTTGCAAACTGGTTACGTTCATCTCTATCTTCAATAGTAAGTGCAAATTCAACCATTTTTTGAATATTCCTTCCATACTCAGGAATTATTAAATGTTTTCTAATAGTGTTATATTCCATAAATTTTTTCTTTGGCCTAAAAAGCTAATTTCAGAAATTATAAGTTTAAATAAATATTTGAGTTTTGGGCGAATATTATTGTCCAGGAACTTTTCGACAAAAATAATAAAAATATATAAGCCCTAATTCTAAAAACTGTACAAATATCTAATTGGTTTTAAATTTATAAGAAATTCCTGAAAGTGTTTCATTTGCTTTTTCTATTTTTTCTTTTAATTTATTTTTATATTCCAGCACATGCTTTTGCAGTGAAGTATTATTTATACTCATCATTTGGGCTGCCAAAATTGCAGCATTTAAACTGTTGTCTATTCCAACAGTAGCAACCGGAACACCAGGAGGCATCTGAACAATAGCTAACAAAGCATCCACACCTTTTAAAGAAGCACTAATAGGAACGCCAATTACAGGCAGGGAAGTCATTGACGCAATAACGCCAGGAAGATGAGCAGCCATTCCGGCACCTGCAATTATTACTTGTATTCCTCTTTCTGAAGCGCTCCTTGCAAACTCTTCTACTGCTTCAGGCGTTCTGTGCGCTGATAAGGCATGTATTTCAAAAGGAATTTGCATTTCATCAAAAAATATAGCAGCCTTCTCCATTATTTTCAAATCAGAGGTACTACCCATAATTATACTTACTTGTGGATTCATAAATTTAGATTACTATTTAATTTTTATTAAAATATGTTTAAGAACAAAAGTAATTGAATTTTTCATATGTTTATAAATTCATATTTCATTAGCCATATTAAATTTCTCATTATTAAATAATAATTTTTTTATGAGATTTAATAATCATTCAACCCCTAAAAATCAATATGAGTTTTTATCTAAAGAAAAGCCTAAATATTAATTTTTAATATTGTGGATTCCAACACATGCTTTACAAGCATTTTTATAAAAAAAATGAAAAACTTAGTTATTCTCAATACCAATCATAAAAAATTAAGGATAACTTATTATCTTTGTTGGCTATTAAGATAAAAATAATGGCAACACAAATTAAAGTCTTAGATAAATATTTCGAACCTTACATTTCGCATGATAAAATTGATAAAGCAATTCAAAAAATTGCAAATGAATTAAAGGCAGATTTAGCTGAAAAGAACCCTTTATTTCTTGTAATATTAAATGGTGCATTTATGTTTGCCGGAGATTTATTTAAGAAATTGGATTTCCCGGCTGAGATATCATTCATTAAATTCGCCTCATATGAAGGCACTGAAAGTACAGGAAATGTCAGAAAACTTATTGGTTTAGATGAATCAATTGAAGGAAGAACAATTGTATTAATAGAGGATATTGTTGATACTGGAATAAGCATGGAAAAAGTATTAGAATATTTAGAAGATAAAAATATTGCCAGCTTAAGAATTGCAACTCTTCTATTTAAACCTAAATCATACAAAAAGCAATTCAAAATTGACTATATAGGAATAGAAATTCCTAATGATTTCATTATTGGCTATGGACTTGATTATAACGGGCAGGCCAGAAATCTAAAGGACATATATAAGATTATACCTTAAAAACCTCATAATCATGTTAAATATCGCATTATTTGGCCCTCCAGGAGCCGGAAAAGGCACCCAATCAAAAAAATTACTTAAAAAGTATAACCTTACTTACATCTCAACCGGTGATATGCTTAGGTCGGAGATTTCAGAAGGCTCTGATTTAGGAATGAAAGCTAAATCGATAATTGAAAAAGGAGGTCTTGTTGATGACGAGTTAATAATACAGTTAATTGAGAAAAAAATTAAAACCAATCCTGACAGTCGCGGTATTTTATTTGATGGCTTTCCCAGAACTACTGTTCAAGCATATATTTTAGAAGGATTATTACTTAGAATGAACACCTCATTGAATTGTATGATAAGTTTGGAGGTGCCCGAAGATGAACTTATTGAGCGTTTGCTACTTAGAGCAAAGGATTCAGGCAGAGCTGATGACACCTTAGATGTTATAAAAGTGCGTCTTCAGGAATATGAAAATAAAACAAAACCCGTAGCTAACTTTTACAATAAGAAAGAAAAATATTTTCCTATAAACGGAGTTGGGAAAATAGATGACATTTTTGAAAGCATTGTAGAAATAATAGAGAAAACCAAAACAAAGAATCAAAATAATATAGTGCTACTTGGGAAACCAGGATCAGGAAAAGGAACACAGGGGAACTTACTTGCGCAGGAATTTGGACTGGTTTACATTTCAACAGGAAAACTTATGCGCCAGGAAATAAAAGATGGTACAGAAATTGGCAAATTGGCAAAGCCATATATGGATAAAGGAGAGATTGTTCCTGATGAAATTCCGATTCAGCTAATTGAGCGTAAGATTAGTGAAAACCCTCATGTTAACGGATTTGTATTTAAAGGGTTCCCAAGAACTCTAATACAAGCTTATATTTTGGATGGGCTTTTGCAAAGAGAAAATTTATCTGTATCTGCATTAGTGGACATGAAGATTTCAACATTAGAAGCAATCAAAAGACTCTCTGCCAGATCTAAAACAGAAAAAGCCAGGCCTTATGATTATTCAACAGAATTAATTGTAAACAGGTTGGAACAATATAAAGAAAAAACCCTACCGGTAATTGAGTATTATAAAAATCAAGGAAAATATTATTCAATAAAGGCTGAAGGCTCTGAACAGGAAGTTTTTGAAAGGTTAAAAAGGAAAACTTCCGATGTATTTAGAGAAAATTACTGATTTTTTTAAATTATAGAAGATTTTTTCTTTTTAACGAAAAGACTGCTTATTAGGAAGTTATTTATTTTTTAGCACAAAAAAAGGTTGGACTTAATTGACCAACCTTTTTTTTATGACTATAAATAAATTAATTTTAAACCTTATAAAAACCTTTTTCTTTGGCTTCTTTTAAGGCATTAAAAATTCCTTTTTTATTGATAATACGTATACCTGCAGCAGTAACCCTTAACGTAACCCATTCACCGGTTTCCGGAACAAAAAAACGTTTGGTTTGCAAGTTAGGATGAAATTTCCTTTTTGTTTTAATATGAGAGTGTGATACGTTATTTCCTGTTATCACTTTTTTTCCTGTTATCTGACAAATTCTTGACATGGTTACTCTTTTTATTCTATTGCGAAAATTGGAGTGCAAAGAACGGAATATTTTTTTAAATATTCAAATGAATTTCATTTTTTTTTCACTTATTCCCCACTCTTTTTTTTATCATTTAAAATATATGTAAATTACTATTGTCCAATAAATTAAAAATTCAGATTCCTAAATTAAATATAATTTACCTGTTAGAATACATTTTTTCGTAATATTTCTGATAATTTCCGGAAGTTACATTATCCAACCATTCTTTATTATTAAGATACCAACTAACCGTTTTTTCAATACCTTCTTCAAACTGAAGGCTGGGTTTCCACCCAAGTTTTTTCTGTAATTTCGATGAATCAATAGCATATCTCAAATCATGGCCCGCCCTATCTGTTACATAAGTAATTAATTTTTCGGATGTTCCGGGTTCACGATTTAATTTATTATCCATTACCTTACAAAGTAATTTTATCAAATCAATATTTTTCCATTCGTTATGACCACCGATGTTAAATGTTTCGCCATCCTCTCCCCTATGATATATTTCATCAATAGCTACAGCATGATCTTCTACATAAAGCCAATCTCTAATATTTACTCCCTTACCGTAAACAGGCAAAGGCTTATTATTTCGAATATTATTTATAAATAGAGGAATTAATTTTTCAGGAAACTGATAAGGCCCATAATTATTAGAGCAGTTTGAAATTATCACAGGCAAGCCATATGTATCGTGATAAGCCCTGACAAAATGGTCAGAACTCGCTTTAGATGCAGAATAAGGACTGTGAGGGTCATAGGCTGTTTGCTCAGTAAAATATCCTGTTTCCCCAAGTGAACCATATACCTCATCTGTAGACACATGATAAAACCGTTTACCTTTTTTGTTATCTTTCCATATATTGTTAGTTGCATTTAACAAATTAACTGTTCCGATAACATTGGTAATCACAAACTCGTTAGGGTTAGTAATAGATCTGTCAACATGTGATTCGGCAGCTAAATGAATAACTCCGTCAAATTGTTCTTTGGAAAACAGATCATAAATAAATTTCTCATCTGCAATGTCACCCAAAATAAATTTATAATTTGATTTATTTTCTACATCTTTCAGGTTTTCCAGGTTTCCGGCATAAGTCAGTTTATCAAGGTTATAAATTAAATAAGAGGGGTATTTATTAACAAATAACCGAACCACATGAGAACCAATAAACCCGGCACCACCGGTAATTAAAATTTTCTTCTTTTCCATAAAGCTATACTTCTTTTTCTAAAAACTAATTATTTTACTTTATATTCTTGATCGATAAGCTTTTTCCCATTTCCATGCAGAAGCAACCATTTCTTCCAAATTTCTTTTTGCTTTCCATCCAAGTTCTTTATTTGAATAAGTAGGGTCTGCCCATACCTGAACAATATCGCCTTCCCTGCGGCCAACAATCTTATATTTTAATTTGACACCTGAAACTTTTTCAAAAGCTTTTACTACCTCCAAAACGGAATATCCGGTACCAGTTCCCAAATTAAAAACTTCAAAATCATTTTTCATTTTACCATCAATCATACGTTTTATAGCAATAACATGGGCTTCAGCTAAATCAACAACATGAATATAATCACGAATTGGAGTTCCATCAGGAGTAGGGTAATCATTACCAAAAATCTTAAGTTCATCTCTGATACCAATCGCAGTTTGTGTAATAAATGGAACCAAATTATTTGGGACTCCAAGTGGCAGTTCTCCTATTAAGGCACTCTCATGTGCTCCAATAGGGTTGAAATAGCGCAAAGCAATACCATTAATTTTTGAGACTTTAATTGTATCCTGTATTATCTCTTCGGAAATTTGTTTAGTGTTACCATAGGGAGATTCGGCTTTTTTAATTGGTGCCGTTTCAGAAACCGGTAAATGATCAGGTTGACCGTAAACAGTACAAGAAGATGAAAAGACAATATTTTCGACATCATTTTCCTGCATACTTTCCAAAATATTTATTAATGAAACCAAGTTGTTTCTATAATACATCAACGGTTTTTCTACAGATTCTCCAACAGCCTTAAAAGCAGCAAAATGAATAACCCCCTTTAAATCCGGATATTTTTTAAAAAAATCAGAAGTTTTTTTTCGATCTTCCAGGTCAAAAACTTCCAATACAGGTTTAATTCCGGTAATTTTTTCAATATTATCAATAATTTCTCTTCTGGAATTTGAAAGATTATCCACAATAATGACCTCATAGCCCCTTTTTTGCAGTTCAACTACAGTATGAGACCCAATATAACCTGTTCCTCCTGTTACTAATATTTGCATTTTATTGTTTTTAAAAATTTCGTTTTATAATAAGCTGTTATTTAGCCTACCTTTTTAACACTTTCATTTAAAAGTTGATATTTCTCACCACTTTCAGGGCAATATGCAAAGCCATCGGCAGCAAATTTTAAACGGTGGCCAAATTCACTCATCCAACCTATTTGCCTTGCGGGATTCCCTACAACCAATGCATATGGCTTTACTTCTTTTGTTACAACAGCACCAGCTCCAATAAATGCAAATTCACCAATATTATGCCCGCATACAATAGTAGCATTAGCCCCAATAGAAGCGCCTTTTTTTACAATAGTTTCAGAATATTGTCCTCTTCGGTTGACCCCACTGCGCGGATTAATAACATTAGTAAATACCATTGAAGGTCCAAGAAAAACATCATCTTCACAGATAACTCCGGTATAAATTGAAACATTATTTTGCACTTTAACATTTCTACCGAGTTTTACTCCTGAGGCCACCATAACATTTTGTCCAAGGTTACAGTTTTCACCAAGTTCTGCACCTTCCATAATATGGCAAAAATGCCATATTTTAGTTCCCTGACCTATTTTACAGCCATGATCTATTACTGCTGTTTCGTGACAAAAGTATTTTTTTTCCATATTATTACCCATTAATAAAATCTAAAATATTTTCTATAATAAACTGTTGGATTTCCTCTGTTAATTCAGTATGAATTGGTAATGACAATACATTCCGGCTTAAAGTCTCAGCCACAGGAAAGTCTCCTTTATTATAACCCAACATGCGATAAGCCTTTTGTAAATGAATAGGTACAGGGTAATAGATAGCAGAAGCAATACCTTTTGAGGTTAGAAAATCCATTAGCCCTTCTCTGTCAATTCCTTCCAATAAAATTGTATACTGATGATAAACATGGGATGTAAATGGGGCTTTAACAGGAGTTTTTATTTGTGTTGTTTTAGCAAACCCTTCATTATAAAATTTAGCCGCTTTTTGTCTATCCTTGCAATATTGATTCAGATATTTTAATTTGACTTCCAAAATAGCAGCCTGAATAGTGTCGAGACGCGAATTTATACCAACACGGTCATGGAAATATCGTACTTCCATACCATGATTAGAAAGCGAGGTTAGGCGTTCGGCTAGCACATCATTATTTGTAAAAACGGCTCCTCCGTCTCCAAATGCACCCAAATTTTTTGAAGGGAAAAAAGAAGTACAACCAATATCACCAATTGTGCCGGCCTTTTTATAATCTCCATTGACATCATAAATATCTGCACCTAAAGCCTGAGCAGTATCTTCAATAACAAATAAATTATTTCTCTCTGCGATATTCATAATTTTTTGCATATCTGCTGCCTGACCAAACAAATGAACAGGGATAATTGCCCGTGTTTTTGCAGTAATTAATGATTCTATTTTATCAGGATCTATATTAAAAGTATCAGGGAGAACATCTGCAAATACAGGTTTTAGGTTTAACAAGGCAATAACTTCAGCAGTAGCAATAAAAGTAAAAGGAGTTGTAATTACCTCATCGCCGGGTTTAAGTTCCAGTGCCATTAATGCAAGCTGCAAGGCATCAGTACCGTTTCCACATGAAATTACATGCTTAACCTTCAGGTAATCGGCAAGACTATTATTAAAAGATTTTACCTGAGGTCCTTTTATAAACTTTGCCTCATCAATTACTTTTGAAATCGCACTATCTATTTCAGATTTAATTTTAATATATTGACCTTTAAGGTCAACCATGGGGTATTTTATCATATCAGGGCTGCCATTATTTTCTACTGCTGACAAAGATAATAGAATCCAACAGAATTCAGTAGAACATTATTTATTATTTTCCTGAACGGGAACGGTAAAAGTAAAACGTGTACCCTTTCCTTTTTCACTTTCTATTGAAAGTTCACCTTTATTCAATGCAATAAATTCCCGAACAATAATCAATCCAAGACCAGTCCCCTTTTCTCTGTTAGTACCTGGTTTAGACTCAATTCTTCCAGATTGTGAGAATATTTTTTGTATATCCTCATTAGTCATTCCTACTCCTTTATCCTCAACAGAAATTTTTATCTTGTCAGCATCTTCGTTAACAATCACTTTTATATCATTTCCGGGATAGGAAAACTTTATTGCATTCACAATCAGGTTTCTTAAAATAATTTCCATTAAGTTGGGATCAAAAAAGCCTTTAACCTTTTTATTTCCTTCAAAAAATAATTTTATCTGCTTTTCTTCTGCTTGTTTTTTTAAATATTCAAAAACTGATGTAATAATTGGAAATAATTCACTACTCTTCCTTACAGGTTCAATTTTATCCCTCATTAACCTGGCCCATGAAAGTAAATTATCAATCATCGCATAAGTGGAATCCACAGAATTTTTAATTGTTTTTATCAATAAAAGAATTTCATCTTTAGAAAAGCTATCCATTTCTTCTGTCACCATAGATAAAATTTCTTTTTGTGTTCCAACAGAGCCTCTTAAATCATGACTTATTATGGATAATAATTTATCTTTAGTATCATTTGCTTCTTTTAGTCTTTGCTCGGATTGATGTAATTTTCTCTCAGCTTCTACCCGTTGTGTTATATCTCTCAGTGTTCCTTCAAAGCCGGCATGTTCACCATTGTTTAATTTTACCACCCTGCCATTCATTGAACAATGAATTCTTCTATTATCCTTTCCTATTAAATCAATATTATAGTCGGTAAGTTTTCTTAATTTAAAAAATAAGGTCTGAGCTTTTTCCCAGCCCACAACAGAATGAATAAAAGATCCAACAGGTTTACCAAGAACCTCTTGTGGAAGGTATCCTGTTATTTTGGTGACAGAAGGGCTAATTTCAGAAATAATTCCTTTATTATTAACACGGAAATAAATATCCGGGAAAGCATTAAAAATATTTCTATATTTTTCTTCACTTTCACGTAACGCCTTTTCAGCTTCTTGTGTTTCGGTAACATCCCAAAAATTAATAATATAACCTTTTAAATCAGGGTGATTTTCAATTTTCTTAGCTGTACCCCTCATAACACGGTATTCTCCTTTACTGTTTTTTAAGCGAAAAAATATATTCTTTTTCACAACAGTATTTTTTTTAAGAGATTCCATTGCTTTTAATAATTCCGGAAGGTCATCGGGATGTATGAAATCAAAAATAGAATGTCCAAGGCGCTCTTGATTTATACGGCCAAAAGATTTTAAATATGATGAACTAAGATATGTACTATTTCCATTTTCATCTGCAACAACAACGTGCCCCTCAGATTCTTCCAATAGTGTATCGAGAAAGAATTTTTGTCGTGATAGCTCTCTGGTTTTAAATTTTCGTTTTTGAATCCAAAAAATTAAAAGCATTATAACAAAAAGTGCCAGAAGAATAGCTATAATAAAATATGCCTCTACCCGTTTTCTCTTTTCCTTTTCCAGTTGAATAATTTTATTTTTTTTCAACATTTCTGCACGGGTTTCTATTGCATTTATTTGATTTTCTTTTTCTTTTTGATAAAGACTATCTTTTAGTTCAGTATAATTTTTAACTAAAGAATATGCTTTTTTATATTGCTTTTGCAATACATACAAGTCAGTAAGTAATTTCATTGCAGCAATCTTATCAAGAACATTTCCCTTTCCGTTCTTCATCAACATAAGAGATTTTTGAGCATATTTACCAGCGGTTGTAGTTTGATTCTTATGTTTATAATAATCTGCAAGGTTTAATAAGGTCAATGCCATTGTTCTTTTATCTGATATTTTTTTAGCCATGTTAAATGCTGACTGATAATACCTAAAAGAGCTATCCCATTCTTTTAAATGAAAATAAATATCACCAACATTATTTAAGCAATTGGCTACAGCATACAAATCTTTTTGCTTTCGGCTTAATGCAAGTGACATTTCAATATATTGCAAAGCCTTTTTATATTCATCTCTACTTGCATAAATATTACTTAAATTATTATATGATGCAGATAGAAGTGTTGTATCGTGTATATCTTTAGCTGTTTTTAATACTTTTTGATAACTCGACTCTGCTTTTTTTAAGAATCCCAGATCTTGATATATTATGGCTATATTTGTTTCAACACTTGCAATTTTTTCTTTATCATCCAGAAGTTCAAAAACTTTTAAAGCATTCAAATAATACTCAAGTGCTAACGGTTTATTTCCCATTGCATCCATTGCAATTCCTGAAATATTATTAAATGTGCCTTGCAAAAGAGTATCCTTCATTTCCTTTGCCAGATTAAGTCCTTCGAGTGTATATTTTAAAATCACCTTATTATTTCCCAAATAATAATTAACTATTGCCAGTTTTTTTAATAAAAAGAGATAGTTTTTTGATTTTTCATAAGGAGATAATATGGATCTTGCTTTTATTAAAGAAGTATCTGCTTGTCCCAATAAATTATTTTGTTGCAGAATTGTCCCACGTTCAATAAAAACAGCTGCAATTTCTTTTTTATTATTCTGCTTTTTTGCAATCTGTAAAGCAGTATCCAACTCAAGCAATGCCAAGTTAAGATTATTTGCATGTTTTTTTGCTGATGTTAAGAGTTGCCTGAAATGAACAGAGTCCGGATTATTAGAGCTGGCATATACTACATAAGAAGTGTTTACTAAAAACACAAAAATAATGGTTAAAACCATTATTAAATTATGAATAGGTTTCATATTGTCACCAAGTCTCTTCCGTATCATTTAGAATAATTATAGCTATACAAATATACTTAAAAACTTCTAAAAACAATATTTAGAAGTTTTTAAATAAAATTAAACTAATTAAATTACTTCATAACACATAATTAGACGATTACTAATTTTTAGAAATGATCCGTTTCTGTTTCAGGAACATTTTTTTTATGAAGTTTATCATATTTAGCACAATTAAATTCGATATCAATATTTTTAAGTGGTTTTGCAAAATGATCACTTTTACGAATACCAAAAGCTGGATCTGCATATATTTTTTTCATATAAATTGCCCATATTGGAAGAGCCATATTTGCACCTTGACCAAGTTTAATCGACCTAAAGTGAACAGAGCGGTCTTCAGCACCTACCCAAACCCCTGTTGTAAGTTTTGGCACAATTCCCATAAACCAGCCGTCCGATTGATTTTGTGTTGTACCTGTTTTACCGGCTATCGGATTACGGAAACCATATCTATACCTGAGCCGTATCCCTGTACCGCTTTCCACGACACCTTCAAGTAATTTTATCATCTTATAGGCGGTAATCTCACTCATAGCTTCTTTTTTCTCAGGAACAAAGCGTTGCAAAACATTACCATTTTTATCTTCAATTTTAGTAACATAAACAGGTTTAATAAAAACCCCTTTATCAGCAAAGGTGTTCATGGCTCCGGTCATCTCGGCAAGGGAGATGTCGGGTGTTCCGAGAGCAATAGCAGGAACAGCCGGAATATAGGAAGTAACCCCCATATTTCTAGCCATTTGTATAACTGACTGAGGCGAAAATCTTCTTATCAACCAAGCTGATATCCAATTATTAGAATTTGCCAATGCCCATTTTAATGTTACTTCTTTGCCAACCAGTTTCGAGTCGGAATTTTCAGGAGTCCAGTATTTACCATCCGGAAGGGGAACACTGTAAGGTATATTTGGCAATTTAAAGCAAGGACTATACTCTCCTTCCTGCATGGCAAGGGTATAAAGGAATGGTTTAAAAGTAGAACCCACTTGTCTTTTAGCTTGGGTTACATGATCATATTTAAAATATTTAAAATCAATACCACCAACATAAGCTCTCACAAATCCTGTAGTTGTTTCCATAGACATCAATCCAGCCAACAAAAATGATTTAAAATAACGTATAGAGTCCATTGGAGTCATAACAGTATCAATATCGCCATGCCATGAAAACACCTTCATTTTAACAGGGGTATTAAACGACTTAATAATAGAATCCATAGGCGCACCTTCTTTTCTAAGCTTTCTATACCTTTCAGTTCTTTTCATTGCCTGGGTTAAAATAGCATCTACCTGTTGCTTTATTTGCTCAGGAGTACCGTGAAAGTCAAATGGGGCATTGGGTTTACCTTTCCAATGTTCAAAAAATTCAGGTTGTAAAACTTTTGATAAATACTCTTTTACAGCTTGTTCAGCATATTTTTGCATTCTGGAATCAATAGTAGTATATATTTTAAGCCCATCTTTATAAAGGTTATAAGGTTTTCCATTAGTTTTAAGATGTGTTTTACACCACCTATTCATTTTTTCTCTTAAAAATTCACGGAAATATCTGGCTTCACCGGTATTATGATTTTGTAAACCATATCTTTCAACACCAAGCGGTAATTTTTGAACAGAATCCATTACATGCCTGGAAATATAGCCGTACTTATACATTTGAGCTAAAACAAGATTTCTTCTTTTCATAGCCCATTTAGGATGTAAAATAGGACTATAGTGCGTTGGGCGATTTACAACTCCGGCCATAAGGGCAGATTCCTGCAAATTTAAAGAGTCCGGTTCTTTATTAAAAAAAGTTTTAGCTGCAGATTTTATCCCATAAGCGTTATGTCCAAAAAACACTGTATTCAGATACATGGTTATTATTTCTTCTTTTGAATAATAACGCTCCAGCTTAACAGCGGTTACCCATTCTTTAAACTTACGCACGACAAGCTGAATTTTATTTAACCTTCCTCGCGGAAAAAGGTTTTTAGCAAGTTGTTGAGTAATTGTACTTCCACCACCTTTATTTTTTCCGGTTACCAATCCATAAACCACTCTTAAAAGAGCCCTGTCATCTATACCCGAATGCTTTTCAAAGCGAACATCTTCGGTTGCAATCAATGCATTAATAAGATAAGGAGATATTTGTTGATAATTAACGTTAGATCTGTTTTCAATATAATAAGACCCAAGTATTTTTCCATCAGCAGAAATAACTTCAGAAGCTTGTGCACTTTCCGGATTTTCCAACTGCTTAAACGAAGGCATCGGACCAAAATATTGATTAATGATACCATAGAAAAATAACACAACAAGTATAAGTCCCAATAAATACAATAACCAGAACTTTGTAATATAGTTAAAGAACTTTTTTGATTTTTTTTGATTTTTATTAGTCATATCTCTAACGAAAAATAGTCTATTTAACTTGTTGAATTCTTATTCCAATATCTTCGATCCCTTTCAGTGTATCTTTACGCATTCCTTGCCAAAAAACAAATTCATACTCTCCTTTTATAGGAAATCTAAGATTTTTCTTTAATACAATTATATCCTCTTTAATATTTCCCCATCCTTTTCCAAGCCATTTTCCATCTTTATTTGCCAGGACTATCTCCAATGTATCGCGAGAAATATTTTTGTTAGGAAAACGGGTTTGCAAAAATACATATAAATTACTGAACCTATAATTGTTGTTATGCCGGATATTCAAATAAAAATTATATAATTTTGAAGTGTCTGTTACTTCCACCTTAAAGATTCCGGGTTTATCTTTTGGCCATACTCCATTTATTACCATGCTTTTATCTATCAAAACATGCCTGTCACATGAAGAAAATAGGATGATAAAACCTAAAAAAGTTAAAAAAATAAAATTTTTAATACTTTTCATTATTTAACGCAACTTTATATTGTCTATTTGCAAATGATTATATTATTGGTGTAAAATTATTTCCATTATCATAGGAATCATCTTCAGCATTTTGTTCAGTATGTTGTGCAAAACGGTCCAGATCTTCCGGTAAAATTCCCTTTTTATTCATATCAATAATTTTTTTTACATCATCAACAGGAATTACAAGCATGTTTTTACTATCATTTACATAGGCATAAAGCATAACTTTTTGAAAAATATCACTTTTTTGATGATAGGCATTACCCTTTTTAGATTTAAGCTGTATTTTATTATCAGGAAATGTTTTAAGAATATCCTGATAGTTATCCAACTCATAATTTAAGCAACATTTCAATTTCCCACACTGGCCGGCAAGTTTTTGAGGGTTTAAGGAAAGTTGCTGAACTCTGGCAGCATTAGTAGATACGCTTTTAAATGAACTCATATATGATGAACAACAAAGTTCTCGACCACAAGAACCAATTCCACCCAATTTGGCAGCTTCCTGTCTGACACCAATTTGACGCATTTCAATACGTACACGAAATTCATCAGCTAATTTTCTAATAAGAAGCCTGAAATCTACCCTTTCATTAGCAGTATAATAAAATATTGCTTTAGTCTTATCTCCCTGATACTCAATATCATTTAGTTTCATTTCTAAACCCAGGTTGTTTGATATAACCCTTGATTTAATTAAGGCGGAATCTTCCATGCCAATCACCTCAAACCATTTTTCAACATCATTTGGGCGAGCATAACGATAAACTTTCTTCGGAGTACTTTTTTTAGGATCAAACTTCTTTCTTTTCATTTGCAATAAAACAGCTGCCCCTGTTAATTCGACAATACCAATATCGTGACCCGGATTTGCTTCAACAGCTACAATTTCTCCCTTTTGCAATTTTAGTTCATCGGGACAAATGTAGAAGTCTTTTCTTCCATTTTTAAACCTGACTTCAACATAAGTTTCATTATTTTGCCCTGCAGGCAAATCAATATCTTTTAACCAGTCATAGGAATTTAATTTACAGCATCTGGACTTATCAAGAGTAACACCGGGTGGTAGTTCTACTCCTGTTAAACAACAGCCTGGCATGCTAGGCTTTTTATCAATTGAAATAATATCTATTTTATCTTGATTCATTATAATTTTCATTTTAAAGTAAAGCAAAAGTAGAAATTTTATAAAACATTCTAACTTTTTTTATTTATAGTACATGAGTTAAATGAAATTGTATCATTAAATGGTAATAAAAATAGTGATATGATTATTTTTTTGAGACCAACCGTGTCTTCCCTTCTTTTAAAAAGTTAACAATTTGAAAAGACAAACGTGTAAATAAAACCGTTGGATTAACATTTCGTTCCAGATGATAAATCGATTCATTTAATATCCGGTAAAATTTTACACGGTTTACATCATTTATAAAGGGTGAGAAGTTTTTAAAATAGTTTATTTCTGTTTTATCAGCAACAACTTTGGAATCTAATTTCTCATTTATTAAAAGTGTATTATGAACTACATATAACCCATAATTAAGAAAGCTTTTTTGTTTTTCCCTTCCCATTCGAGACAACTCCTGAATCAACTTACTAAAAGATAAATAATCATCAGGTTTATAGCAAATTCTCATCCACTCTCTAAACTTTAAAAAATTAAACTCTCTCACTTCTACACTCCCCAATGCCTCCAGGGCTCTATTCCAATTCCCATTAGCAAGGTTTACAATATTATCCAGGTTTTCTTCATTAAAATTTCCCGGAAATTTATTTCTTAATGCTCCTTTTAAATCTACAGAATTTATAAGTGGGACTTTAACAATTTGGGTTCGGGAGCGTATAGTGGGTAAAATTAGTTCATACTTTTCTGCAACAAGAAATATTAATGAATTTTCAGGTGGCTCTTCCAGACTTTTCAATAATTTATTTGCCGCAGTTATATTTAACTTCTCAGCCAGATAAATAATAATTACCTTATAATCACTTTCATAAGGCTTAAAACTTAATGACTTTACAATATCATTTGCATCTCTAATATATATACTTCCCTGTTTGTTCCCTCCAAGATTCAAATGTTGATACCAACCCGACTGCGACACATAACCATCAACTGATAAAAAATAAGACTGCCAGTCGCTCATAAAAAGATTTGCTTGGGGGTCTTTTTTAATTTTCTCATTTTTTGCTGTTGGAAAAATAAAATGCAAATCCGGATGAGCTAATTTTTGATATTTTATACATGAAGAGCAAGTACCGCAACTATCGCCACCTTGTTTATGGTTACAATTTAAAAACTGAGCATAAGCAACAGCTAATGCCAATGTTCCGGAGCCTTCCTGTCCAATAAACAATTGCGTATGAGGAACTCTTTTTTCCCTGAAGGCTTTAATCAACTTATTTTTAACAGACTGTTGTCCTATTATATCTTTAAACTGCATCGAATATTTTTTCTAGTCAAAAGTAGCAAATATTTCTCCTTAAAATATACAAAAAAGGTGTTACAAAAAATCGCAACACCTTTAAAAATATCATTAAAAACAGGCTTTACCCTAATTTTGCACCAATAAAATGACGATTCATTCTGGCAATATTAGTGATAGAAATTTCTTTTGGACATTCAGCTTCGCAAGCATAAGTATTGGTACAATTACCAAAACCTAATTCATCCATTTTAGCGACCATAGATTTCACCCTGTCTTTAGCTTCAACTTTTCCTTGTGGCAACAAAGCAAACTGTGAAACTTTGGCAGAAACAAACAACATGGCAGAAGCATTTTTACAAGCTGCAACGCAGGCTCCGCAACCAATACATGCAGCAGCATCCATTGCTAAATCGGCATGTTCTTTTTGTATTGGTATTGAATTTGCATCAGGTACGCCACCGGTAGTTGTAGAAATATAACCTCCACTTTGAATAATTTCATCAAATGCAGATCGGTCAACCACAAGATCTTTAATTACAGGAAAAGGTTTTGCTCTCCATGGTTCAACAACAATTGTTTCGCCATCTTTGAATTTTCTCATGTGCAACTGACAGGTAGTCGTTGCTTTTTGTGAACCATGTGGATGCCCATTAATAAACATACTACACATTCCGCAAATACCTTCACGACAATCATGATCAAAAGCAATAGGATCATCACCCTTTTCAATCAGTTCATCATTAAGTATATCGATCATTTCGAGAAAAGAAGCGTCTTCAGAAATATTATTTGCTTCGTAATCAACAAATTTTCCTTTAGCTTGTGGTGAAGCCTGACGCCATATTTTTAATTTTAAATTCATTATTTTAAATTTTAATATGTTAGATAACTAAGTTGTTTTATAGTTTCTTTGTTTCACTTCAATATTTTCATATTCCAGCTCTTCCTTATTCAATTTGGGTTCTTTATCATCTCCTTGATATTCCCATGCTGCCACATACATAAAGTCTTTATCATTTCTAAGAGCCTCGCCTTCCGGAGTTTGATATTCCAAACGGAAATGACCACCGGCAGACTCGTTACGATGTAAGGCATCACGTGCCATAAGTTCACCCAATTCAAGGAAATCGGAAACACGTAAGGCTTTTTCCAATTCTAAATTAATGCCATTAGGGTTACCGGGGACATCAACTTTTGAATAAAATTCTTTTCGAAGCTCTTGAATCTCATGAATTGCTTTTTCCAAACCTTCTTTTGTACGAGCCATTCCAACATAATCCCACATAATATGACCCAGCCGTTTATGAAAAGAATCAACAGTTTCAGAACCTTTAATGGACATCAAGTTATCAATTCTTTCTCTAACTGATTTTTCAGCTTCATCAAATTCAACTGTATCAGTAGGAATTGGACCAACGGTAATTTGGTCAGCTAAATAGTTTTGCATAGTATATGGAAGAACAAAGTAGCCATCTGATAAACCTTGCATTATAGCTGATGCTCCTAATCTATTTGCTCCATGATCAGAAAAATTAGCTTCACCACCAACAAAAAGGCCGGGAATATTAGATTGAAGCTCATAATCTACCCAAAGCCCACCCATTGTGTAATGAATTGCAGGATAAATCATCATAGGAGTCTTATAAGGATTATCATCTACAATTCGCTCATACATATCAAATAAATTACCGTAACGAGCCTCAATGACATCTTTTCCAAGCCTATTGATAGCATCGCTTAAATCCAGATAAACGGCTAAGCCGGTTTTTCCAACACCATAACCCGCATCGCAACGTTCTTTTGCAGCTCTGGAAGCCACATCACGAGGAACAAGATTTCCAAAAGCAGGATATCTCCTTTCAAGATAATAATCGCGGTTTTCTTCAGAAATATCATTTGGAGAAAGTTCTCCCTTTCTTATTTTCTCGGCATCTTCTTTTTTCTTTGGCACCCATATCCTACCATCGTTTCTCAGACTTTCGCTCATAAGCGTAAGTTTCGATTGGTAATCACCGTGGACAGGAATACATGTTGGATGAATTTGCACAAAACAAGGGTTAGCAAAGTAAGCTCCTCTTTTATATGCTCTCCATGCTGCACTACCATTCGAAGTCATGGCATTAGTAGAAAGAAAAAACACATTTCCATAACCACCTGTTGCCAACAAAACTGCGTGAGCACCATACCTCTCTAATTCTCCGGTATGAAGGTTTCTAACAATTATTCCTCTTGCACGGCCATCTTTCATTAAAACCAAATCTACCATCTCACGACGGGTAAACAGTTTCACCGAGCCTCTTTTAATTTCTTTACTTAAAGCTCCATATGCTCCTAATAATAACTGCTGTCCGGTTTGTCCACGGGCATAAAAAGTACGAGATACCAAAGCTCCACCAAAAGAACGATTTGCCAGATAACCTGAGTATTCGCGTGCAAATGGAACTCCCTGGGCAACACACTGGTCAATAATATTATTACTTACCTGAGAAAGCCTATAAACATTACCTTCACGTGATCTATAATCGCCCCCTTTAATTGTATCATAAAACAATCTGTATATTGTATCACCATCATTAGGATAATTTTTTGCTGCATTAATACCACCTTGAGCAGCAATACTATGAGCACGTCTTGGAGAATCCTGGATACAGAAAACTTTAACATTAAAACCCATCTCTCCTAAACTGGCAGCAGCAGCACCACCTGCAAGGCCGGTCCCTACAACAATAATGTCAATTTTCCTTTTATTAGCAGGGTTTACAAGATTTTGATGTTCTTTATAAATAGTCCATTTTTCAGCCAACGGGCCTTTTGGAACTTTTGAGTCTATTTTTGTCATAAGGCTAAACGTTTTTAAAATAAATAAACAATGGAATAATGATAAATCCTAACGTAATTACAATAGCATAAACACGGCTAAGTCCTTTAATAAAACCCCAATATGTAGGATGATTTAATCCTAAAGACTGAAATGCGGATTGTAAAGCATGATCTAAATGAAATCCCATCAAAAATATCATAACCACATAAAAAGCCACATAACCACCATGACTAAAAAGGTTTATAACAAGCTGTGCCATATCTTCTTCACCATTAGCTGTTAAAGGAACACCATTACCAATCCATCCCATTTTTACAAAAAAGAAATTACCCAAATGGATAATTAAAAAAATCAGAATAATTGTTCCGGTATAAATCATGTACCTGGAAAAAGGAGATTGCTCCATTGCAGCTCTTCTTTTATACCCAGTAGGGCGGGCCATCCAATTTTGGATTTGCAAAACAAATGCATAAAAAATGTGTATTGCAAAACCGGCAAACAATACCCATTGAAAAGCTTGAATATACCATGTAGATCCCATAAAATGGGCTCCGGCATTAAACCATTCTTTATTAAAAAGTAATAAAGAGTTTAGACTTACATGTACCAACAAAAACGTTAGTAAAAAAAAACCCATCAACGACATAATAATTTTTTTCGTGATGGAAGAATAGAAAGGTTTACTACTCATAATCAAAAAATTTATAGATAAGATATAACCTAATTAATTAAATTTGTAAAAATTTACCCCACAAAGGTATTAAACTATGGAAAAAAACCTATATGATATTGTTAATTTATATCAAATTTAAATATTCAAATCATGAGATACTTACCAATTAATTATAACTTGTTCAAAAACAACAGAAAGAATTTTATTTCGCAGATGAAAAAAAATTCATTAGCAGTATTTTTTTCCAACGATCAATATCCTCGTAATGGTGATCAATATTTTTCATTTCGACAACAGTCAGATTTTTTTTATCTTACAGGCATAGAGCAAGAAAAAAGTATTCTTCTGCTATCGCCTGATTGTCCCAATAAAAATTTACGTGAAGCTATATTTATATTACATAGCAATCCTACCCTTGAAATATGGGAAGGCCATAAATACAACTTTGAAGAAGTTCGGGAAATATCAGGTATAAAAAACATTTACTGGCTGGAAGATTTTGATGTATCTCTAAAAGAAGCTATGAGTTATCAAAACAATGTTTATTTAAACTCCAATGAATATCCAAAATTTATTCCAGAAGTTGAAACCCGTGAAATGAGATTTGGCAGAGAAATAAAAAATAACTTTCCATTCCATAAATATTATAGATCTGCACCCCTTTTAACAAAACAACGATTAGTTAAAAGCAATGAAGAAATAGATTTGATAAAGCAAGCATGTGAAATAACGAATAAAGCTTTGAGAAAAGTTTTACGTGTAACAGGTCCTGGATTATGGGAATTTGAATTGGAAGCTGAAATTACTCGTGAATTTATTAAAAACCGGGCAAATGGTCATAGTTATGCCCCAATTATTGCTTCTGGAAAAAATGCATGTGTTCTTCACTATATTGAAAATAATCAAAAGCTAAAAAGAGGGGATTTAATTTTAATGGATTTTGGCGCCGAATATGCAAATTACGCTGCCGATTTAACCAGGACGATACCTGTTAATGGAAAATTTAATAAGAGGCAGCGCGAACTTTATTCGGCAGTTTTATCTGTAATGAAAGAAGTTAAAAAATTGTATATTCCGGGAAGTACAATTAATGATATTAATGATGCGGCAAATCAGTTAATGGAACAACAATTAGTTAAACTAGGCCTGTTAACTAAGCAGGAAGTCAAAAACCAGGATTTATCGAACCCGGCTTATAAAAGATATTTTATGCATGGAACAACCCATTTCCTGGGATTAGATGTTCACGATGTAGGATCAAAATATGAAGTTTTACAACCCGGAATGATTTTAACTTGCGAACCAGGATTATATATTAATGAAGAAAATATTGGCATTAGAATTGAAAATGACATATTAATAACAAATAATGAACCTATAGATTTAATGTCTGATTTCCCAATTGAGATTGAAGAAATAGAATCATTGATGAATGAATAACCCCATAAAAAAAGCGGCTAATAAAGCCGCTTTTTTTTAATTAGAACACTACTTTTTTAAAGGTCTTTAGAAAAATCTAAAGATGCCTGACGTTTATAAAAGTTATACCGCCATTTTGCATTTTGCAATGCATATTTTTCAAGTTCCTGAGCCCTTTCGGGGAAAGTTTTCTTTAAAGAAGCAAATCTCACTTCCAAATCATGAAATTCTTTTAATTTATCAAAATCAGGTTCTTTTGAATCCAGTTGAAATGGGTTTTTACCTTCTTTTTCCAATAATGGATTGTAACGATACATAGTCCAATATCCAGATTCAACAGCAAGTTTCTCTTCGTGCTGTGAACGATTCATTCCATTTCTTAATCCATGAGCAATACAAGGAGAATATGCAATAATAAGAGATGGGCCGGGATATTCCTCAGCTTCTTTCAGTGCTTTAAAAAACTGATTATAATTAGCACCCATAGCAACCTGTGCAACATAAACATATCCGTAGGTCATATAAATTGCACCTAAATCTTTTTTACGAACTTCTTTACCGGCAAAAGCAAATTGAGCAACAGCACCTGTGGCAGTAGCTTTGGAAGCCTGTCCACCGGTATTGCTATACACCTCAGTATCAAGGACTAATAAGTTTACATCTTCTCCGGATGCTAACACATGGTCCACACCGCCATATCCGATATCATAAGCCCAACCATCTCCGCCAATAATCCATAATGATTTCTTTACCAGATATTGTTCAAGCTTCATAATAGTTTTTGCCGTTTCGTCGTTAGCATTTTTTAATACTTCTACAACTTTTGCCGAAGCCGCTTTTGAAGCTTCTCCATCATCCATTGTTGACAACCAATTATCAAAAGCTTCTTTTCTCTCTCCACTAATTCCATTCTTAATATCTTCAGACATTAAATTCGCAATACGTTCACGCATTTTTTTCACAGCGGTAGCCATTCCCATACCATATTCCGCATTGTCTTCAAACAAGGAATTAGCCCATGCCGGTCCTTGTCCTTGTGCATTTACGGTATATGGTGTAGAAGGTGCTGAACCACCGTATATTGAAGAACAACCGGTAGCATTTGCAATCATCATACGGTCGCCATATAATTGAGTTGCGGCTTTAATATATGGAGTTTCACCACATCCGGCACATGCTCCGGAAAACTCAAATAATGGTTGTGCAAACTGACTGTTTTTAACATTAACAAATTTATCAACAGTACCATCAACAGTTTTATCTGTGACATTATTAATAAGATAATCCCAATTTTTAATTTCTTTAATTTGTGAATCTGTTGGCTCCATCACTAATGACTTTGTCGGTGACGGACAAACATCTGCACAACTGCCACAACCGGTACAATCCAAAACACTAACCTGAATTCTGTATTTTAATGGTTTTAATTTACCTTTTGTTTCCAGGAACAACATATCATCAGGAGCATTTTTTTCTTCTTCTTCATTAACCAGGAAAGGACGAATAGCAGCATGAGGACAAACATATGCACATTGATTACACTGAATACAATATTCACCAAGCCATTCCGGAACTTCAACAGCAACACCTCTTTTTTCAAAAGCAGCGGTTCCCGGAGGGAAAGTCCCATCTTCTCTACCTTCAAAAGCACTTACCGGAAGGTCGTCACCTTTAAGATGGTCTATCGGACGAGCAACTTCCTTAATAAATGCAGGAGCATCTTCTTCTTCATTTTTATTTTCATCCTTTAATGCAGACCATTCTGAAGGAATTTCAATTTTCTGAACTGCGCCACCTGCATCAACAGCTTTATAGTTCATCTGCACAATATCATCACCTTTTCGTCCGTATGTTTTTAAGATAAATGATTTCATTTTTTCAACAGCTTCTTCATAAGGTATGACTTCCGAAACCTTAAAGAAAGCAGATTGCATAATGGTATTTGTACGTGTACCTAATCCTAATTCGCTGGCAATTTTAGTAGCATTAATAATATAAAAGTTAATACTATTATCTGCCATATACTTTTTCATATGGTCGGGGAGCCTTTTTTTAGTTTCTTCCTCATCCCAAATACTATTAAGTAAAAAAGTACCATTCTTTTTCAAACCATCAAGCATATCATATTTATTAAGATAAGCAGGTACATGACATGCTACAAAGTCGGGAGTTTTAACCAGATATGTTGCTCTTATGGGGTTATCTCCAAAACGTAAGTGAGAAATAGTTATTCCACCCGATTTTCGTGAGTCATAGGCAAAATAAGCCTGTGCATATTTATCTGTTGAATCCCCAATAATTTTAATAGAGTTTTTATTAGCCCCAACTGTTCCATCGGAACCTATTCCATAAAACTTGGCTTCATATGTATCTTCCGAAGTAGTACTTATTTCAGGAATTAATGGTAATGAGGTAAAAGTTAAATCATCAACAATACCAACAGTAAAATGATTTTTTGGTTCTGGTTGTTTCAGATTGTTATATACACTAATTATTTGAGCCGGAGTAGTATCTTTGGAGCTTAAGCCATAACGTCCTCCTACAATAATTGGTTGATCTTTTCTTCCGTAAAAAGCTTCTGTAATATCAAGATACAAAGGTTCGCCATTTGCACCTGGCTCTTTGGTCCTGTCTAAAACAGCAATACGATTTACCGTTTTAGGAAGAGCTTTCATAAAATATTTAACAGAAAAAGGCCTATAAAGATGAACTGATAACATCCCAACCTTTTCACCGTTACGATTTAAATAATCTACTGTTTCTTTAATAGTTTCGGTTACAGACCCCATAGCTACAACAACATGTTCAGCTTCCGGATCACCATAATATGTAAAAGGATGATATTCTCTACCTGTACGTTTGTATATTTCTTGCATATATTCCTCAACCATATCCGGAACAGGAGTATAAAAACGATTGGCTGCTTCTCTGGCCTGAAAATAAATATCAGGATTCTGAGCTGTACCACGAGTAACAGGATGTTCCGGATTTAAAGCATTGTTCCTAAATTTATCTAAATCTTCCCATGGAAACAAATCTTTTAAATCATCAATTTCAAAGTATTCTACTTTTTGTATTTCATGAGAAGTTCTAAAGCCATCGAAAAAATGCATAAAAGGCACTCTGGATCTCAAAGAAACAAAATGAGGAATAGCAGCCAAATCCATTATTTCCTGAACACTACCAGTTGCGAGCATAGCAAACCCGGTATTTCTGGCAGCCATAACATCGCTATGATCACCAAAAATAGATAATGCTTGGGCAGCAAGGCTTCTTGCGGCAATATGAAAAACTGCCGGCAATAATTCACCAGAGATCTTATACATATTAGGTATCATTAGTAATAACCCCTGTGAAGCAGTAAATGTTGTAGCTAAAGCTCCAGCTTGTAAAGAACCATGTAAGGCACCGGAAGCACCTCCTTCAGATTGCATTTCAACAACTTTAACTGTTTCTCCCAATATGTTTTTTCGTCCATAAGCAGCCCATTGATCTGTATGCTCCGCCATTGGAGAGGAAGGTGTAATAGGATAAATAGCAGCAATTTCACTAAACATATAAGCAACATGAGCGGCCGCATAATTTCCGTCACATGTTATAAACTTTTTCTTTCCTTTCATTATTTTACTTTTTATAAAATTAGCAAATTAATTGTGATTTAAATATTCAAATAGTAAAAACAAACTGAAATTTACATCATAATAATGTGAATTTCAATATTATACTAAATTTTAAGAACTTTTTTTACAGCTATGCGAAATTACATATTTTCCTGTCATTAATATTTATTTAGGAAATTAATCAAGGGTATTTTTTTAATTTATAATGATTACAGATTAAAAACACAAAAAAATACCCAAATATTAAATTCTTTATTAAAAAGTATATTATCTTCGCATTAAAAAATTGATTATGGAAATGAAAACAAAATATTTAGGTTTAGAACTAAAAAACCCTATTATAGTTGGGGCCAGTAATTTAGTTAAAGATATAAGGATTTTAAAAAAACTTGAAGATGCAGGAGCTGCTGCTATAGTATACAAATCCTTATTTGAGGAACAAATTAATTTGGAAAATTTCACCATGGAGGAATCCATGAAACAATATGAAGACCGGAATGCGGAAATGACAAGTATTTTTCCTCATGATGTTTATGAAGCCGGTCCGGATGAGTTTCTACTTAATTTTAAAGAGGCCAAAAAAGAATTAAATATTCCATTAATTGCAAGTTTAAATGCTGTTTTTGATGATACTTGGTATGAGTGGGCAAAAAAACTCGAAGATGCAGGTGCTGATGCTTTGGAACTCAATTTTTATAATAATACCCATGAATTTGACATAGAAGGCCGTGCTTTTTTAAATGAAGAGTTAGATGTTATTGAAGGAGTTAAAGCTGCCGTTAATATTCCTGTTAGTGTGAAATTAAGTTGCTTTTATACTAATCCTTTATACACTTTTAAAGAAATGGACAAAAAAGGTGTAGACGGGTTTGTTCTTTTTAACCGTCTGTTTCAACCGGATATCAATATTGAAACAGAAAAAATGGAATTCCCTTATAATTTAAGTTCACCTCAGGATATGCGTCTTCCACTTAGATTTACAGGAATGCTATTTAATGAAGTTAATGCTAATGTTTGTGCAAATACAGGCATATTCTCAGGCGAAGATGTTATAAAGCAAATTCTTGCCGGAGCAGATGCTGTGCAAGTTGTTAGTACTTTATATAAGAATGGTCCACAACAGATTACAAAAATGCTGGAAGAAATTGAAATTTGGATGGCAAATAAACAATATGGTACTTTAGAAGACTTCAAAGGAAAATTGTCGATGAAGAATATTAAAGATCCCTTTGCCTATCGTAGAGCTCAATATGTTGACATTTTAATGAAATCAGGAGAAATTTTCAAAAAGTATCCGATTTAAATACTTTATGTGACTAGTCCTAAATAACCGTTACAGGTTTTTAGCAAAATTAATTAATTTAATTAAAACCACAGAAAGAAATTTCTTTTTGTGGTTTTTTTGATTTATAAGTTCTAATTTTTATTTCTTTCTGTAAGTGCATTTGTTCAGGAGTTTTCATA
>WGGC01000093.1 GCA_015491905.1 Bacteroidales bacterium | reverse complement strand
TTATTCATGTGACTTCCTTTTTTAATATTATCAGGGGGAGTAACTACTCCTCCCTATCAAACTTATTTTAATTTACCATTTCCGTAATATTTAAAAAGATAGTTTGCAATAATAACTTGATCTTTTTTCTTAATAGGTGCTTTAAAAGAGTGTACCATTTTATGTACTTTTTCTTCCCAAAAAGATTTTGATTGTTTTCCCATATTGAGAACATAACCAAAAGAGTGACATGTTAAACAATTCGCTTGAACCACACTAGAACCTTTGCCCGTTTTAATTTTATAAGGGATGTAAGGAATTTCAATATTACCTTTAACTTGTGCAAAAAGAGAACCAGTCAATAGAATTGTTATTAATAGTAATTTTTTCATTTTTTTTCCTTAAATTATTTCTACTGTAACTTCATCGATACCATTATATTTGTATCCACCACGATTCCATCCAATATCTTTTGACAATGGTTGTTCTTCGCCTAAAACATTCATTGCTTTTGCCATAAAAGTCAATTTACCATATTGAGTAGGTTTGAATGCATATCTAAATTCTGTATATGCATAACGCCCATTATCTTGTTTTAGAAGGGCTTTGTTCCATGTTTTACCATTATCAGTAGAGACCATTACATTATTAATTCCAGCACCATCATCCCACGCTACACCACGAACAACAATTTCAGAATTATGATACATTTTCATTCCATTTTCAGGGAAACCAATAACTGATTTTACATTCATAATTGTAATAGGTTTTGTAGTTTTATATAAATGATCTGGTGTTTCACTCTCTGTTGCATTATCTGCAATTCTATACCCCTTGTCCATAAAGAAGAGGTGCTTGTATTTATTTGATACAGTAATTGTACTTAACATTTTGACCCAACTATCAGAATAATATCCTGGAACAATAAGACGAACAGGATAACCATTTAAATATGGAAAATCTTCGCCATTCATCTCATAAGCTAAGATTACATTATCCTCAAGTTCATCCATAGCAAGTTCTCTGACAAAATCTGGTGTTTTATAGTAAGCAGGGGTGTCTCTGCCGTTAAAACCTACCCAACCTGCATCTTTTTTAAGTCCAGCAAGATCCAAGACATCACGGAGTCTTACTCCTTTGAATTTTGCACATCCCATAGCACCATTACCCCATTGGATACCTCCTGTTATAGGGCTAAATGCCGAACGAGAGTTTCCTCCACATTGTTGTACAGCAGTTACTTCTACTTGTTCAAAAGCTGTTTTCAATTCCTTCAATGTTACTTTTAACTCTTTTTTAACCATACCATTGATTGTAATTGTATATGTATCTGGGTCAATATGTTGTGGAATATCTGGAAGGTGCCATCTTACGAAAAATTTATCATTTTCAGTAATTCCACGCGTAAAAACTGACATTGGTGATTCCAATAATGGTGGTCTGTCTGAATGCACAATCATTGGAGCTTTTTCTGGAAAATTAACCTTTGATATATCTTTATAAATTTTTGGTTCATGTGTATCTGCTAATAATTCAGTTGTACCTAAAATAGCAGCTGAAGCGGCGATAGAAGTCTTAAAAAAATCTCTTCTTTTCATAAATTATCCTTATAAGTTATTTTGTTTCACTCTTGTCATTTATTATGGTCAGGCACTTATCTTGTAAAAACTATATAAAGTGAAAGAATGATAGGAGCAAGAAGCTCCTATATGAAAGAAGCTAAAATTATTTAATTTTAGCTTTTCCTTTGTAAGTTTTACCATGATTATTTATGGCAATAAGTTTGATTTTATCGCCTTTTGCACCGATACCTTTAAATTCAAATTTAAAGATAGGGTTTTTAGATAGAAACTGAGAAGTTGAAAAATCAGCTACAGTTTCACCATTAAGTGTTGCACTGAAGTGAGTTACGAAGTCTGCATTGTCTCTACTTCCCGTTTTTTTCTCTGCCATATTGTATGTCATTGATGGATTTTTAATCAATGCTTTAACAGATATAACACCATTTTTTAATTTTGCTTTTGCTTTAATTCCAGCCATTTTATTTCCTTAATAAATTATTTTTTAATTATCGTGCTTTTGTGAAAAGATTACCCTTCACAACCACCAAGAGCAACATCTAAAGTTTTTTGAGCAGCATAGAGTTTACCATCATTGCCTTGAGCTACAACTGTAATAGTACCAGATGAAGCCATTTTAATTTTGACAGAGTATTTGTTTATACTGTATTTGTTTACATCAACAACCATTACAGC
>WGGC01000092.1 GCA_015491905.1 Bacteroidales bacterium | reverse complement strand
CCAAAAAAGTATAAATTTTTTCATTTTAGTAAAATTTTAGTGAGTACTCATGTTTGATTTCAAATTTTATTTATTTTTATTCTTTT
Source organism: Bacteroidales bacterium (assembly GCA_015491905.1). Classification (GTDB taxonomy): domain Bacteria; phylum Bacteroidota; class Bacteroidia; order Bacteroidales; family F082; genus Sulfidibacterium. The sequence continues at coordinate 25,891 of WGGC01000092.1, read as the reverse complement.
ACCAATTTCACACCTTCAAAAACCGCCTGACTGACATCGTATTTTCCTTTGACAATCACTTTCCCGCCTCCGGTAAAATGAACATCAAGGGCTGAATTGTCTTTTGGCATATAAAAATCTATCCGTTTGTGGGTGTCCGAATAGGAAAGGGTAACGGTTTTGTCCGGTTTTACAATGAATTTATTCTTCTTGTAAAAAAGAAAGGTAACCCCCTGAAAAGCCAGGTCAGAACCGGCAATCAGACTGTTTTCGTTTTGCATCTGTATAAAATACGGCCCAAACGGTTTGGTTCCCGAGATGGTTTGGTCTGACTCTCCTTTGAAGTGAACACCCCAGTTTACACACTTACCGTCATTGACAAAATCTCTGTAAATGGCTATTTGCAGCCAGTTGCCGGCATCATTGTTTTTGATGGTTCCTTTGTTTACCAGATTGCCGTGAATGTTCAACGGCCAGCCATTCATTTGGGGAGAAAGGGTGGTAAGCACTGCTCCCACGTTAATGGTCAGATTGCGGCATGCATCTTTTTTATTGCTGTGGAGAACAGTTCCCTTTATGATTACATCTGTATTGGCATTGGGAACCACCCCTCCCACCCAGGTAGCAGGCTTGCTCCAGTTGCCGCCAGCAGAAGTTGAAACAATCTGGCCGTAAGACAATCCGGCCGAAATAAGGGCAAATAATAAGACTATTGATTTTTTCATAATAACAGTATCTCTTAATGTTCAATCCTCTTTCCGAAAATTCCCTCTTCCAGGTTGTAAAGTGGTGTGATTTGCTTATCAGCAGCTACGGTTTGCGCTACCTGGTTCATATAATCTTTCCCTTTTTTACCTGCGCCGCTTTCTTTTCCTTTGTTAAAATCATATTCAGGATTGATGTATATAAAGTACATTAAGGTAGCCGGGTTACCTTTTGTAAGATTTTGAATATCATACTTCTTTCCGGAGGCATCCTGAACTTGAAATGCATAAATTTTCTTTCCAAGAAGATGAGAAGTTTTATATTTTTTCGGAGGTTTCATGGTCTCTCCTTTCTTCACTAACGATTTCATAAGACTGCTAAAAGTTTCGGATTCCCAACTACGTTTCATTTTACTGAAGTCCACCATAAATTGGGTCTTATTGTTAAAATAAATATCGCGTGTGCCAATCAACTCGGCATTCGCACGCCCGTTCTTATCAAAAATGAAAGCGGTTCCTGATATAATAGGCTTTTCGACCAAAATAGCAGGTTCTCCTGTATAATTCTGAGAAACTTCAGCATGAGAGGTGGCACCCATCCCCAGAGCCGATGACCATGCATTCTTGTTTTTGTTTTTAGAAGCTTTCCCATAAATGCCTCCGTTTTTACTCAGCTTAATATCGGGTAAATAGTAAAAATGCAAATCAGGAAATCTGGATTCATCAAAAGTAGGATTCTTAGGTCCTAATACTACCACCTCTACTTTGGGTTTATACTTCATTTGGCCAAAAGAAACACCCGTAATTAAAAGGGCTGTAAATAAAATTGCAATTGTTTTCATAGTTTTAATTATCTAAATTTTTATTTTATTATTTCATTTTTTTCTTCTCTACCCGGATACAAGCTCCCGCATTTTGCACAATATTTTGCATAAGGAGTAGTAATTGGTTCGCCACATACGGGACATTTATCTATTAATTTATCCCCACAAAAAGGGCAATATTCATTTTTCTCATCACTCAAACAGAAATAATCACATCCGGGGCAAATTTTAAACATGGTTTTAGTATACATATTCATACACGTATTTTTTTATCATGCTTATTTCAGAGCAACCACTATACCATTTTATAGAACTACTTGTAAATTAAGTTTTTTTACTTACTTTTACATTTTAAAAGAAGGAACATCTGTAGACGTATGTTTCCACACTGTTTCCGTAAACAGCCACAATTGTAAAGCATGAAATCTCCATTATACAATAATTTCTAAGTCATAAAAAAGAATAAACATTCAATTTTGATAAATTACATCTGACCAATAAAATATAATGTTATTAAAAGATGAAAAGAAAACATCTCATACTAATTTTTATTTTTCTTATTACACTTCAACTCAATGCAGAAACTACTGTCCAGTGGAAAAAATTTGCTACTCCTTTTAAAATAAAGAGAATTATAGGAGGAAAATCCATTAAAGATCTATGGATATTAAATGATGAATTTGTTATATCTCACCTTAAAAATGGAAGATGGCAACAATATAAAATGCCTAAACATCTTATTGCAGAAAATTTCAGATCTATATCCGACATTTATTATTCCGGCGAAAAAATTATTTTTCTCATTGTAGATAAAGGTTGGAAAACACATTTATTAGAATTAAAGGATGGCAAAATAACCGTAAATAAATACATTTCACCATACCCTCTTCATCAAATAATAAAAGCTAAAAATAATTTATATATAATTGGGGACTTTGGACAAATAGCATATTATCACAATAATAAATGGACATCTATAAAGTCACCCATAAACAACCACATACTTTCTGCAGTTTTTCAAAAATACAATAACAGGTTATGGCTGGGAACAAAATCCGAAGGAATTTTTTATTGGGATGGTAAAAACATTAAAAAAGATAACGTCCCGAAGGAAATCAGAAAAGAATTAATTAAAAAAATGAAAGTTGTAAGTGACACTCTTTTCATACAAACTGCTAATCACAAAGTATATTATCGCTATCAAAATAAGTATAATGAGATTAGTAAGCCTGACCGATTTTTTTATCCAAGCATTGAAATTTTAAGAAATGGTTTTTATCATATCAAAACAAAAAGCAATAAAGACTATAAAGTGCCTTATTCTTTAAAATTAAGGTCATTTAAAACTTTAGAAAACGGAGTTCTGATGATTACAGACCAGTCAGGGAATTTATATTATGAATCACCAACAGAACATTGTTATTTTTATAATGTAGCTGACATATCAGGTATAAGTGGGCCTGAATATTATTATTCATCTTTGGATATAAATCCTTATTATTGGAATTTTATCTCAAATAAAAATCAAACTCCGGGAATTATTATTGATAATCTATACGGAAATAAGTACCAGGATATCCTTTTATTTAACATATTAAAAAAACGTAATCCATATTTATTTCAAAACGGCATAAATAATAAATTTTCAGACGTAACAAATATTTCCAATTTAAATGACTTTTCCTTTATCAGTTATTTTACCTATTCTTTTGATCTTGATGGTGATTTTAAACCGGAACTTATTTCCTCAGATTATAATCATCATAAATTTTTTATTAATGTTTTTAAGAAAACCAATAAAAATTACTTTTTAAAATTCCATATAAGCCTTCAAGATAAATTTACTTCTCGTCAGTTACAAAATATAAATTTTACAGATATTGATTCTGATGGAGACCTTGATATGGCATTAATTTTTTATCAACAAATCAGGAAAAAAGGTAAAATATTATTTATGATAAATGATGGATATGGAAATTTCCATTCGGATAAGTCAATAGAAACACCTAAATTTTCAGGGTGGAACAGAAAGGCCATCTTTGCAGATTTTAATAATGATGGAAACACAGATGTTTTTTTATTAAGCGATTGGACATTAGATAAAATATATTTGCAAAAAACAAGTAATCTTTGGATTGCCAGCCCGGTTGACTCGACAAGTGAAACTACCAAAACACAAAGAAAAGGAGATGTACTGGCTTTTGATTATGATAATGACGGAGATCTGGATATTATAAAAATTGCAGAATATCCATTTATCAGTTTATTAGAAAATAATGGGAATGGAACTTTTAAGAACATAACGAAAAAAGCAGGATTAAACTTTTTAAATAAAAAGAGCGGAAAACAATCAGGAAATATCAACATTGGAGACTTTGACAATAATGGATATTTGGATTTATTTCTTACCATATATTCAAACAGAAAATGGAAAAATTATATTTTTTTAAACGATTCCCTTTTTTTTAAAGATGCTTCATCAGCACTTGGGGTCAGTAATGGGGGAATAAATTTTGCAGCCATTGGCGACATTGACAATGACGGAGATCTAGATATTTATGGTTACAAACACGGAAAAAATATTTATTGGAAAAACACTCATAACAAACCGGATTTTATTCAGGTTAAACTTAGGGGATATAAATCCAATCCCGATGCCATTGGTACAAAAGCCTGGTTATATGAAGCAGGCAATGGAGATATAAAAAATACACTTGCCGGATACAGGCAATTGGGAAGTATGCTAACGGGAACCGGATTTCAGAATCAAAAATTATTACATTTTGGTGTAAATCCTCAAAAAACATATAATTTAAAAATACAGTTTCCTTCAAAAAAAATAATTGAAATAAATAAGATTACTGCCGGAAAAACTATACAAATAGACGAAATAAAAAAACCTTATGCATGGTTTTTCTCTATAGATAATATAATTTATCACCTTACTCATAATAAAGAATTTATATCCTATACATTCATAATAATGTTAGGTTTTTTCATTCTCCTTACCGGCACATCTTACGGAATAAATCAGTTTAAATGGGATGCTCCTATTTCAATATTAATAATTTCCGTTAACCTTCTGGTATTTGGTGTTTTATTAGTTATTTTCTATTCTTTCAGAACATCAGTGAGATATTACTTTCCTTTAATTATAATTATTATTGGAACCTTAAGTCCAATAGGTTTTTATTTATGGATAAAAGATTTATTTTCTAAAAAATCTGAATCGGAGAATGAATTTCTACTTTTTCAATCACTGCTGAATTTCACACATGGCTCATGGACTCAAAGTAACTTAAACAGCCTGCAGCTCTTTTTTGAAAATCTTTCTTCCTCTGAAATAGCATCTCCACAATTCATTAAAACTTTTACTAAAAGAAAAGAAACTTTTTTTAATCTAACCGTGCCAGCCTTAGAAGACGTAGAAAGAAATTTAAAACAGGTTAACTCTTATCATACTCTTTTCTCAGAATTTAGAGAATATAAAAACATACTCATTAGGTTATTAAAGAATGATTTGAAATCAACTTCACAATATGATAAAGAAGCTTTTCTCTATAATTTAGAGAAAATAAGAACTTTATTATCCAAATTAAAGAAAACTTCATTTACAACTCATTCCATTAACCCCTATAAAAGCATTTCTCATCTTATCGATGAGTTACAAAATAAGTCATTAAATACAAATAACATCCAAATACAAATTATTAACCTACTGCCTGAAGGCAGGATGGTTTTAATGAATTCTTTAGTTTTCGTAAATATTATGGATAATTTAATTCATAATGCAATCAGGGCAATGGAAAAGAATGCCAATAAAAAGATAATTATTAAATTAATTGATGCTGATACACGCACTTATGTTGAAGTTATTGATAATGGAGACGGTATAAATAAAGACTTTTTTGAAAAAATATTTGAAAACGGTTTTTCCAATTATAAAAGTACCGGATATGGTTTGTTTTATGCCCGGGAAAACTTAAAAAAATATGGTGGACATATTTATGTAAAAAAAAGTATTCCAAATATAAATACAACAATAGTTATTGAATTTCAAAATGGAGAGGCCAATAAATAGCCGTTTCAAAAACATAAAAATTAAAATTTATGAAACAACGCATACTAATCATAGATGATGATACAAATTTTAGTGAAGATCTTAAGTTATTACTTTCCAAAGATTTTGATGTCATCACATCAGAAACCATTAAGCAGGGTATTGAGCAGTTAAGAAAGAAATCACCCGACTTGATTTTATTGGATTTGATGCTAAAAAATGGGGAAAACGGACTTTCAGCTATTGGATTAATAAAAACAGAAGATCCTAATGTTCCTATTATAATGATTACTGACCACAGTTCTGTTGATACAGCAATAAAAGCAATAAAAAAAGGCGCATTTGACTATATTTCAAAAACCACAAAGATTTCTGAACTAAGAATGCTAATATTAAAAGCAATTGAAAACAAGTATTTATTATTAAGAAGTAAGAGTTTAAAAGATGAGGTTGAAAAGCCCTTTAAAAATCTACTTGGAGAAGCTCCCATGATGCAAAAGTTAAAAGAACAAATAAAGCTTTTTGCAGATAACAACAGCACTTTATTAATTTACGGTGAAACAGGAACCGGGAAAGAGCTGGTAACCCGTCAAATACATAAAATCAGCACTCGTTCTAATAAGCCATTTATTGCTGTTAATTGTGCTGCAATCCCAAAGGAATTACTTGAGAGTGAACTTTTTGGACATGAAAAGGGTTCTTTTACCGGAGCTTCTTACCGAAAACCGGGCCGCTTTGAGCTTGCCGGCGATGGAACTTTATTTTTAGATGAAATTGCAGAACTTGATCAGAAGGCACAGGTTGCATTATTAAGGGTTCTTCAGGAAAAAGAATATACACGTGTAGGAGGACATAATCTAATTAAAACCAATGCAAGAGTTATTGCAGCAACAAACCGAAAACTTGAAGATATGGTAAAAAAAGGACTTTTCAGAGAAGATTTATTTTACCGCCTGGATGTACTTAGGATAGATGTTCCTCCCCTACGCGAACGAAAAGATGACATTCCTCTTTTAGCGAGGCATTTTATTCAACTTACTTCTGAAGAAGCTAAAATTCCTATTAAAGAAGTAGATAACAACTCATTACACAGGCTGACACAATATGATTGGCCCGGAAACGTAAGAGAGTTATACAACTTCGTTATGCGTACTGTAATCTTATCACAACAAAAGGAAAAGATCACTTTTCAGCTGGAAAACAATAAAAATCATCATTCAGGTGTAACTATTTCTTTAACAGATAAAGATCTTTCTTCATGGGCAGACATGATTGAAATGAGAAAAAAGGCTGCTGATATTGCATCACGAAAAGTGGAAAAATATTTTATTCAAAACTTATTAAAAAAGTATAATAATAATATTTCAATGGCTGCCAAATCATTAGGAATTGATAGGACTACACTCCACAAAGCATTAAAAAAGATTAATGAAACACCTGAAAAATTATTGTAATTTTTTATATTTGAAATATGGGAAAACTATTAAAAGAAGAAATAAACAGTTCTCCAATAGCATTGGGATTCTGGAGACTAAAAGAATGGAATTTAACACCCGGCGAACTAATTGAACTAATTAGATTTGCAATAGATAATGGCATCACAACTTTCGACCATGCTGATATTTACGGAAATTATGAATGTGAAGCTTTGTTTGGTAATGCACTTAAATTAAATCCACAGCTTAGAAACAGCATGCAACTTGTTACAAAGTGCGGTATAAAGCTTTTAACCCCAAAATATCCTCATCAAAAGATAAAATATTATGATACCGGATATAATCATATAATTAATAGTGTAAACAAGTCATTAAAAAACCTACATACAGACTTTATCGACCTTTTATTAATTCACAGGCCAGACCCTCTAATGAATCCTGAAGAAACAGCAAACGCATTTATTGAGTTAAAAAAATCGGGAAAAGTTAAGCAGTTTGGTGTTTCAAACTTCTCTTCATCTGATTTTGAGATGTTGCAGGCATATTTACCCTTTCAGTTGGTTACAAATCAAATTGAACTTTCGCCTTATCATCTGGACCATTTTCAAAATGGCGATTTATCATTTTTATTAAAAGAAAAGATAAGGCCTATGGCATGGTCACCTTTAGCAGGAGGAAAACTAGCCCATCCCGTTGATGAAAAAGAAAGAAGAATACACTGGGCTGCAGCAGAAGTAGCAGAGAAAATGAATGTACCTGTAGATACTATTTTTTATGCATGGCTTATGAATCACCCATCAGGTATTATTCCTATTCTGGGTACCGGAAAAAAAGAAAGAATTATAAATGCAATTTTGGCATTTGAATTAAAAATGGAAAAAGAAGATTGGTTTAAAATTTATATAGCCGGGACAGGTCAACCATTACCCTAAAAAATTACTCTTTTCTTAAAATTAATTCGTATAAATTCGTTAATTGTAAACCTACCGATTGAGGTGAAAAGGCATTTTTATATTTTTTCTCCAACATATTATTATCAAAAATAATTTCTTTATCCAGGAAAGATTTAAGCACCCGGTACATTGCTTCCTCATCCCCTTTTGGCACCAGTCTGCCATTATCTTTGTTTATCATCTCCGATATTCCACCTACATCTGTAGAAAACACCGGAATACCAAGTGATAAGCTTTCATTAATAACCACAGGCATATTTTCATAATTACTAAATATTACCAATGCATCAGCTGTGGACATTGTTTCAGCAAGTTTATGGCCTTCCAACAATCCTGTAAATTTTATTATACTGTCATGAATTTCCAAAGTCTTAGAATAATTTTTCATTTTTTGAAAATCATCGCCATCCCCAATCAAAGAAAAATGGAAGTCATTTCGTTCATTTGCCAACCTTTTAATTACCCGTAGTAAACCACTAATATTTTTATGCTTGTCAGTAAAGCAGCTAACATGAACAAATTCAGTTGTATTTAAAGGTTTTACAGTTTTTTTTACATTAAGAAAAGAAGAATCCACCACATTATAAATTTCTTTATATGCCGGGTTATTCAAACCATGCTTAAGCATGGCATTGGTCAAATCGCGCGAAACAGTTGTGACAAAGGAAGCGTTTTTAACAATTAGCTTTGTTATCAACCTTTTTAAAGAGCCATTAAATTCATTTGAATGGCTTAAATAACGCGTCCAGTGTTCTGTAATAACAAAAGGAACTCCTTTTTTCCACTTATAAAACAAACCCCAAATACCTAATCTGGTGAGAACATGAATATGTATTAAATCGAAATGTTTTTGGTTATTACTTACTGCCTTTATACCAATATTAACAGCTTTGAAATAACGAAAGGCATTTATAATTTGCGCTTTAAATAAAAATGAAGAATTTGATTTTTGATAATATATTTTAGCTGTTTCAACACCATTTACATAAGAAATATCCTTTTCAAAATGGGTTTTTAGCAATTCTTTTTGCAAACCGTGAGCATACACAACAGCCACATCCTGATATAAAGCCACGGCTTCAGCGTGTCGCTGAATAAACAAACCGGGCATAGGATCAAGGCGGTTTGGGTACCAGCGGGCAAGGTGCAATATTCTATAACGGTTTTTACTCATAACCTAGAGCAACTTTTTTACAAAGTTAACAGCATTCAGGAGTCTTTTATTTTCCAGGCCGTTAATAATATGATATGGCATATTAAACTCTTGCAATGTTTTTTCGTATATTTTAAATAACCTGTCCCTGTCGGAAGGGTTTTCCCTCAAAGGATCAGGTTCCCATGGAATATCGGGATAACACAAAAGGTACAAGTCATAGCGGTGATTTTGAAAAGCAGACAATATCCATTCAGGACAAGTACCAAAAACTTCTTCCGCCCATATTTTTGTCACCAGCAAATCAGTATCACAAAATAAAAATCCTGTACTAATCTCAGCTATTTCTTCCTCTTTTTTCAACTGACCTTTGGCAATATTAACAATATCATTCAACGAGTAATTTTTTCCAATATTCAGCAAATACTCTCTTGAAAATTCAGGAACAGCATTACCATGAAAAAAATCTGTCAATTGCTGTGTAAGCACTGTCTTTCCTGTAGATTCAGGACCTGTAACAGCAATTCTCTTAAGCATTAGACAATTCTTTTTTTGCCAACTTTTTCCATTCCACATATCCCATAATGGCAATTATTAAAAATACAAAAAACTGTAAACTTGTAAATACCAATCCCTTGTATAAATATAGAGGGACAGAAACTACATCAGCAGCAATCCAAAACAACCAGTTTTCCACTTTTTTTATAGCCATTAACCACATTCCTATTATTGCCACAGCAGTAGTAAAAGTATCAGTTATAGGTACAAATGTTGACCAATAAACTGTATCACCGGCTTTAAAAATCCTGAGTAGGATTTGAATAATTATAATCGACACTATAAACAAAGCAATACTTATGAGCCATGTTTTTTTTCCTGAGAAGGTAACGGATAATTCTTTTTTATTCTCATCTTTTCGTGACCACATAATCCACCCATAAACACTAAAAATAAAGTAATAAGCATTTATGCCCATGTCAGCATATAATTGTGCTTTAAAACATATATAAACATATAGCAAAACACTTATTATTCCGGTAGGATAAACAAGTATATTAGCTTTTCTGGCAAACCAAACACTAAGCAGTCCAAAACTTGCAGCGACAATTTCCATCCAGGAAGAATCCAGAATATTCTGATATAGTAACTGCAGATAATAATGAAAATCCATTTTTATTCTTTCACCACATGATTAAGATCTGCATTAATTATCTTCAGAATAAATACTGAATGAGGAAGTTCAAAAGCATTATGTATTTCTTTTGTAATGGCATTCATCACATCAAAATACTCTCCAAAAACCTGGGTACTCATTCCATTGGTTTTAACAATCAGACCTTGGTAACTATGAAGGCGCTCAATAAAAGCTTTTATAGGAGGAATAAATTCTACTTTTAATGGATAATAACTGATATCAACAGATGTTTTCATATATTTATAATTTTATAATTCATTGGCCACATGGAACTTACCATAATTGAATAATCATTTTCCTTGCCCTGTGAAATAGCAAAAATTTCATAGGGTTAATGTGATTTAATAATTCTTCAATAATGGCCATTTCATATGTTAAAAAATTTTTATTTTATTTATTAAAATTTATAACAAACAAAAATACACTTATTTTGTTTGTTAACTTTGCATTTAAATAAAACTTTACCATGACAAAAACATTTTTAATTACAGCGGGGGTTTCCGGTTTTATAACTATATTGTTAGGTGCAGTAGGCAGTCATTTATTATCAGGTAATATTTCATCTGCTCATCTGACAGCTTTTAATATAGCCATTAAATTTGAGATGTATCATACACTGGCTTTATTGGCACTTGCTTTTGCAGGTAGTTTAATCCCACTCCGGCAGTTGAAAACTATATATTTCTTTTTTCTTTTTGGGATACTTTTATTTTCTTTTTCTATTTATCTTACTTCCACAATGGAAATCAGCGGGTTCCATCTAGGATTATTACATGTTTTACCACCTTTTGGTGGAGTATCATTTATGTTAGGATGGATATGGCTTATTTGGGCAGGAATTACACATAGACAAAAAATATCAAAGGTTAACCAGGATAAAAATTAATTGTATGATTTGGCAAACCGAAATAATATTACCACGATTAGGAAAAGGATTACATATAATTGACCATATTATTGAAGAAGCTACATTAGAAAATCTTCCCGAAAAGGGGATTATGCATTTATTTTTGAAACATACCTCAGCAGCATTAATGATCAATGAGAATGCAGACCCAGATGTAAGAAATGATTTAGCAACGTTATATGATAAAATGGCACCAGAGGGAGCCTCCTTTTATACACATACCCTTGAAGGAGAAGATGACATGCCTGCTCATTTTAAATCAGGAATAACAGGTGTTTCATTAACAATTCCAATTTCCGGACATAAATTCAATATGGGGACATGGCAAGGAATATACTATTGTGAGTTCAGAAACTTTTCAGGAGCCAGAAGATTGGTTATTACTATTTATGGAGAGTAGATTTTCCCTTTCAGAAGCGGCAAAAGAAACAAGTTGCGGATAAAATTCCATAAACTGTTCATGAAGATTAAAATAATTTTTTTTTAATTCATGAACAGCTACGGGCATATTAGACCTATAACCACTACGACGGTGCATACCCATAAATACCCTATTTAGGTCATTAAAATTAGCATAACTGTGCAGCCAGTTTTGGGCAATCATATAAGGTAAGATCTTTATCACTTTGGCGGGAAGATATTGAAAATAAAGCCCCAGTTTTTTATATAAGTTATTAGTATATAAATCGAGTGGTTCAGAAGAAAACAAATGCCACTCACGAGCTAAAAAATGATCATAATAAATATCCACAACAATACCTGCAAATTTTCCTGATTCAGTACGAATTAGTTCTTTACTCTTTTTCACTACCGGGTGACTGTCGGTAAAAGCATCTATTTTTCTGTGAAGGACTATACCCTGTTGGATATTTTCAGGAAAAGAGTAAAAAGTTTTCCCCTTTACAGAATCGGCAATTAAGTTACCAATAAGAATAGGATTATTATTACCGGAAAGATGTGCGTGAGCTAAAAAATTCATTTAAAATATTTCTGTAAAAGTATACTAAATTTTCAATTTAAATTCATTATAGATTAGTTAAAAGCACGACTTTACGCTTTAAAAATTGGTAATTTCGCAATCGATTTAAACCTATAAAAAACCATAAATGAAAAAATTATTATTACTTGGAGATGAGGCAATTGCGCAAGGAGCAATTGATGCCGGACTGTCAGGTGTATTTGCATATCCCGGCACTCCATCAACAGAAATAACCGAATATATTAGAGCATCACAGGAAGCAAAGAACAAGGGTATTGTAGCAGAATGGTCAGCCAATGAAAAAACAGCAATGGAAACAGCGCTGGGCATGTCATATGCAGGAAAAAAGGCTATGGTTTGCATGAAACATGTCGGGTTGAATGTTGCTGCCGATGCATTTATGAATGCTGCCATTACAGGATCACATGGAGGCCTTGTGGTAGTATCTGCAGACGACCCATCCATGCACTCTTCACAAAATGAGCAAGATTCAAGATTTTTTGGAAAGTTCGCTCAAATTCCTGTTTTGGAGCCTTCAAACCAGCAGGAGGCTTATAACATGACTTATTACAGCTTTCTTCTTTCAGAAAAACTAGGAACACCTGTTCTTATGCGAATTACAACAAGACTTGCCCATTCCAGGTCGGGAGTTATACGTAAAGAAATATTACCACAAAATAATTTAAGTTTACCTTCAGATTTAAAGCAATTTGTATTATTACCTTCTATTGCCAGAAAGCAATATAATACATTGATTTCCAAACAGAGAATTTTCGAACAAGAAAGTACAGAATCGGGGCACAATCATTTTATAGAAGGTAAAGATAAATCTATGGGAATTATTGCCTGTGGTATATCATATAATTATTTACTCGAGAACTATACACAGCAAACTATTCCATATCCGGTATTAAAAATAAGTCAATATCCTGTTGAAAAAACACTTGTTAAAAAGCTATATGACGAGGTAGAGTCCATTTTAATACTTGAAGAAGGGTATCCCATTTTAGAAGAACTAATAAGAGGACTTTTAGATGAAGGGAAAAAGATAAAAGGCAGAATGGATGGGACATTACCACGTACAGGAGAGTTAAATCCCAACTATGTAGCTAAAGCTTTAGGAATGAATTATGAAGAAGGTTATGATATTCCTAAGACCTTAAAAGCAAGGCCACCGGTTTTATGTGACGGATGTTCGCACTGGGATTCTTATTATGCATTAAATGAAGCATTGGAGCCTTATTCAAAAGGTAGAGTTTTATCAGACATAGGTTGTTATACTTTAGGAGCTTTGCCCCCACTAAACGCCATAAACAGTTGTGTTGATATGGGAGCCTCAATAACTATGGCTATTGGGGCTGCAGAAGCAGGTTTAGTACCGGCTGTTGCTGTTATAGGAGATTCTACATTTACCCATTCCGGTATGACCGGATTATTAGATGCTGTAAACAGAAAAGTACCTATTACGGTTATGTTACTGGATAACTCAACAACAGCAATGACGGGTGGACAAGACTCCCCGGGATTCGGACATCTGGAAAGTATAATAAAAGGCCTTGGTGTAGAGGAGGAACATATTCGAATTATTAAACCATTAAGAAGGCACCATGAAGAAAATGTTGCTATTATAAAAGAGGAAATTTCTTATAACGGCGTATCAGTAGTTATTCCGAGACGAGAATGTGTTCAGACACTTGCAAAAAGAATGAAATTAAAACATGCCAAAGATAAAATGCAAAAAGAATCTCAAAGTAGCAAAAAATAATAAAAACCCAAAAGAATGAAAAAAGACATCATATTAGCCGGTGTAGGTGGACAAGGAATATTAACTATTGCGACAATAATAGGAATGGCAGCCTTATCGGAGGATCTGCAACTAAAGCAAGCCGAAGTTCATGGCATGAGTCAGCGGGGTGGAGACGTACAGTCACATTTACGAATTTCCAGTGATCCCATTGCCTCTGATTTGATACCGGAAGGCGGTGCCGACTTAATAATATCGGTTGAGCCCATGGAAGCTTTACGTTATTTTAACATGCTTAATAAAAAATCGGGGTGGCTAATTTCCAGTATAAATCCTTTTAAGAATATTAAAGATTACCCGGAACTGGAGGATATTTTAAAAGAAATATGGAAATTACCAAGATATGTAACCCTTGATGCAGATAAAATGGCAAGAGAGCAGGGTTCGATAAGAGGTGCTAACATAGTTGTTTTAGGAGCGGCCTCTCCATATTTGGGATTGAAAGAATCCTCATTAAAAGAAGCTATAAAGACACTTTTCGGTAAAAAAGGGCAGGATTTAATTGACCTTAATTTAAAGGCTTTTGATGCTGGAAAGGAATTTTCTTTAAATTCTAATTCTTAAACAAGAGATATTTTTTCAATATTTTTTAAAGTATAAATAATACTTATTTTGTTGATAAGAGTTTTGATTTTTATCATTATTGAAACTTTGGTATTTTAAGTTACGATTTAGTAAGAAGTTGCAGCCCGGATGATAGTGAAAAGCCCACAGGTTAAATACTGATGGAGGCTGGCGGAGGGTGAGCGACAAAGGAGCTACAGCCACCGGCATAGCCGAACACAGGATTTAACCGAGGACTTGTAACGGACAGCCGGAAAAGCTGCCCAGGATAAATTTTTTTTAATCATAAAATCAATATTCGTATAAGAAATCCGTTACTTTTGCGCGTTGAAAGAGGATGCTATGCGAAAAGATAAATTTTATATATTTCTTGTTGTTTTTAATCTGCTGGCATGTAGTTTTATTACCAGCTGTAAAAATGAGCCACATATATCAAATACTTCAAAAGAAAGTACTGTTACGGTAAAAACGGTTGCGCCCAGGATGGCTTATGGAATAAATGTAGATTCGCTAACGGTGGTAAAAGGAAAGGTAAAGAAGAATCAGTTTTTGTCGGATATTCTGTTAAAATATGGCGTTAACTACCGGACAATTGATTATATTGCGCGACATACCAAGGATTCTTTTGATGTGCGGAAGATGCGGCGAGGGCATACATATGCTTTGATATTGAGTAATGACTCTGTAAAAAAGCCATTATATTTTGTATATGAAGATTCGCCTGCGCATTATTTTCGTTATAGGTTGTATGACACGATTAATGTAAAAAAGGGGCAAAAACACGTAACTGTTAAACCCGACGTAGCAGTAGGAGAAATTAAGACTTCGCTATGGAATTCTGTTAATGGCAATGGTTATGATGTAAATTTAGCAATGCGGCTTTCAGAAATTTATGCATGGACTATTGATTTTTTTGAATTGCAGCCGGGTGATGGTTATAAAGTATTGTATAACAAGCGTTATATTGACGGGAAGTATGTTGGTTTGGGAAAGGTACTGGCGGCGAATTTCATTCATAATGGAAAAAATAACTATGCTTTTTATTTTATTCAGAACGGGAAGGGTGCCTATTTCGATAAAACAGGAAAGAGTTTAGAACGTACTTTTTTAAAAGCTCCATTAAAATACAGTCGTATTAGTTCACGGTTTAGCAATCACCGGTATCATCCGATTTTAAAGATTACGCGTCCACACCATGGTGTTGACTATGCGGCTCCCGAGGGGACTCCCGTTCATTCGCTTGGAGACGGTGTTGTAATAAAAATGGGATTTCAAAGAAGAGGTGCTGGCAGGTATGTAAAAATAAGGCATAATGCCATGTACACAACTCAATATGCTCATTTGCGTGCGTACGCAAGGGGTTTACATCGCGGAGAGAAAGTACGGCAAGGACAGTTAATAGGTTATGTAGGGCATACAGGTTTGGCTACGGGGCCTCATTTAGATTTCAGATTTTTTAAATCTGGAGTACCGGTAAATCCTTTGAAAGTTCATTCGCCACCGGCACATCCAATATTAAAAAAATTCCGGCCTGCATTTGATTCAGTAGTGAATAAATACATTCCGGAATTAGATTCTTTGTAACTATTTTTTTAATTTCTGATAATTAGTTTTCGTTTTACAGTATTCTGTTTTGAATTCAGAATCATAAGGTAAGTTCCTGCTCGTAGGGAGCTAACGTCAAGAGAAAACTGATGTTTACTATTTGTACTTTTCATACTGAAAACTTTCACTTTCTTACCCTGAATATCGTAAATAGAAATAATCACAGGATTTTGTTTTAAAGTTTTGAAGTAAACATTAACAAAATTTCTTGCAGGATTTGGGAATATCTTTATTTTAACATTATCAGCCGGATTATCCTCCACAGCAGTTGTAGGAATACCAAGCCATTTCCATATTCCCCTTGAGGTTGAGTTTTCATTAAAACCTCCTGCCCATCCAACAGAACTACTATAAAATTTCACTGTTGTATATTGCACCGAATCGTCAAGTTGAGTCCAGTTTTCGCCTTCGTCCAGAGAATAAGCTGATCCTGAAAGAGCAAGGTCTTGAGAAATACCTGTAGAAATTAACATACCGACAGCATCAGGGACCACTGCCATATCAGATTTAAAATATTTACCTTTTGGGCTGATTGTAGTCCATTTCTTTCCACCGTCGACACTTTTTTTAATAAAAAAACCTGTTATAGCACCAGAGTTTTGGTCACGTTTAACATAAGTAGCAATGCCAATACTATCGTTATGAAAACCAAGAGTGGTAACTTCAGTGAGTCCTGTAGAAGCAACAGTCCACGTTAACCCTTTATCAGTAGATTTAAAAACACGACCTTTATTGGTACCAAACCAAATTGTATTTCCATATGAGGCATATAAATCGGTATAACCATATTCACCGGGTAATGGAAGAGGGATATTAGCAGAAGGAACCCTGGACCAGTTAGCGCCACCATTGTTGGTAGTATAAATTTCAAAAGATCCATTAGTTGGGTCACCCTGGCAAACCCCATTATTTTTATCCCAGAAGTAAACAATATTTGGAAATGCGGCTGCATCGGTATATAATGCTGACGACTGGTGCGACCAATTTATGCCTCCATCGGTAGTTGCATAAATGCCTCCATGTCCAACGGAACCTGAAACATTATTATAGGTAGATATCCAGGCTGTTTTATCATCTATGGCAGAAATGGAGGATACGGCATAAGCAGTAGGCACACCTTTATAATAACCGGGTTTCCAATTTTTCCCACCATCAGAAGTTTTTGAAAAATCGAGAATATTAGCACCCTTTCCGGAACCATCGTAAGCATTTGCCCAAACAACATCAGGATTAACAATAAAAATATGATTTATACCGCGGCTTTGTTCAGAAAAACCAGTAGCCTGAGGGAGCCATGCACCGGTTTTAAGAGGATAAACAACAATGAAATTTGTTTTTGTTTCCGTATTAGACTGTGAGCCATTGGTAACCGTTAAAGAAACCTGGTATGTTCCAGGCGAATTATATTGAATATTAGAAGGGTTCTGTTCTGTTGAAGTAGCAGGGGTACCACCCACAAAAGACCATTTCCATTTTACAGGATTACCGGTAGAAAGATCAGTAAAAGAAACATATCCACCTTCCGGAACAGAAATTGAACTTGCCTGGAAGTTTGCAATTATATTATGTAGCGCCATGCTGTCTTTAACAGCATTTACAGCTTTATATGCATTTATTCTTCCGGCACCAAGTTTTCCAATATATGATTTATTTACAGCATCGATATTGTCGCATGTAACTTTTAAGATAGCTGTAAGCTTTTCGGGTGTTAAAAGTGTATCCTGAGATAACATTAACCCGCACAAACCGGCAACAACCGGGCTTGCCATGGAGGTTCCCTGCATATAACCATAGTCAGAATTTGCTAAATAAACAGTACTATACATACCGGCACCTAAATCGTTTCTTCCTCCGGGGGCGCACAAATCAATGGTTTTTCCGTATTGGGAAAAAGAAGATTTAGCATCATCGGAATTAGTTGATGCAACAGAGATAACATGATTATAACCGGCAGGATACGTGATACTCTGATTACCATCATTTCCGGCAGAGGCCACCATAACACACCCTTTATTATAAGCATAATTAACAACATTCTGACCGGTTTGATAATACCCTGAACCACCCCAGGACATATTAATAACATTAGCATGATGATCGGCAGCCCAAACAATACCCTGATAACCAAAATACATTTTAGAACCATCGGTGGAGTCGGGAGAAATTTTAACAGCAATAAGAGAGGTATTAAAACCAATAGAAGCAACGCCAATACCATTATTAGTTGCTGCACTAGCCAATCCGGAAACATGAGTACCATGCGACCAATCCATTGTTTTTTTAGGAGGGGTAGGATCATCGTCGCCGTTTGCAAGATCTATTTTAGCAACAATCTGAGTTTTAAGGTCGGGATGTTCAACATCAACGCCATTATCTAACACAGCAATTTTTATGTTAGAATTTCCTTTTTGAATATTCCATGCAGAAGAAGCTTTAATAACATTTAAAAACCAACTATGAGGACCTGCCGCAGAATAATCCGGGTCATCAGGGGTAAATAATATTTTAAAAATTGGAGCTTTTTCAACATATACAATGTTTGGGTCTTTGCTAAGTTCATCAATAAGGCTATCGATTCCTTTATAATCTTTAAAATGCAGTAAATAGGTGCGTTCCAATTTATTGTCATGGGTATAATAAAAAGGCCTTTCAGCACTTTTAATTTGATACTTATCTATTAGTTGATTAAGAAAGGTAAGTTGGTTTAGGTTAACCACCCCTTTGGTTCCTTTATAACCGGCATCTTTAAAATTTTTAACTTGAAAATATAATTGTCCATCAATAGTGTTATTATT
Organism: Bacteroidales bacterium; assembly: GCA_015491905.1. Lineage (GTDB taxonomy): Bacteria > Bacteroidota > Bacteroidia > Bacteroidales > F082 > Sulfidibacterium. Next base: position 6,933 of record WGGC01000092.1, on the reverse strand, counting down.
TACAGTTTGAGATAAAGCAAAAAAAGGAAATAATAAACCAAGTATAAATAGAATAAAAAAAGAATAAAGTTTTTTCATAGGTCTTAAGATTTAAATAATAAAATACAAAACAACAAACAAGATGTTGGTTCCGGTAAAAAACGTTACAAGATAATAAAAAAAGGTTACTACTCAGTAGCAAATATAAAAAAATTAACAATAGATTGTGAATATATTTTTGCAAATGTATCACGTACCGATGTGTGAATAAAGTTTCTTTGGATTATCGAAGAGACAATAACCATAACGAAGAAAGAATATGATGGCCTCAAGCAGGAGATCATTGATTTGCGGCGGCAATTATAGGAAGCCTTATCTGTCATAGATAAGTTACAATCGGTAATAAAAGAGTTGCAATCGGAAATAGAGTTGCTCAAAGACTGGCGTAAGAGCAACACGAGTTCCACGCCCAGTTCACAGGATTATGGACGGAGCAACAAATTTAATTCCCGGCAAAGTTCGGGAAGGAAAAGTGGTGGGCAACCCGGACACAAAGGGAGCACGCTTAAAATGAGCGAAACCCCGGATGAAATAGTTGAACATATTCCAAGATACTGCAAGTACTGCGGGGAAGAATTTAATAGCGAAACCATTTTCAGGTTGTATGAAAGGAAGCAAGAAATTGTTATCCCGCCCATTAAGCCCAAGACCATAGAACACCAATCGTTTGGTTGTACTTGTGGCAAATGTGGTGCACAAACTATATCGGATTTGCCGCCGCATTTAAAGGCAAATGTCCAGTACGGTAAAAACATACAATCGCTGGTAACTTATCTGTCCGTTTACCAATACCTGCCATCAAACAGGATAAAAAATTTTTTGATAGACATTATGGGCCTTTCGTTAAGTGAGGGGACAATATACAATATCATAAAGTCAATGAGTGCCAAGGCCATTCCCGCCTTGGAGCCATAAAAGAGAAAGTGGCAGTTTCAAAAGTCGTTGGCGGCGATGAAACCGGCATAAGGGTAAACGGCGATAAAGCCTGGTTTTGGGTTTTTCAAAACAATTTATACACCTATATCAAAGCGGCATACAGCAGAAGTTATCAAAGTATTGTTGAAACCTTTGCCAATGGTTTCCCAATGTCAGTTTATGTGACCGACAGCCTCGCGGCACAACTGAAAACAAAGATACTGGCCAAGCAATTATGCCTTACCCATTTAATGCGGGAACTGAAAAACTTCGAGCAGGCTTTTAAAAGCGAATGGGCAACCAGGTTAAAGCAGGTTTTCAAAGAAGCCATTAAATACAAAAAGCAAATGGCGGAGGATGATTATAGCGGGGTAAACCCAAAAGAAAAAGAATTTGAAAACCGGTTGTCCGAATTGTTGGAAATCGATTATTCAAACGAACACCTAAAACTTAAGGCATTCATAATAAGGCTAATAAAAACTGGGGTTCCCTTCTGACTTTCCTATACCATTCAGAAGTACCCCCTAACAACGGATCGGAAAGGGTCATAAGAAATACAAAGGTGAAGGTGAAAGTGAAAATATCAAACCAGTTCAAGACGATTGATTTTGCCAACCATTATGCTGTTATCCGGTCTGTCATAGACACAAGCCTGAAAAATTCACAAAATGTTTTTGATACGCTAACATGCCTGGCTAACCAAGAATTGGTGGCTGCTGAGTAGTAACAAAAAAATCAATCGCTCTCGGATATTTTATTGAATTACGGAGTAAGTTACTCCACCATTGCTTATATTGCAAAGCACACAAAAGATATTTTTAATGTCCGTGAAATCAGAAGGAACCACCATTATGCCGTGATTCTTAACAACGATTCCATTCCCAAAGCCTTATACTTTGTATATGAAGATAATCCTGAACATTACATAAAAATTCACCTTACTAATTCCATTTATGCGGCAAAAGGAAAAAAACCTGTAAAAACTATAGCTGATACAACAAAAGGCATTATAAAATCATCTTTATGGAATGCCATTCAGGACAACAACGACAATATGAATCTGGCTATTAAATTATCTGAAATTTACGCCGGGACCATTGATTTTTTCGATTTAAAGCCCAACGACAGTTATAAGGTAATTTATAACCAGCGTTATAAAAAAGGTAAATATGTTGGAATGGGGAAAATTTTGGCAGCAGATTTCATTCATGAAGGCCACAACTATTACGCCTTTTATTTCGAACAAAACGGGAAAGGAAACTATTTTGATGAAAACGGGAAAAGTTTACAACGCGCCTTTCTTAAAGCCCCTTTGGAATACACACACATTAGTTCTCGGTTTTCCAACCGACGGTGGCAACCAATTTTAAAAATATACAGGCCACATCATGGCGTTGATTATGCAGCGCCTACAAGAACTCCTGTTCACGCACTTGGAGATGAAATAATAGTGGGCACGTGGATACCAAAAAAGGGGAGCAGGCAACTACCTTAAAATTAAATACAATGGTAGGTATATGACACAATATGCTCATTTAAGCCGTTATGCCCGTGGAATGAAAGTAGGGGTTCATGTAAAACAGGATCAGGTAATTGGCCATGTAGGAATGACAGGCTTTGACATAGGCCCTTATCTTGATTTTAGAGTGTATAAATATGGCGTTGCCATCAATCCACTCAAACTTAAATCACCTCCTTCCATACCCATATCAAAAGCCAATAGGCCTGCTTTTGATACGCTGTTAAAACATTATATGCCCATTTTAGATTCATTGTAGAATTCAAAACAGGCATATAAAGTCATCACTAAAAGAGTTATTGTATAATCAGTTTCTTGCTTCTGATTATATTATCTTGCTTTACTCTCAGTACATACATCCCTCAACATAACAGCAAATTAAATTAGATAAATTAATTCTAATGTTGCAAGCAAAAGAAGAAAATTCACATTAACTATTAAGGCTACAATCGCCAAAGTCTCTGATTGAGCACTTCATACACCAGGAACTTGGTTAAGATATAAATTACATCCCTATCAAATGAATCAATGGAAGACTATACAGTTATTCGTTAATAATTCTTTTCATACAAAAGCAACTATTTAAAGAACTAAAATACTCACATCAAAGTTCAAAAAAAGCTGCCCGTTAACACGGGCAGCTTTAAAAAAGAATTAGTTATAATTATTTAATACTTATATTCAATTACAATATAGGCATTTTTAGATGCATTTTGAGGTTGATTAACTGCTTTTATTTTCATTACACCGTAATGAGCAGTTGCCCCTCTCATAGTTTTATAAATATACACATCATCAACAGCTACCTTACTAACAGAATTTACTGCAGAACTAAAATCTGTTGCTTTAATAGTTAAAATATCAGCATCAGCATAATCAGAGGAAGTACCTTTAACAAATAAAGTATTGTCAGGAGAAGTAAAGCCTACATTATAACCTCCAATAAAACTGCTAATAGCACACTGAATGTCTGCACCCGCAGGTGGAAATGCAGTCAATGAATCACCAACTAAATCATAAGCCACATTAGTAGAATCTGTGAATGACCCCTTTTTTGTAAAGCTATAAGGCTCAACAACAATTGAAGTCACAGTATTTGCAGTTTTTGTACCAGCTATTCCAATAACATTTACATACAAAGTGTCACCCAAATTGTAATCACCACCTACAATAGCTACTGAATCCTTTGCATTAAAGTTTCCGGATAGATCAACATAAGATCCGTTAGCTCCCACTTTTGTCTGCACCTTAACACCAGTTACAGTCGCTGAAACTGGAGCAATATCAAAATGCAAATAAGTAGTATCAGAACTAGGTGCGTGCTTAACACTAGGAACATCAATACTAATAGGATTAGTTTCTGTTACCGTATAATACCGAGAAAAAGGTTTCCCATTGTATGTGGCATCAAATTCAAAGTTTGCACTTGCTCCAATTCCATCCAGACCCAAATCGGTATCTGATACTGTAATTGAACCAGCTCCTGAATTATCGATAGGAATCGTACTACTGTATGTAGAAGTAAACGAACTACCATCTGCTAAAGTTCCACCTAAATTTTTAATAGTGACCTGATTAAGGTTTTTACTTAAGTTATCAATATTAAAAACTACTTGGTTGTCTAAGCTCGTATATCCAGGGGACGAAATCAAAAACTCTGATCCAAGGTCATAAAAAGCAGGATTTAAATCCTGTTTCGTACATGACGATACAAAAAAGATCAGTGATATAAATATGAACAATTGAATTTTTTTCATCTCATTAAATTTTAATTATTTTATTATTTCTGCCAGTAAAGTTTAGTGGTTAATTTATCACCGCCAATAGCAGAGGCAGCTTTTTTATAATTAGCACCATTTAAAGTTTGTTCATTACTTGGATAAGTAAATCTCATTGGGAAACCACCTTGAGAAGGAGTAGGAGGCATATTCATAGCAGGTTGTCCTAATCTTCTCCATTCTGTCCAACCTTCATATCCGCGAACATAAAAAGATATCCATGCCTGAGTTCCAATTTTTTCCTGCCATGTAGCCTGATCATAAGCAACAGATGGCTGAGCTAAATATGCAACAGCATCGGCAGCAGTACCACCCCAATATTCAATAGAAGCAGTAACAGCAGCATTGTAATAATCGGCAGCATTACCGGTAATTATACCACGTGCAGCAGCTTCGGCAAGATAAAACTGAATTTCGGAATAAGTCATAATTGGATTACCGAAAGTAGGATCTTTACTGATAGCATCATTAATGTGTGAGAAATTTGCATAGGCACTACTATGACCATACTGACCACCGGCATAAGTATTTGCTCCTAAATTCTGATCAAAATAAAAAGCTAAACGAGGATCGTTCAAACTTGTCATTTTATCAACTATAGTATTAGCGGCAACAAAATCCAACCTTCCACTTAATGTTAAATCAACATATAAAGGATTTGTATTAGGAGTACCCTTTAAATATACAAAAATAGCGTTGTCAGCAGCAGAAGCTAATGTACCAGCCATACCGTTTGTAATAGAAGTTTTAACCAGAGCACTTTCAGAAGAAACATTAGCAATCTGGATAGCCATTTTTATTAACAATCCATTAGCAAATTTCTTCCATGCAGCAGTATTTCCATGATAAATAATATCAGCACTACCAAAACTACCATTAGTAACATCAAGTGCTGCAATATCAGCATTGATTCTTTTAATAAGATCCTTATGGATGGTAAGGGCATTATCATAAACAGGTGTTACATCATCGATGTTTAACGCCTGAGTATAAGGAATATTTCCCCACATGGTTACCATGCGATCCCATGCATAAACGCTAAGGATATCAATAATCACACGTGAATTTTTTTGTGCAGCAACATCAGCAGCAGCGATAGGTTTTTCCAAACCTATTAAAGAATCAGCACGTTTAAGATTCATCAATACCGAACGATACCATGTAGACCAGGCATTCTGTGGAACATTACGGTTGAAGATATTATAGTTAGATTCATCCGTATAAGTAGTTTCGGTCCAGTATTGGGCCCATAGTTTAAAATCATTGTCATTCACATTCACACTGGCAATCTGATCTGAGAGATTTTTTTCAGCATTAGAAAATAAAGTTTGACCAGGGACATCAGTAGGATGCTTCACGTCCTTGTTCATATCTGCCAATTTCTGCTTTGAACAAGAGGCAATGGCTAAAGAAGCCAGTAATATAATTAGTATTTTTTTCATCTTAATATTGTTTAAAAATTAACTTTAAGGTTGAAACCAATATTACGTGTTGTAGGCATTACACCACTCTGCCATCCCTGGATGTTACCAGCACCTAACCCGGCTTCCGGATCTGCATAGGGTAAATTTTTATAAATAATCCAAAGGTTTGAACCAACAACGCCAACGGAAAGAGCTCTGATACCGGTATTTTTAAGCAATCTATCCGGTAATTGATAAGAAATCTGTGCTTCTCTCAATTTGACATAAGATGCATCATAAACGAATGCAGCATTAGGATTCCTAGCCCATCCGTAAGGGCCACTATAACGATCGGCATATACACGTTTAGTATTAGGTGTACCATCGGCTAATACTCCAAGAAGAATAACACCACCTCCATTTGAAAGAGAATTACGTTTAGGATTTCCTAAATCATTAAGTCCAACGGTATTAGGATATAATCCGGTACCTTGTCCATAATATTGGTCAAGAGAAAATACGCTTCCACCATATTGAACATCGATTAAGAAGCTGGCAGTGATATTTTTATAGGTAAAAGAGTTTGTAAGACCACCATGCCATTTAGGAGTATAAACGCCTAATACATTATTTGTGGTGGAAGTTTTCAAATAAAAACCATTACTTCCAACAACTTTTTGACCATTTTTATAAACAAAGTCTCTACCCTGAATAGTACCATAAGGATGGCCGACAGTAGCATTAATAGTTAAACCACCTTGTAATGCAGCCAATTGGATATTTTTGGCATCACCAAATAAAGAAACAACTTTATTGGCATTTGATGACCAGTTAAGGTTTATATTCCAACTAAAATCTTTGGTTTGCATAGGAGTACCATACAAATGAACTTCAATACCTTTGTTTTGAATTTCCCCTGCATTAACATATTTTTGACCATAACCGGTAGCACGAGATACAGCTACAGGAATAATCTGGTTAATGGTATTTGTCCGGTATACAGCAACATCAAAACCCAAACGTTTATGTAGGAAAGTCATTTCCAAACCACCTTCAAGACTCTTAGTAATTTCAGGTTTTAGGTTTGAATTATTTTTGGTAAAAGGAACTGAAAATAAAGTTACACTACCAAATGGGCTGGGCTGAGCATAAGTGTCATATAATGCAGCAAATGGAGCAGAGTTACCAACCTGAGCATAATTTAATCTTACTTTACCAAATGGCAACCAGTCGGCTTTAATAAGGTTAGAGAAGATAAAACTACCTGAAATTGAAGGAT
>WGGC01000091.1 GCA_015491905.1 Bacteroidales bacterium | reverse complement strand
CTATTTTGTATTCTTCTTCATGTTTACGGGCGTTTTCTTGCGGGCTCCTTTTTATAAATGGTATTGCCCTGAATTTCAGTGCTTTCTTGCGGTCGCTTGCGGTCGCACAAAAACAACCCGTATAAAGTCACCGGTTTCCTCAATGAAAAAATCATCATTCACACCAAATAATGTAATGAAGACAAAGTACCGGTTGTCACTATAACCGCTAAATTTGTTTTATAGGAATAAGTGACATATCTTTGCAGCACTATAAAAACACTTATTACTATGGAAAGGACTACAATAGATATTAGGGAGATTTTTAAGGATAAGGCTACTGTTACCAAAGCGGAACTATCTGCTTATATCCATAGTATCGACAGTAATGCCAATGATGCCAGTATTCGTCAGCGCATTTCAAGGTATAAAAGATCAGGCCTTATTGTAAGTGTTAAAAGGGGTGTTTATGCTTATTCAAACAAGCCTGTTTACACCCATCCTGCCGACAATTTTATTGCTAAACTATCTAAAATCTTTTCAGCTCAATACCCGGAAATTAACTATTGTATCTGGTCTTCTGCCTGGCTCTACGATTTTACAATACATCAACCGGCACAATTCTTTTATATTTTTGAAACTGAGTATGATATAGTGGAAATATTATTTAATCTTTTAAAAGACAATGGCTATCATGCTTTCTTAAACCCCGATGAACAAACTATGCAGTTGTATGTAATGGGGATGAAGAATCCTGTTGTAGTAAAGCCATTGTTAATGCGTGCCCCTTTGGTTGTAAACAAAACTATTAAACTTCCCTCGCTGGAGAAAATGTTGGTGGATGCCTATCTTGATAAAAGGCTTTTTTATTTTTTACAAGGTATAGAAATGCAAAATATTTTTAGATTTTCGTTCAGCAAATACAGTATCAATATTTCAAGTCTGGTGAATTATGCCCTGAGAAGAGGAAAGAAGAGTGAGATAACTGATTTTGCAAAGCGTAATGTTCCCTTTTTAAGTAACTTATTAATAAATGATTAGTCAACAGTCATACACAAAGGAATGGATTGAATCGTTTCGGAGGCAGAAGGCTTATAAAGCTGTTAATCCACCGTTATTTGAAAAAATGATCTATGCTATGTCCCTGCTAGAACTACTGGTTCATTCCGGTATTCATTTTATTTTCAAGGGAGGTACTTCACTTATGCTTATGCCTGTTGACTCTGACCGGTTTTCTATTGATATCGACATCCTGACAGAAACGCCAAAAGAAACACTTGAACAATCAATCAAAACATCAATAGAAGGTACCGTTTTTACATCATTTCGTGAAGATACAGAAAGGGCAAATGCCGGGGGGATACCAAAAGCACACTATATTTTCAATTTCGATGCGCTTTATAATAAAGAAGGAACTATTTTGCTGGATGTGCTTTTTGAAAAAAATCCATATATGACGTTATCAGAAGTTGAAATACAATGTAGATGGGTTAAAACAACAGACCCGTTGCAACACGTCAAGGTACCTTCTGTGAACTCAATACTTGGTGACAAGTTAACCGCTTTTGCCCCCAATACTACCGGTATTCCATATTGGTTGAATAATCCGAATTCTCCGGATAAGAGGCTCGAAATCATCAAACAACTTTACGACGTCTCCAATCTAATAGACCATTGTAACAACACGGATGAAACGTATAACGTTTTTAAAATTATTACTGCACAACAGATTGAATACAGGAAACTTACCATCACCACCGATGACGTAATCGATGATATTTTCAATACAGCTTTATTACTGGCCAAAAGAGAGAAAAACAAAACTGAACCTGATAAATCCCGTTTTGCAGAATTACAATCCGGATTAAAGATGTTCGGAGGACATCTTATCAGAAGAAAATTCAGGATAGAAGATGCCATTGTTGCCGCTGCAAAAGCTGCCTGTTTTACGCAAAACATCAAGTCTTCAACCGAAAACAGTTTCGAGTTATTCCGGGCAGACTCCGCCGTATTTGATCATGATATTTTAAATACTGATTTCAATTTTCTAAATCGCTTTAAAAGGACAAATAAACAAGCCTATTTCTATTGGTATAAATGTCTTGAGATGATGAATCTGCTCAACTAAGATATCCAAAATTAGAGCGTAGAAATAGTTCGGATGTGATTGGGAAGAGGGCACATAAAGGCGTTCATGAAGAAAGTTGCTCTGGTATCTGAAATAGACTATCACAAAAAGTCCGCAATATCCAGCCCTTGTTTTCTTTGTGCATCGGTGGCGTGTTTTTCAAGGTAATCGGAAATAATAATGGGGAAGTCGAGTTCGAGGGTTCTCTTTTTCCACCGGTCGCATCCGCCCAGGTCGGGGAAAGCAACCACAATGCGGTTTTTCAGGATGTTGAGCTTTGAAGGTTTAAACTCGGTGAGGCTTCCGGTGGCAAGCCAGATGTAATCGGGGAGTTTTGCCTGGGCAATGACCGCGGTTTTTTCGCTTTCTACAATAGCCACCGGTGCATCTGGTACCTCAGCGAGCAGGTGCTCACCGAAAAGGCACTGTGAAAGGTTATAGCCTTCTTTATAAAGGAGGCT
>WGGC01000090.1 GCA_015491905.1 Bacteroidales bacterium | reverse complement strand
CTGGATGAAGTATTGAAAACTTCCGGACAAAGGTTAAATATTCAGGAATTACGTAATAATTTGTTGGATTTTATTACTACTCTGCTGAAAGAAAAGGTTTTATTGGGATATAAACATATGTATCATAACTAAACATTACAATTCATTATTTAAATGATAAATTAATAATCCGGGACTGTAATCAAAAAAATTATAAACTCATGAATACAAAAATTATTGAAAATTTCAGGAATTTTCAAGTATCGATACAAAATTTAAAAGACTGGCCATTATTGTTTATGCGCTTAATACTTGCCTACGGGTTTTTAGGGCCGGCTATGATGAAAATTAATAATATGCCTGCTATTATAGATTGGTTTAGTTCTATGGGTATTCCCTTTCCTGAGGTAAATGCATATTTGGCTGCTTCTTCAGAAATTATTGGTGTGTTTTTATTATTATTTGGATTTGGAGTACGATTAATTTCTATTCCCCTGATTATAGATATGCTTGTGGCTATTTTTACCGTCCATATTAGTCATGGTTTTGAGGCAGGAAACAATGGATTTGAAATTCCATTATATTATATGATTATGCTTTTCACATTATTTGTATATGGGTCAGGGAAATTCAGTATTTCATGGTTGGTTTCCTATTTTATAAATAAAAGAAATCTTATAGAATCGTAATAAAATAAATTTTGGTTTGTGTTTAGTGTTTGTTAAAAAAGGAGGGATATTTTATTTGTCCCTCCTTTTTTTTTGCTATATGAAACTTTCTTTTTTAATCCACTCCCTTGGTTCAGCCATGGTTTGTTCAATTTCCTGAATGGTTTTAGGAATAGGTTTCCCCAATACTTTACATCCTGTTTCGGTTACTAACAAGTCATCTTCAATTCTAATGCCACCAAAGTCTTTGTAACTTTCCAACTTAGAATAATTAACAAAATCAGTAAATTTCCCTTCAGCTTTAAATTTATCTATCAAAGCAGGAATAAAATATATTCCCGGTTCATCAGTAATAACAAACCCCGGTTTTAATGGTTTGGCAAGTCGTAAATATGCTGTTCCAAACTCATCTGAACGTTTAACAGTTTCATCATAACCTACGTAATCTTCTCCAAGTCCTTCCATATCATGAACATCAAGCCCCATCATATGGCCAAGACCGTGAGGTAAAAATAGTGTGTGTGCACCTGCCTGAACAGCATCTTCAGTATTTCCTTTCATTAACCCTACCTCTTTCAACCCGTCCACAATGGTACGTGCTGCAAGAAAATGCATTTCCTTGTATGGAATTCCGGGAGCTACTGAATTAATAACATTTAAATTAGCATCTAATACAATTTGATATATTTCAGCCTGCCGGGTGTTAAATTTACCTCCAACAGGTACAGTACGGGTAATGTCACTGGCATAATGGAGTGCTGATTCCGACCCGGCATCGGTAACCATCATCCTTCCTTTTTGTAAAATGTTATGATGATTATGGTTATGTAATGTTTGTCCGTCAACACTTAAAATAATTGGAAATGAAACAGGCCCACCCATTGCTAAAGAAATTCCTTCTATGGTTCCGGCAATTTCCTGCTCTATCATCCCCGGCTGTGCCATTTTCATTGATGTTGTATGCATCATATATGCTGTAAACATGGCCTTTTCTATTTCGGCAATTTCCAAATTATCTTTAATTTCACGTTGCTTTATAACTGCCTTTATTAATTCAACAGATGCTGAACGTTTTAATTCTTCCGGAGTAAGATGTAATAATTCAGATAATGTAAGTATAGTTTCGCCTCTGTATGGTGGAAGAAAATGAATGGTTTGCCCTGATTTTTTTGCCTTATCAATATAGTTTGACAGCATTTTCATTGGTTCAGAATCGGAAACTCCAACTTCTTTTGCCATATCTTTAACTGATGGTTGTTTTCCCATCCAAATAATATCATCCATATCTACATCATTGCCGAAAATGATTTCTTTGTTATTGTCAACATCAATAATAGCGGCAAAACCGGGATGATCCAATCCGAAAAAGTACAAAAAAGAGCTGTCCTGCCTAAAATGATATTGATTGGCAGGGTAATTGAATGGTGCATCTACATTACCAAGAAACAGTGCTAAACCTGAACCCAAAGTTTTTTTGAGTTGATTGCGACGGTTAGTATAAATTATTTTATCAAACATAATAATACGATTTTAAATTTTAAAAAGGTAAAATTACGATAATTTTCAGGGAAGATAAAATTATTGTTTGCTTATCGAAGATTTAGTCTGCTGCCTGTAACAGGTTGGTATACTCTGGGTAGGTTATTCATTTTTCTTAATCTATTTAGCCTTATTCCATATTTTTGAGAAATTTGCCATAAACTTTCCCCTTGTTTTACTATGTGAAACTGATATCCTTTTGCTGCCCGGCTTGCTTTTCTTTCAAGGTATAATATTTCTCCTGCTTTAAGAGACTCTTTTCTTTTTAAGTTATTATACCGGCGCAATTTAGGAATCGTAATTTCAAAATCATGGGAAATGTTATAATAAGTATCCCCCGGTTTAATAATAATATATTTTTTTTTGTTATTTATATAGTATGGCCTGCCGTTTGGGCTTATTCCGGATGCATCTTTAGCAAAATTATGTGGTTCAGACTTAATTTTTACTTTTTTGTGAAACAATCGTTGCCACCAGTTTTTAACAGGAGCCCTGTCATACTTATATAATTTATAACGCTGAATTATATTAATTAATAACTGAGGATAACGGGGATTGGTAGCATAACCTGCCCTCTTTAAGCCATAAGCCCACTTTCTGTAATCAGTTATTGGTAAATTAAATAAAAACTTATATCGGTCGCGTGTAGATAAAAACCGGGAGTGGTCTTTAAAAGAATCTTCAGCTTTTTTATATTTTCTGAAACATTCATGCCTGAAATCATCAGTCATATGAAATTTCTTTCCTGACCACCCTTTATGACATTTTATACCAAAATGATTATTGGCACGCCTTGCTAAACGACCTTCACCGCTCCCAGATTCCAATATAGCCTGCGCCAAAGTTATGGAAGCGGGAATTTTGAAATGTTTCATGTTGTATATTGCAATGTCCTTATATCTGTCAATATATAGTTTTGTTTGGATATTGGTTTGAGCTTTTGCATGGGTATGCCCGGCAAATAAAAGTATAAATAGTAATATATAATAAGGCTTTTGAATTTTTATCATCGTTCAAACAAAGTTATTCTTTCTGTATGTTGAATTTTTATATATGGCATCACAATTTGTTCACAACAAATTGTTAATCACATTTTTCTAAAAACGAGTATCAAAATTACTCAATATTTAATGAATTTAAAAATTTTTTATTGGGAATTATCCAAAATAGGGGTTGCCAGCGCGGAATTCCTTTTGAGTCTGCTACTCTGGCAATAGGTGCAATTCCCATTACTATTTTATGAAACGAAAGATCATTAGGATTTATTTCCCATTTCTCAAGAAAACGAATTTTTAATATTTGTTTAGGATAAATCCTTTTAATAATAGTAGAATCATATAAATCATAAGGGGGAACCTTTCGCTGTATTTTTCTAACTACGGTATCAGCAAAAATATTTTGGATATCATTTTTTGATAAGGGATGAAAAAAGTAATCATAAGTCCTGAATTTGCCTGATTTAGCTCCTTCAATTATAAGGTGTATTAGTTTTTCCCTTTGCGGCCCCGGTATATTCTGTATCCACCAATCGTAGTGTGAGTTGGGAGTTTTAATTGTGACATCGTATTGTATTTTTGGGGTAATAGTTTCTTTTCTTTGATTTTTACATGAAGAAAAATTAAAACTAATTATTATAATAAAAATGATATTAAGAAATAATGATTTTTTATAAAAAACTACCATGGTTATATTAAATTTGTTACTTTAGAAAAATAAAAATATGCATTTTCAAGTGATTGCTAACTTACAAAAAACAAAATTAACTATACTGTTTGAAAATGTAGTAATTATAATTTGCAAAGAAAAATAATAATTCTATAATTGTAAGTTACATCTTATCATAAAAACTAAAACAATATTAACGATGAAAAAACTATTACTGCTACTTTTAATTTCTTTACTTTCTTTTAAACTGTTTTCACAGATAATTCCTGCCGAACGAAGGGTGGACTGGCATAATATTATTAATAAATTTGAATTTAAACCTGTTTTTAATAAAATAAATATTAATGATTTTGGTGGTGATAACACCGGTTTAAATGACAATTCTTCTGCATTTCAGTCTGCTTTAAAAACACTAAACGGGAAGTCAGGAGTTATATTTTTTCCAAAGGGAAAATATTTATTTACAAAACCTATTGTTTTAACAGATAGTATTTTGCTTGCAGGTGAAGGTAATAATGTGTCACAGCTTATTTTTAACCTGGGAAAACAACCTGTTGATGCAATAGTTATTTCAGGGACAGGCGAAGATGTATTTGCTTCTGTTAAGGGTGGTTTTGAAAAAGGGAGTTATAAAATTCTTACCGATTCGGCGTTTTATTTTTCTGCAGGGGACTGGATAGAGATTAGAGAAAATAACGGTTCCTGGGATTTCCGTCCGGCTCCATGGGCAAAGAATGTAGTTGGTCAAATAGAAAAAGTTACGGGGGTTTCCGGAGATACAGTTTTTTTGGAAAATCCATTAAGAATTTCATATAAAATTGATTTAAAGCCAGTTATTCATAAAATTTTTCCAATTAAAAATACTGCTATACAATGTTTAAAAATACAGCGACTGGACAATCCTCAAACAGGAGGTGGGTATAATATTTATTTTAATCTGGCAATAAATTCACAGGTATCAGGCATTGAAAGTGATACAAGTAATGGTAGCCATATTTATATAAGCAGAAGTTCAAAAATACAGATAAAAGGAAACACTTTTAGTTATGCCTTTAGTTATGATGGATCGGGAACTAATGGCTATGGAGTTACATTGGCACATCATTCGGGAGCTTGTTTAATCACAAATAATGTGTTTTATCATCTACGGCATGCCATGATGGTGAAAACCGGTGCTAATGGAAATGTCTTTTCCTATAATTATTCTTTTGATCCTGTACGCACTGAATTTCCTTATGATGCTTCAGGTGATATTTCTCTACACGGCCATTATCCGTTTGCCAATTTATTTGAAGGGAATGTTATTCAGAACATTGTAATTGATCATTACTGGGGGCCGGCAGGTCCGGAAAATACCTTTTTCAGGAATCGTGCTGAGTTATACGGTATCATTATGACTACTTCGGATTCAATTTCTACTAATGAGCAAAATTTTGTTGGAAACGAAACTACCGATCCGGCATTTTTTCACGGCCAATTTACATTGACCGGAAAGGATAATTTTTCTTATGGAAATGATATTTTAGGAAATATTATACCTTCCGGCACTAACAATTTAACCGACTCTTCCTATTATCTGCAAAATAAACCGGTATTTTGGCTCGACACTATTAATTGGCCTTCTGTGGGAATTCCGAATCCATTGGGGTATGGTACCAACCCGGCGTATGCTGCATATAAAACGGGGAAATATTATAATTACTGTACAGGAGGTATTTACACTGCTGTTTCAAAAATTAGAAATGATGTTGATTTTATCGTTTTTCCTAATCCTGCAACTAATTTTATTCATATCAATAAAGGAAAACCTTATCATGGTAATATAGGAATTCAATTTATTTCCTTGCTTGGAAAGCCTGTATATTCTAAAAAAAATTTACAGTCAAACGGAAATTTGATTACTATTACTTTGCCTGAAAATATTTCTTCGGGAATATATTTTTTAAAGATATTTGATGACGGAAAATATTATGTAAAAAAAGTACGCATCGTTAAATAATTTTTAAATGAAAGAAATACCTGTATTGGATGAAGTAAAAAAGCCTTCTTTACTTATTGACACGACGAAAGTAATTCAGAATCTTGAAAGAATGAATAGGAAGGCAACGTCTTCAGGAGTGATATTCAGGCCGCATTTTAAAACCCATCAGTCTCTTAAAGCTGCAGCTGCTTTTCGTGAAAGAGGAATTATTAGGATTACTGTTTCCTCGGTAGATATGGCTAAATATTTTGCTGATGACGGCTGGCAAGATATTACAATTGCTTTTTTATTTAATTTGCGCCAAATGGAGAAAGTAAATATACTAGCTTCCAGGATAAAATTAAATGTTCTTGTAGAAGATGAATTTGTTATAAATAAAATAGCAGAAAGAGCTAAAGCAACACTGGGCATTTTTATTAAGATTGACAATGGATATCACAGAACAGGATTAGAAATACACCAAAAAAGTAAAATAAATTCAATTTTGAATGTTATTGACGATACTAAAAATTTAATATTTAAAGGGTTTTTAACTCATGCCGGTAATACATATCACACAAACAGTAAGGAAGAAATCCTGGATATAAAAAAGGAAACCGCTTATCAGCTTAATTATTTAAAAAAGCAATATATATCTCAATTTCCCAATCTTATTATTTCTTATGGTGACACTCCATCATGTAGTATTGCAGAATCCTGTAATGAGTTTGATGAAATAAGACCCGGAAATTTTATTTATTATGATATTATGCAATATCATTTGGGCTCTTGTGATTTAAATAATATTGCTGTTGCAGCGGCATGTCCTGTTGTTGCATTACATCCGGAAAGAAATGAAATGGTTATATACGGAGGGGCAGTACATCTGTCTAAAGAAATGATTGCGGGAGATAATCATTTTACCTTGTATGGATATGTTGTGGACTTGT
>WGGC01000089.1 GCA_015491905.1 Bacteroidales bacterium | reverse complement strand
GAAAATAAGTAAGTAAAAACGGTCAACGCTATTCAGGCATTAATAACTTCTTTCCAACAACAGCTGACATCCCTCTTTGGAGGATAAACAACCCTTACCGATTATCCTGAACAAAGCTTCCTTTCTTCAAAAGAACCCCGTACATTTGCATCATTATGTATATAAAAGAAGGTTTGTTATGGCTGGCGAAATAATAGATAGCATTATAAAAAAGATAAAAGCTGGCGAAAACTTTCTTTTAAGTGGTGGTGCCGGTAGTGGTAAGACACATTCTATTAATGCCTGAATAGCGTTGACCGTTTTTACTTACTTATTTTCATCACTGAGTTATTAATTCATGAGTGATATTTGAGCCCGAAGGATTGTTGTCCTCAGCCCGAAGGGCTGAAAAGCCCCCCGGGTCCTGAGTTGTTAATTCCGTCGTTGACTTGTCACCGTCGGATTGTTGTCCATTACAAAGATAATCTTTTTCAAATTGATTTGGGGTTTTTCTTTGTAACTCTATATGAGGTTTTTCTTTGTTGTAAAGTAACACTGTCCGGTCAACTTCTTTGACAAGTTCCTCAAAGCTGTTTATTTGACGATGTATCAGGTAATTATTTTTTATTACACCGTTTAGCCTCTCTACTTTTCCGTTTTCCCATGGGTACTCACACATACTGTTTACGATGCCTTCTTTTCGGGTTAATTTTAAAAACTCTTTGGCATAATATTGACCGCCTCCGTCAGAATGAAAAATGACGCCTGCAATGGACATGCCCTCTTTAACCCTTAAGCGGACAGCCATTTTTAAAGCAGGAAGTGTCGTTTGTCCGGTGGTCAGCCTCTTTGAAACGGAATACCCTAAAATTCGTCGTGAAAAGGAGTCCTCAACAAAAGTGATATAATAGAACCGGCCATTGATTTCAAAGTACGTGATATCACTTTGCCATGCCTGGTTTATTGCCGTTAGGTTCATCCCTACCAGTAAGTTATCAAAACGGATAACGCCTGTGCTATCTGTTGTCCTGCGCCAGTTTTTGACTCTTTCAACCGTTAGCCCTTCTTCTCTGCAAAAGTTTTCAAAAACATCTCTGCCCATGGTCTCAGGCCGTAATTTGTAATACATATCCCTTATCCCCATGGTTGGATGATCTTCGCGTATTTGATAAATCAGCAGTAAGAGTTGCTTCTTTTCTGATCGTAACCGGTACAGCCTGTCCAATCGTTGATGAAAAGCTTGTTTGCTGATTCTTAAAACTTTATATAACTTGTTCATGCTGTATCGGTATTGTTCCCTGTTGTGCCAGAAGTATTCGACTGTAGGGTAGAAAATTTTTTTTTAATATCTACGCCATAGGTCTCTTCGGCCAACTCAATCATTTTGTCTTTAAACTCAATCATGATTTGCTTTTGCCCGATTATGCGTTCAAGATCCGCTACTTTCTTTTTGAGTTCCAATAGCTTTTTGGTGTCGCTATCTGTCTCTATAACAAGCCTTTCTTTTTTATCCCTCATTGTTCCGAATTTGTTTAACCAACGATATACATTCGTATCAGTAACTTCGTATTGTTTACAAATTTCGGAAACTTTTGTCTTGCCTGTTTCAATTTCTCTAACTTTTTGAATCTTGAAACTGTCGCTAAAATGTCTGCGCCTGCGTTCCGCAGTTGTCATTTTAAATTGTTCTCTTGTTGCCATTTTTAACTGTTTTTAATTGCTAAAAGTGGTCAACCTATTTCAGGCATTGACAGGAAGCAGTTGCTGTTCATCTCCGGCTTGTGCAGAACAAGGTAAAGAAAGGAGGCTATGCTATTTTTGCCGAATATAATCTTGATGGGGCAACCAAATGTGCCGGGCTGCCCATACACAGATACAGCACGGATATGCTGGCCGGCAATCCTGGAAACGATTTTGAACCATTATTTTGTTGCAATCCTTTCGCTGAACATGGCTATTACCCGCCTTCATATTTATGAAAACCTGTAAGTTTTAATCAAAATTATGTAACATGCGGCTTCTTTCGATGGTCTACTTTTG
>WGGC01000088.1 GCA_015491905.1 Bacteroidales bacterium | reverse complement strand
ATGAGTAATATTCCTGCGAAAAAATAAGAAGTTCCTATTTATGCGAAGTATAATAATCTGCAGTCCCTAACCCAAGAGCGAACATTAAGCCCATAAATATTCCAAAACCTGTTGTTTTTTTTATATAACATTGATGGTTTTGTTTGTTTACCAGGGCTTCAGGTTTGGTATAACTAGAGATTATATCACTTGTCCAAAAGCTTTTTCCCATGTACAAATGCTTTGAAAAATCCTTATCGGGTGAAACTGAAAGAAAGACTCTAAACTTCATAGGTGAATCGTTATTGGAAAATGAAAACATCCTGGCGGGATCCCCACCTGCATTTGTGGCCAGCGTAATTTCTTTTGAAGAGTTTTTATTAAGATGGTCGAAAAAATTATTTTTTAGGTATACCCGTGATACACGGATATATGAATGGGGTGGAATGAAACTAATCTTCTCGTCTTTGTATGTTATTGCTTCAAAATTACCGTATGAAGTAGAAAAAGTTTTATCCCAATTAATTTGTAAATTATTTGTTGACCCAATAGTCCGGGAATTATTGGACCAAAGCGGAGTTGATTTGCCTTTAATTATTATTGAGGATTGACTCCAGTCAACATAAACCGGTTTGTTCAATTTATTAAATACGGTAATGATTAACGGACAATTATCTCCCGAAAATTCATAGTTAACCTTAACAGTATCGTTTTCACTTATGAATGAATTGGAGATTTTCGGGGCCTTTTGTTTCACTGTAATGTATTGATATTCTGTGCAACCGGAGAATAGCAAGGTTAAAATCAATAAAAAAGGCAGAGGAGATAGGTATAATTTTTTCATGTATTTAAAAATTTTTATTTTATTAAAAATGAAGAAAAGAAAAATTTTCTTAACCTATGGACGTTTCATATTGTGTTTTGTTAAAATTGTAAAGTAGAGTCACAAGAATCATGCCAACTTATTATTATTCGGCTGTTTTTTTTGGAATTGAACTCCAAATATATTTCTCAGCGTTATTAGCAAATACTTGAATTTTAATTGTTTATAATTAGCATAATTTTTATGTTTTTTGATTTTCCTTGTTATGTATTATAACAAGTGTTAACCTGAACCCCGAAAAATTTATTACAAAGTAAAATTTAACCGTGGTAATTCTTTCTTCTTTCATGCAAGGTTCAAGTATACCGTACCAAACCTTTTAAAAAACTTGAACCGGGCTATATGAAATAAACATTCTAAAAACCTAAAAACTTAGTTTATAACTATAAAAACTAAAAAAAATTATATCTTTACCCTTGAAAAAATAAATTATGTTATAAATTAACAATGATAAACTACTGAATTAAAATATGTTAACCGGGACTGTTAAAATATTTTAAAATTTAATTAAATAATTATTTGCATTTGCCATTGTTTTTTTTGTTTTGCAATGTGAAACTCTTTTCGAATTTATAAGGTATTAAACAAAAAAGCCGGCAACCTGTTTTATTACAATTATTAATTCGTAAAACTCACAAAACAATTAATATATTTATTTACTCAAAATTTATGAAACTCAATAAGTTTTTTATGTTACCGACTGTAATGTATGCCCTTTGCAAACCAAAACAATTTAAGGATATATTTAAATTACCATTGATATTATTATCATTAATTTGGTTAAGTTCCTGTACCCCGGAAAAACTTGTTATTCCAAAACAAAATAATAATGAATTCTTTTTCCCAACTCAAACAATCGAAGTAAAAAATTATAACAATTCAAATGTAAATTTTATTATAAAACCTGTTAAAATACCTTTTGTTAATAATGCCAAAACGACATTATCAAATTCAAAACAAAAAGATAGAGCCTCTTTATATATTTACGACATTAAAACAAGTCTACCCCATGATACTATGCCTTTACAAACCAAGCTAATAATTAAATTAAATAAAGACGGTTCAATGACTTCGACACATTTTATGAATAATCATAAACTTGCAACATTAAATTTCAATATTAAAGGCAAATTGATTAAAGTAATAATTCCTAAAAAAAACAATTTAAAATCAGTTAATTCTGCAAATGATTTAACATACGATTGTATAAATAAAGAATATCAAAAACTAAAAATAAAAGTTGAATCAGATTTTGCAAATGATTTAGTTTGTACGATAACAGCACCATTATGTGAAACTATGATGATTCTGTCGGCAGTAGAAATTTGCAGAGGTAATGTTAACTATTGATGACTTTTTATAAATTATAATATATATGGATGTAACAAATAATATTACTTTGGGAATGTTTATAGGTACCCAAATCATTCTTTATCTTATAGGTATTACTGAAATAATAATCAGTGTAAAGAAATATAAGTACAGTAAATTATGGATATTTTTATCGTTATTATTTTTTGGGATACCACCTATATTTATTGTTTATATTACCCTTTTGGAAAAGTCAAAAATAAAAAAAGACACTTCAACGGAATCTTTTTATTATTTGGCGGCTACAGTTCGTGTTAATATAGCTGTAGCTATTTTTCTTTTCTATTATTTTTTAATACCATTGTTTACTGTTTTCTTAAAATATGCCTTAAAAAATAACATTTGGAACGAAGAAATGGCAATAGTATGTGTAAATATTGCGATGATTGCGTTATATCCGGTTCTTGTGTATTCAAGAAAAAAAATAAATAAGATTATGATTAAAATGTCAACATCTGTATAAGTTTTAGTTAATTTATAATGTCGGTTGAGTACATAGACATCTTATAATCAAAGGAATGATAAAAGAAACCTCTTTCTTCTTTCATGCAAGGTTCAAGTATACCGTACCAAACCTTTTAAAAAACTTGAACCGGGCTATGTGAAATAAACATTCTGAAAACCTAAAAACTTAGTTTATAACTATAAAAACTAAAAAAATTTATATCTTTACCCTTGAAAAAATAATTTATGTTATAAATTAACAATGATAAACTACTCTGAAATAAAATATGTTAACCGGGACTGTTAAAATATTTTAAAATTTAATTAAATAATTATTTGCATTTGTCATTGTTTTTTTTTGTTTTGCAATGTGAAACTCTTTTCGAATTTATAAGGTATTAAACAAAAAAGCCGGCAACCTGTTTTATTCCAATTATTAATTCGTAAAACTCACAAAACAATTAATATATTTATTTACTTAAAATTTAAAAAAATTAAAAAGTTTTTTATGTTACCCGCAGTTATGTT
>WGGC01000087.1 GCA_015491905.1 Bacteroidales bacterium | reverse complement strand
TTTCATGGTTTAATGCACATATTTCCCCTTTTTTGAAAGAAAGTGTTATTTGTAAAGGCTTTTCTTTTTTTAATTTAGATGGATAAGCAACCTCCGGCAGAGAACTTGTTGAATTTAATGTTTCCTCCCCTCCTATACTGGTTCCCCAAAGTCCTTTATTTATAGAATATTTTGCACTTTCCCAGTCAATTTTTACATCATATTTTTTTAAATATTCGATTTCATCTTTTCTACTTAGTTTTTGGTCTCTCACAGGGGTAAGTATTTCAATATTAGGAGCTGTTAATTGAAATACCAGGTCAAATCTTATTTGGTCATTTCCTGCCCCTGTACTTCCATGGGCAATATACCCGGCATTAATTTTTTTAGCATATTCAGCAAGTGCTTTAGCTTGAAAAATTCTTTCTGCACTTACAGATAAAGGATAAGTGTTATTTTTCAATATATTTCCGAAAATCAGATATTTAACGATATAATTATAGAAATTATTAATTCCATTAATAGTTTTGTGTGTTTTAGCTCCTAATATAAGTGCTCTTTCCTCTGTTTCTTTTAACTCAGCTTCTGAAAAACCTCCGGTGTTAACAAGAGCTGTATGTACTTCCAAATTTTTATTGTGAATTAAATATTTTATGCAGTAGGAAGTATCCAGGCCTCCACTATAGGCTAACAATACTTTTTCTTTTTTCATGAGTTTATAATTTTATAATTTATTAGTTACTATGTGTTTAAATTTTTCATTGCTTATGTAATAATCTGATTCTTAGTTTTGAATAAAAACTTAAATGGCTAAAAGAATAATGTATGGATGATGTTTTTTGAAGTACCTTTTTAAATGCTTCCCAACCATTTTTTCCTTTTTGTTTTTGAACTCTACTTTTGTTGTGTTCAGGATCGTAAACCATACCGGTACATAAACACATTTTTCTACCCGTTCGTTGCAGTATATCATAATTTGAACAGTTTTGGCAACCTTTCCAGAAAGTTTCATCAGTTGTAAGTTCAGAGAATGTTACAGGCCGGTAATTTAGTTCTGAATTTATTTTCATTACTGCCAGGCTTGTTGTTATTCCAAAAATTTTAGAATTTGGAAATTTTTTTCTTGAAAGTCTGAATATTTTCTTTTTGATTTTTTTTGCAAGTCCGCTGTTTCTATATTCAGGATGTACAATTAAACCCGAATTTGCAACAAATCTATGGTTCTCCCAGCTTTCGATATAACAAAAACCAACAATTTTATTTCCATCGAGAGCAACTACAGCTTTTTCTTCAATAATTTTCTTCTCAATGTATTCCGGTTTTCTTTTTGCAATTCCGGTTCCTCTGAATTTTGCTGCCTCCTCTATCATTTTACAGATAGTATTAGCGTATTTTATATGACTTTTTTTTGCCACTTGAATTTTTACTGCCATGATGCCTTTTGTGAATTAAATCAGACCTTAATAATAATAATATGAAATAAACGAATTCAGCAGGGTACGGAACCCCGCTATTAAAATTAAACCCCGAAGGGGGGCCTGATATTCCTAAAAGTGGTGGGAATAGACAAAACCATCTCCTTTACAACAAGTTGTTGTTGCATAAAATGAGGATATGTATTTTGATTTGTCATTATGGGAACAAATGTAAATTAATTTTTAAAAAAACAAATCAATTCCGGTTATTTTTTTAATAATTTTTAATTAAGAGACTAAACAGTGGTAATTCAGCTATTTAAAGAACATTATTTTTTGAAAAAATCAATTTTCTTTTTTTTAATAAAAAAATAAAACTAAAAATCTTTTAATTCTTTAGCACAGGATATGTTCGTTCTAATAATATTTTATAATAAAATACACGTTGGTGATTATTCCTTTCTTTTATTTAGAACCTTTTTAATTATTATCTTTGCATATAAAATTTTTAAGCCTCATGGGAAAAAGACAATCCAGCAAAACACTAATAAATTTATCAAAAGAAGAAATATTAAATGATTATAGAATCGCAAATGAAAGCCGGCAAGCCAGCATTTTAGGAAGAAAAGAAGTACTAACAGGTAAAGCCAAATTTGGAATTTTTGGCGACGGAAAAGAAATTCCACAACTGGCTATGGCAAAGACTTTTCAGAACGGTGATTGGAGGTCAGGGTACTATCGTGATCAGACTTTTATGTTAGCTTCTGGTATATTAACTCTAGAAGGTTTTTTTGCACAGCTTTACGGAGATACTGATTTAGAATACAACCCGGATAACGGTGGCAGGCTGATGAATAATCATTTTGCCACACGTAGTTTAGATGAAAAAGGCGAATGGAAAGACCTTACCAACCAAAAGAACAGCAGTCCGGATTCTTCGCCTACAGCAAGCCAGATGCCCCGCCTGTTGGGGTTAGCATGTGCTTCTAAACATTTCAGAAATCATCCTGATAAAGAAGTTTTTAGTAAATTCTCAAATAATGGTAACGAAGTGGCTTTTGGAACTATTGGTGATGCTTCTGCGGCTGAAGGATATTTTTTTGAAACACTTAATGCTGCCGGGGTTTTGCAAGTACCTATGGCGGTGTCGGTATGGGATGACCAATGGGGGATTTCTGTTCCTAATGAATTTCAAATTATTAAAAGCAATATTAGTGCTGCTCTGGAAGGTTTCAAGAAAACGGCAAAATCAAATGGAATTTTAATTTACCGTGCTAATGCCTATGATTATCCCGGCCTGGTAGAAATGTATAGAAAAGGAATTGCCGAATGCAGAAAAAAACAAGTTCCCGTATTGTTTCATATATTAGGATGCACTCAACCACAGGGCCATTCCACTTCAGGTTCTCATGAGAGATATAAAACTCCTGAGCAACTTCAGAAAGAACATGACAGGGATAATATCCTTCAAATGAAAAAGTGGATAATAAAAGAAAATATTGCTACAGAAGAAGAGTTACGGGAAATTGAAGAAAATGCCTTTAAGAGAGTTAAAGAAGCAAAAAGAAATGCATGGAATCATTTTTTAACTCCCATAAAAGAAAAAAAACAAGAATTAATAAATATTATTAATTCAGTTTCGTGCGAGTGTTCCAGAAAACAAGCTGTTTCTCAAATTAAGTATGAGTTAATTCAAAATAACGAACCTATACGTAAAGATGTAATGAGTGCATGCCGAAGAATTCTGCACAACCTGTGTAATGATTGTTCTAAGGTAGAAAAAGATCTTAAAATTAAACTTCAAAACTGGTATGAGAAAGAATGGCATGATAACCGGGCGAGATATAATTCACATCAATATAGCCAATCAGCAAAATCTGTTTTTAAAGTAGAACCTGTAGCTCCTGTTTATGGTCACAAAAAGGTTTCAATTCCGGGAAGAGAAATATTAAGGGATAATTTTGATTATAACTTTGCAAACAATCC
>WGGC01000086.1 GCA_015491905.1 Bacteroidales bacterium | reverse complement strand
GTTTATTACCTATACTCATTTTAGGTTCATGCCATAATCATGCATCTAAAAATAAACTGATTATTGCTACTGCTGCCAATATGCAGTTTGCCATAAAACCCATTATTAAGGCTTTTTCCGGGCAAACAGGTATTTCTTGTCACAGTATCATCGGTTCGTCAGGAAAATTGACAGCTCAAATAAATAGAGGAGCACCCTATAATATTTTTGTTTCTGCCGACATGAAATATCCTGAAGAAATATACCGGCACGGATTATCACTTTCAACTCCTGTTGCCTATGCTGCCGGGAAACTGGTTTTATGGTCTGATGAAAAACAAATTCAACCCGATTTACAAAGTCTTGTAAATAAAAAAATAAAATTTATTGCTATCGCAAATCCAAAAACAGCCCCTTATGGCAGGGCTGCCAAAGAAGTACTGAAGTCGAAAAAACTGTGGAAGCGTTTACAACCAAAAATGGTTTTTGGCGAAAGTATTGCCCAGGTAAACCAGTTTATACTGTCGCATGCCGCAAATATAGGATTTACAGCTAAATCGGTGGTGTTATCACCCGGAATGAAACATCGCGGACAGTGGAGTTCAATTCCTGATTCACTTTATTCTCCCATATTTCAAGGTGTGGTTATCATTAAACAATCACCTGAAATTGATAAAAAAGCCATGGAATTTTACAGGTTTTTATTTTCACAAAAGGCAAAGGATATTTTGCAGCAATATGGATTTCAAACAGAAAGATTATGAATGTTTTCACCGGAAAAATTATTGAAGTTAATGACAGTGGCAGCTTGTCGGTTGTAAAAGTCAGGGTTACAAATACCATTGACTTATTGGTTTTATTGGTAGAAAGTGGCCAAAAAGCTGCTTATCTTCAAAAAGGGAAAAGTGTAAATTTGCTTTTTAAAGAAACAGAAGTCATTATTGCCACCGGTAAAAATTTAAATGTAAGCATTTCCAATTATCTGGACGGTGAAATTACTTCTTGCGAAAAAGGAGAATTGTTAAGCAGTGTACAAGTTGCTACTCAGGCCGGGCAAATAACCGCCGTTATCCCTACAATGGAAATCTCCCGGCTTGAATTATCTATAAACAAAAAAGTTACTATTTTACTTAAAATGAATGAAATAATGTTGTCGCTATGATGTTTTGGGATCCAATATTTATTACTTTTAAACTGGCATTGGTAACTACTGCCGTTTTATTGTTTATAGCAATTCCTCTGGCTTACTGGCTGGCATTTACAAAATCATCTTTTAAGCCTGTAATGGAAACATTGGTAAGCATGCCTTTGGTATTGCCACCTACAGTTTTGGGTTTTTATTTTTTAATGGTTTTCAGTCCGGGAAATTTCTTTGGCAGCTGGCTTCAAAATTTTCTTGGAATCAGGTTCGTATTTTCGTTTTCCGGACTTGTTCTGGGATCGGTATTATATAGTTTGCCTTTTATGGTTCATCCGGTACAATCAGGACTTACAGCCCTGCCGGTATCATTGCGTGAAGCTGCTTTTGTGTTAGGAAAAACCAAATGGACAACTTTTTTCAGGGTGTTGCTGCCTAATATTAAACCGGCATTGCTCACAGGTATTGTACTTGCTTTTGCGCATACCATAGGCGAGTTTGGTGTTGTCCTGATGATAGGTGGAAACATCCCCGAAAAAACAAGAGTGGCTTCCATAGCCATTTACGATGAAGTAGAATCTCTGCATTATGCAGCGGCTAACACATACTCAATAATATTGTTTTCAGTAACTTTTTTAATTTTAATTTTTGTTTACGCTGTAAATGGCGGCTATTTGAAAAAATTTTGGAAATGATTAAACTCGATATAAAAAGAACCTTGTCCACAGCAAACGGAAAGATGATTCTTGATATCAATCTTTCAATAAAAAAAGGAAACTTTGTTGCCATTTACGGCGATTCGGGAGCCGGCAAAACCTCTCTTTTACGAATTTTAGCCGGACTTATGGATGTGGACGAAGGCTCACTGCAAGTCAACGGAAACACATGGTTAAATACCGGTAATAAGACATTTGTAGCTCCTCATAAAAGAAAAATAGGATATGTTTTTCAGGATTATGCTTTGTTTCCAAACATGACAGTAAAGAAAAACCTCGAATTTGCAGCTGCCACTATGCAGGAAAAGCAATTTGTTAAAGAACTTATAACACTTATGGAGCTCACTAAACTTGCCGACAGAAAACCTGAAACTCTTTCCGGTGGCCAAAAGCAACGCGTGGCACTGGCACGGGCATTAGTGCAAAAACCCGAAATATTATTACTTGATGAGCCACTCTCTGCCCTCGACAGTAACATGCGCACCAAACTCCAAAACTACATACTTAAAGTTCATCGTCAGTACAACCTCACAACGCTTCTTGTCAGCCACGATGCTTCTGAAATCATTAAGATGGCCGATAAAATTATAGCATTAAAAGACGGCAGAATTGTAAAAAACACCCTTCCGGTTCAATTTTTCACAGGCCACAGCGTAAGTGGCAAATTCCAGTTCGTAGGGCAAATACTGCATATTCATCCCGATAGCGTTATAAGCATTATATCCGTTTTAATCGGCACCAACCTGGTAAAAATTGTCGTCGAAAACCGCGAAGCCCGCAAGTTAAAACCCGGCGATAAAGTCCTCGTTGCCTCAAAAGCCTTCAATCCGGTAATAATGAAAGTTACCGAATAACTTTAATAATTATAAAAAGTAAATGATATTTATAAGGGCGGACATTCCGTGCTATCCGTTACAAGTCCTCGTTCAAAAGCCGTGATCGGCTAAACGTTTTCGGGGGCTCCTAACATCGCCCCGCCTCCGTAAGCCTCCATCGGCTTTTGCCCTGTGGGCTTTTCACTACTAACCTGAATTCGACATAAGACTTTAGCTACAGAAAGCCAACAGGGAGTGAGATTTGGAGAAAAAAAACAGAAGTAATAGCGGGCTATTTCAAGTTTTTTTTCTTCAAAGATGGCTTTTTGTTGGCTTTCCCTAAAGAGTCATGATAATTTTCCCCTATAC
>WGGC01000085.1 GCA_015491905.1 Bacteroidales bacterium | reverse complement strand
TTGAAGGACAATTAGATATTGACGGTAAAGAAGAAAAAATAAAACAACTCAAAGCAGAAATAAAAGCCCTTAAAAATCAAGATTTAGGTTTTAAGATTTTTGAAACAATACCTATTTGGGAAGATTATAATTTTGAAGCTGACGAATTAGACCCGCAACAAACAACACTTTTTGACGAGAACAAACTAACAGAAGATGATTTAAAAGCATTGCTAATTACTTGGAAAACTTATGACGGCATACAGCTTTCAGAAAGTTTGCAAGAAATAGATTTAGGCCAATACACAGCTTATTATACAAGTGATAAATTGTATCTGACAAACAAAGGATTTGAAACAGAAAATCTTAAAACATTATTAGAAAAAATTGATAGTGATAAAAAGTTTAACCCAACTTCAATAATTGCATTTGGTTACCATTTTGAAAGCAAAAACTTACGAGAAATTGCAGAAAATATAAAATCGTATACCAACAAAAAGAACATTGATATTGACTTTATAACAAGGTATTAGTATGAAACAAGATATAATTTATAAATTGACTTCAAACTTTGAAGATTTTGCACATAAAACCGAAGAAGGTATTGAGTTTTGGTTAGCTCGTGATTTACAACATCTGTTAGACTACGGGAAATGGGATAATTTTAAGAATGTAATAAGCAAAGCTAAAACAGCTTGCGAAATATCGGAACAAGAAATTTCAGACCATTTTGCCGACGTCGGGAAAATGGTTGATATTGGTTCCGGAGCAAGAAAAGAGATAGATGATGTTATGCTTACCCGCTATGCTTGTTATTTAATTGCTCAAAATGGAGACCCAAGAAAAGAAAAAATTGCTTTCGCACAAACTTATTTTGCGGTTCAAACACGAAAAGCAGAAATAATAGAACAACGAATGCTTGAATTTGAGAGAGTTCAGGCACGCAAAAAACTATCTAAAACCGAAAAAGAATTATCTAAAGTAATTTTTGAACAAACAGGCGGTAATAAAAATTTTGCAATTATCCGAAGTAAAGGCGATGCCGCATTATTTAATAAAACTACTCAGCAAATGAAAAACAAGTGGGGAGTAAAAAATAAACCCCTTGCTGATTTTATGCCAACAATTCTATTAAAAGCAAAAGATTTTGCCACCGAAATAACCATTTTTAATGCCAAGGATAAAAAAATGAGAACCGAAAAGCAAATCTCAAATGAGCATATTACAAATAACAAAACAGTTAGAAACACTCTTATTTCAAGAGGAATAACACCTGAAAATTTACCGCCCGAAGAAGATGTAAAAAAGATTGAAAGAAAATTAAAGTCTGAAGAAAAGAAATCTTTGAAGAAGAATGACAAATTTAACAATCAAAGAGAAGACTAAATGAAAGGATTTAATTTTGAAAAAAATCTAAACCATCAAACTAATGCCGTAAACAGTACGGTTGCAGTTTTTGAGAATTTAGATATAAAAAAGGCTACTAGTGTAGATAAACAGTATATCAATCCTGAATTTGATTTGTATAGTAATTATTATGCAAAAAACATATTAAAAATACGCAACGAAAACGGCATAAATGAAAAGGTAAAACGAAACAGCAACATCATTGATATAATGATGGAAACAGGGACAGGCAAAACCTACACTTATACCAAAACTATTTTTGAGCTTAATAAAAATTTTGATATTTTTAAATTTGTTGTTGTTGTTCCAACTCTTTCTATTAAGGCAGGTACAATAGACTTTCTAAAATCGGATAGTGCAAGAGAACATTTTAAAGAACAATACGGAAAAACTATAAAACTTCATATTGTAGAAAGTTTAAAAAGTAAGAAAAACAAAAAATCCTTTATTCCACCTGCTGTAAATAGTTTTGTAAATGCAGGAAACTATGAAAAAAACAGCATTCAGGTAATGGTTATTAATGCAGGAATGATAAATTCTGAAACAATGCTAAAGAGTTTTGACAAAGGTCTTTTTGATAAATATACCGTTCCTTTTGATGCAGTTAAAGCTGTTAAACCTTTTGTGATAATTGACGAACCTCACAAATTTGCCAAAGCAAACAAAACTTGGGAAAACATTCAGAAAATGAAACCGCAGTTTATTTTGCGATATGGTGCAACATTTAAAGAATATGAAAATCTTATTTATACATTGACTGCTGTCGATGCTTTTAATCGAAATTTGGTAAAAGGTGTTATTGGTCATATTACGGAGTTTGCAAGCGGTAAAAATGCGGTTGTAAAGTTTGTCAATTCAGATGGTAAAGAAGCGAGTTTTGAACTTTTTGAGAACGACAAAAAGCAAACAGTTAAAATCTCCAAGAAAGAGAGTTTTAAAAAAGTCCATCCCGAAATGACCGATTTGTTTATTGAAAATTTAAACAAAAGCACAGTTGTTTTATCCAATGGTTTGGAAATGAAAAAAGGCGACAAAATCAATCCTTATTCTTATGCTCAAAAATTGCAAGAGATAATGATTAGAAAAGCCATTAAAAACCATTTTGAAGTTGAAAAAGAATTTTTAACAAGAGAAGTAAAAATAAAGCCATTAACACTGTTCTTTATTGATAATATCGAAGAATACAGAAATAAAGACGGGTATATAAAAATTACTGTTGAACAGCTTATTAAAGCAGAAGTTAGAAATCTAATAAAAACAGAAAAAGACGAATTTTATAAAAATTATTTAGAAAAAACATTAGAAAATATATCGCTTACACACGCAGGCTATTTTTCAAAAGATAATTCGGAAAAAGATGAAGCCATTGAAAAAGAAATAAACGAAATATTACACGACAAACAAGCAATACTTGATTTGGATAATCCAAGACGTTTTATTTTCTCAAAATGGACTTTGCGTGAAGGTTGGGACAATCCGAATGTATTTCAAATATGCAAATTAAGAAGTAGCGGAAGCGAAATATCAAAACTACAAGAAGTTGGTCGTGGTTTGCGTTTGCCTGTTAATGAATATGGAAATCGTGTAAAAGATGAACAATTTTACTTAAACTATTTTGTTGATTTTACGGAAAATGATTTTGTTGATAGACTGGTAAATGAAATAAACGAAAAATCGGGAGCAGTATCAATCGAAGATGTTCCTGAAAAGTTAGACGAAAGAATGATTAAACAAATTATCGAAAAATATGATTTTGATGATGAAAATTCGTTGTTTCAAAAACTGATAATGGAAGAAAAGGTAATTGATTTTTCACATAAGTTTTTGCCGAATGGTTTTAATTATATCAAAACAAACTTTCCTTTGATTTTTGAAGGTGTTGGCTCTAATAAAGTTCGCAAATCAACAGACAACAAAAAAACTGTTAAAGTAAGAACAGAAAAATACAGCGAGTTAAAATCTCTTTGGGAAAAATTAAATGAAAAGGTAATTTTAGAATATAAATTTGATAATGAAGAGAATTTTAAAACTTTACTTACAGACTTTTTTAAAGAGCAGAAAAAAAACTTTTCTGTCGAAGGAATAAAAGATCGCAAATCAAAAATTGAGATAAAAGACGAGCAAGCCATATCTTCGGAAGAAATATCAGTTTTAGATAATGAAATTACGCCAATTTCTATAATGAAATATAGCGAATTTATAAAAGGATTATCAAAAGCACTTAATATCAACTTAAATACAATACATAAGGCATTTATTGCTTCAAAAATCGACATTAATAAATACTTGAACCCTACAACCATAAGAATTATTAAACAAAACTTTGATAGTTTCTTAATGTATAATGCGATTGACAAGTTTAGTATTGAATATAAAAAAGTGTCAAACAGTATTCACCCAACAAAATTAACAGATGAAAAAGGGAATATTTTTTCTGAAATTACAGCTTCTGATGTTGGTGTTTTATACTCAGATGAAAAAGTAGCAGACACTTACTTTTTTGATGAACTGTTTTATGATAGTGAATTAGAAAAGGATAATATTAAACAAGAAACAAAAATTACTGATGTTGTAGTGTTTACTAAAATCCCTAAAAATTCAATAAAAATTCCTGTTGCAGGTGGTAAAAGTTATTCGCCAGATTTTGCTTATGTGCTTAACTACGACAACGGTAAAAAGAAATTACATTTTATAGTTGAAACAAAAAATGTAAGTAGCGAAAATAGCCTGCGAGAAGAAGAAAAACAAAAAATAAGACACGCAGAAAAATTCTTTAATGGAGATGTAAAAATTGAATTTAAAACACAATTCAGTAATAACAAAATTGTTGATTTGATTGGAGAAATTATAAAAAGTGAATAGTAAACTTGAAATAGCCACCGCATAAGCCATACACAATTGCAATTACTCACTGATTGCTTATTTTGTTAAATTGTTCGTGAATGTTTCACATTTCGCACGAACCAACACTTGACCGAAAATTGCAAAAGAGTATGACTTGCTAACGCTGGTAAAAGGATACGAAGGAAAAAGCCCGAAAACCTAAAAAATATAGTACATACAGCATTAGGTATAAATATGAAAGTTAATATCCAAAATAAAGTATGTCGTAACCTGAAAGGTATTTGTTTCAAAATGCGGAATGCACCATATTTAAACCTTAAAGTTTCAGAAGAAATTATTTAAAAAAAAATATTTTTCAGTAAGTATTAATAAATAAGAAAGACTTTGCGTTAGGGATTGAAGTGGCAGCCTTTGTTTTACAATATTAGGGTTGTGAGTAGTGAGGAGGCGACTTTTGGAGCCCCCGGAGCACCACAAACCCTTATATTGTAAAATCAAAGCTATAACGGAAAGCCCGGCCCTTGCGGCAACGCCCAAAAACTACTTTACCTTTTTACCATTTACAAATACAGCATTTATTTTAACATTTGGTATATTTTTTTCGGGGCAGGTCATAATATCCTGATTAAGGATAACAAAGTCGGCAAATTTTCCTTTTTCAATACTTCCTTTATCCTTCTCATCGAAGCTGCCGCGGGCGGGCCACAAAGTAACAGAATACAAAGCCTCCTTACGGGAAAGGGCATTTTCGGGTTGAAAACCTCCGGGAGGCCACCCTTTCAGGTCTTTCCTGCTGACAGCGGCATAAAAAGTTTTTAAAGGGCTGATATCTTCAATGGGGAAGTCGGTACCATTGATTTCCCAGCCATTTTGCGACAACAGTTGTTTATAGGCATAGGCTGATTTCAAACGCTTTGGCCCCAAGCGCTTTCCTGCCCAGTACATATCAGAAGTACAGTGGGTGGACTGTACAGAAGGTATAATTGAAAACCCGCCAAAATAATGCAAATCGCCGGGAGCAACAATTTGCGCGTGTTCAATGCGCCAGCGTTTGTCATTTTTACCTTTAAGATATTTTGCATAAGTATGTAGCACAATACGGTTACCGGAATCGCCAATAGCATGGGTATTAACCTGATAACCCGCATTATAAGCCATTTTACAAATAGAATCGTAATAAGGTAGCGGATGAAGACGCAAGCCATAATGGCCGGGCATATCGGAATAAGGTTTCAACAACAGAGCGCCGCGAGACCCAAGTGCACCATCGGCATATAATTTTATGGAACTGACAGTTAGTTTTCCATTATGCAAAGGTGGTTTTTTTAGAAAATATGAGAAGTTTTCTTTTGTGGGACTCATCATAGCATAGACCCTCATAGAAAGTTTTCCAGCCTTTTGCAAACTATCGATAAGCAAAATATCCTGTAAGTTTAATCCTGCATCTGAAACAGTAGTAAGTCCGGCATCAAAACATTTTTTTTCCGCCTGAACAAGCGCATTTATTTTCTCTTTTTTTGTCATTTCAGGGATTATCATACGCATTTTGTCAGCAGCATTATCGATTAAAACACCGGTAGGATGGCCATTTTTCAATACAACTTCACCACCGTTAACGATAGTTTTGGCATTAATACCAGCAAGTTCCAGTGCTTTTTTGTTTGCCAGCACCGCATGCCCGTCGATACGTGTTAGCACAACGGGAAGATCGGGGAATAATTTATTTAACCGGGAATTGTCAGGAAAATGTTGATTTTTCCAGTCATTTTGATCCCATCCCCTACCTAAAATCCAGGAAGAAGGATATTTTTTATGATGTTGCTTTACACGCTCCAGCACTTCCGCAAAAGAAGTAGTGCCAACCAGGTTAGCCCAACGGATAAGGCTTTCGCCGTAAGCTAAAAAATGACTGTGGCCATCATTAAAACCAGGATATATTGCTTTTCCTCCGGCATTTATTTTTTTCGTAGCAACATATTGCGACAATATTTTATTATCGGAACCTACAGCGATAAATCTACCATTTTTTACAGCAAAAGCTGAAGCTTTAGAAAATTGATTATTGACAGTATACACATTTGCATTATATACTATAATATCAGCTTCTTTTTTTTTGTTGCAAGAACTCATAATAGTTACAAACATAAGTAAAACAGCAAGGTAAACAATCTTTTTCATAGTTACATAAATTTTAGGTTAAAATAGCGATTTACCAAAGTTAAGAGCCTGGCCAATATCGATAAAAGTACGGTAAATATGATTTTCTTTTATATAAACAAAATGCCCATTTTTAAAGTCGAAATAATCAGTCTGAAACGGGTCATCATCTTTTTCGACACGGACCATAAACCCTAATCTTCGGAATCCTTTTTCAAGCCAAAACAGGTTTTCTTTATCAGATTTAATACGGATAATTTTTTGAGTATCTGTATTTACAATAGAAAAACGACCAGCTTGTTTGTTAAATTTAACATTATTGCGGTCGAAGTAATTATTAACATCACCATTTAGCACCAATAACTCAGGAATTCCCGAAATCAGGGGTTTATTTTGATTCATAAGCCAAATGGTATCGGCATAGTCCAGTGCTATTTCAATATCATGAGTAGTCATGATAATACCTTTATTTTGTCGGTGAGCTATATCCTGCAGCTGTTCCATTATTTCAATTTTGCCCGGAGAGTCGACAAAAGCCACCGGTTCGTCAAGGAATAAAAAAGGTGTTTCCTGAGTCAACGCTCTTGCCAAAAGCACTTTTTGTTTTTCACCATCGCTTAAAACGCGAAAAACTTTATTTTTAAATGGAATCAGATTCATCTCATTAAGAATATTATTAATGAGGTTTATATCGTGAGTTGTTAATTTGCCTGTAAATCCATTATAAGGAAATCGCCCCATACTAACAATATCCCATACAGTCAGCCAAGAGTCGTCAATTCTATCTGTCAGTACCAATGCAACTTGCCGGGATCTTTCTTTTATTGTCAGATGGTGTAAATTTTTACCGAAGTAAGAAATATGACCTGATAAAACAGGATGGAACCCTGACAGGGTACGCAAGAGTGTAGATTTTCCGGCACCATTTGGTCCCAGCAGGCAAACAAACTCCCCTTCCTGCAATGAG
This sequence comes from Bacteroidales bacterium, assembly GCA_015491905.1. Classification (GTDB taxonomy): domain Bacteria; phylum Bacteroidota; class Bacteroidia; order Bacteroidales; family F082; genus Sulfidibacterium. Next base: position 34,484 of record WGGC01000085.1, on the reverse strand, counting down.
ACATTAATATTTTTCTGTAAAACAACATGTTGGTTTTTTTCTTTATAAAAACCATTGGTAACATTTGAAAGCACTAAACCTATATCAGATAAATTATTCATTTTACAGACTTTAGTTGACGGCTTTTCAATAAAACAACGATAATAACAGGAGCACCAACCAGGGAAGTCACAGCATTTATAGGCAATGAAACATCCATTCCCGGTAACTTTGCAAGCAAATTACACAACAATGCAATGGAAGCACCCATTAAAATTGTTCCCGGAACCAGAATACGATGCTGAGAAGATTTAAATATTCCACGTGTTATATGAGGAACTGCAAGTCCGAGAAAAGCAATAGGTCCGGTGAATGCTGTTCCTGCAGCAATAAGAATTCCAACAAATAGAATTAACACTGTTTGAATACGTCGCGTATTAAAGCCCAGACTTTTAGCATATTGTTCACCAAGTAGTAAAGCGTTAAGAGGTTTAATATAAAAAAAAGTAAAAATCCCACCTATAAAAGCTATTATAAGTAAAAACAAAGATTGTGCGGGGGAAGTATTAGAAAAACTACCCAATCCCCATAAAACATAGGCATGAAGTTCATCGCTACCACTGAAATACTGTAATATACTCACCAAAGCAGAAACAGTATATCCCAGCATAATACCTATAATTAAAACAGTTAAAATATTTCCAATCCTACCTGATACAAACAAAATAACGGATAATACCAGAAGAGCACCTGCAAAAGCCGCCAAAACAATGGAAGTATTTCCCAGCAAGGAAACTCCCATAAAGGTAAAACCCGTCAAACTACCCGCCAAAATAACTATTGCAACCCCGAGGCTGGCACCCGAACTAATACCTAAAACAGACGGGCCTGCCAATGGATTTCTGAACAACGTTTGTAGAATCAAACCTGAAAGACTTAGTACAATTCCGGTTGACAAAGCTGTTACCGCTTGTGGAAGCCTATATTGGTTTACGATTACAGCGGTTACTCCTGAGGCAGTATCCGGACTAAAAAGGGCGCGTAAAATTTTCATTCCCGGTAACATTACCGAGCCGACCCATAAATTTAGAAAAAACAATACTCCCAACAGGAGAAATCCCAGCAGCCACCCTAGTTTATTTTTTCTTTCAATATTCACGTATCTTCTTTATTATCTATTCTTTATGGTATTATAATCAGGTACCGGGTATTCATCAATTATAATAATAATCCGGATAAAGCAAGTTTAATGTAGAACCCTATAATACACCGGCTTATAATACGGAAGCAATTCAGGATGAAAGGCTTTAATAAAATCGGCCAGAACCAGGTGAGGTGCCAGTGCACTAGTCTCAAAATAAGCTGTTTTTTCTGAATTACAATATAAAATATGCTTCTTTTTAAATGCGTAGAACTGAGTATACAAAGGGTTCTCTGATGCAAGATTTCGATAAAAATCTTTTGTTCCCATTGTACCCACGATTCTCCAAAAATCAGCATCTCCTGCTTTTTGATATACAGTTTCAAAATCTAATGGAATGCTATTGGTATTAGAATTATTTTTCCAGATGTAATTAGCACCCGCATCTGCAAACAATTTTGCAATATAGCTTTTGCCACCCGGAACATACCACTGGCCACCAAAGAATTTACCGGATAAAACTGTTGGACGATAAGAGACATTTTCCGCAAGCCTTTTAAACTTAAAATAAAAGGAAGTAATTTGAGAAAATATACTATCTGCTTCTTTTTCCTTGTTAAAAAAGACAGCTGTAAACTTTATCCATTCAGCTCTTCCCAACGGACTAAGTTCCATAAAGTCAAGAAAAGGAACAGTCAATATTCCCTTTAATGCAACGGGTAACTTAAACCCTGAACGATAAGGAGAATAGAATAAAATACCCGGATTTGTTTCCAGAATCTTCTCAGTAAAAATATTTCCTCCGGCAGACAATTCAGAAATTTTCCCTTCTTTAGCAAGTTGTTTTATCTTTGTGTTTTGCAAGAATCTAAGATCCGATACTCCTACCACGTTATTTAAAAGCCCTAATTTACTAAAGGCATTTAGCTGAGTAGCTGAAAAAACCGCTGCCCGTTTTACAGGAATATGAATTTCACCTTTATGAGCCTTTCCGGTAACCAAATGATACTTTGCCAATACCGTCTCTTTCTCCCATGGACTATAAACCGTAACAGTATAATCACCTTTTTTATGACGAACAATGGAAAAGCCTTTTGCATACTTTACAATATTTTTTTTGTTTTTATTTTCGTGATGAGTTTTATGCGCCTGACTTTCTACACTAAATAAAATAAAAAATATAACTGTTAAAATACCGAATATTCTTGTTTTGTTCATTTATTTCAATGAATTAATAATTAAAAAATACTTCCAATAAAACATCATTTCCTTTCGGGTTGTAATTTTTTATTCTCCGATTTATACTGTTTCTGTAGCCACATCCAGCCTGTAAGACCTATCAAAATCAAAACAGGGGAAATTAATTCCGCCTGGGTTATATGATAACCGAAAATATCGTAGGTGTTATTAACTCTGATATGTTCTATTAGGAACCGTTCTATACCGTTAAATATCAGATAAATAAAAAATAACACTCCAGGAGCTTTTATTTTTTTCCTTATACTCCACAATATGGCAAAAATAACAATTGCCATAAGAGTTTCATAAACAGGAGTAGGGAAAACACCATGAGGAAGCACCATACAATGCTCTCCTGTACAACCGGGAATAGGAATGCCTTCATTAATGATATTATGTGGATAGTTATAAGACCACAACCAATTTGGAAGAAAAGAAAGCCATTGCGGTTTTGGTATGGTATTGACAATACCCCAATCTCCATCACCGGCCACCTGACAACCAATACGGCCAATGCCGTAAGCAAGAATTAACCCGGGAGCAAAACTATCAGCCAATGGTTTCCATGGCAATTTATTTTTTTCACCATACCATATAACTGCAATGGCAGCAACAATTAGACCTCCATAAAATGTAAGTCCGCTAAAGGAAACCAAAAAACCTATCGGATTGGCAAGAAATATCTGCCAATTTTCAAAAGCATCAAAAATTTTAGCACCTATAATACCAAAAACAGCGGCAATAAACACAATAGGTAAAGTTTGATCATAAGCATGAATAACAACTTCTTTCACTTTAGGTTTTGCCAATCGGGCTTTATATTTTTGGTACCATGTGTAAAAGGTCACGACAAATCCAATAATAAAGGCCCACAATAAAGAACCTTCTGATGAAGTCAAAAATTCTTGTGGATTACCAGCAAACTGATTATAATCGGTAAGCACAGCTCCAAATTTATATCCAATCAAAAATGCAATAACAAAATTCAGAAGCAGTTCGACAGGTGAAGCAGGTTTTCCTATAGTAACTTTTTTTGTTTGAGGTTTTAGAATCCCTTCATTTTCTTTACGTTTCAGTTCCAGGTATAATATCCAGGCACCGACAAGAAATGCCATAGCAACAAAAAAGCCATAGCTCATTATTGGCAAATTCCAATGTGTCCCGAACACATCGTTAAAAAAATCACTTATTTTTGGATACATTTAATACTTAAATGGATGTATAATTTAACTTCTACAAAAGTAAGAGAACTTCTTCAAAGAAAAAAAGAGAGGAAGGATATTTAATAGAAAAATAGTATCTTTTATTAATAAGGTTATAAAAATGAGGTTGCGGTATATTTTAACAGTTAATTAATTACTAACTGTATTTATAACTTGCCAATATCAATTTTCAATACTTTTGCACCAGAAAAGAAAACAGCATGTCCATTCCATTAGCAGAGAAATTACGGCCTCACAATTTAGATGAATACATTGGTCAGGAAGAATTAACAGGTTCCGATGGTATTTTACGAAAAGCCCTTGCAATAGGCAACATTCCATCAATGATTTTGTGGGGACCGCCGGGAGTTGGCAAAACTACACTTGCCAATATCATTGCACAACAGTTAAGCATATCATTTTACACTTTAAGTGCTGTTAATTCCGGAGTAAAAGAGGTGCGTAAAGTAATTGATGCCGCTGATGGAATGGGAGGCAATGCTATTTTATTTATTGACGAAATACATCGTTTCAGCAAATCTCAGCAAGACTCGTTGTTACATGCTGTTGAAAAAGGCACCATAACATTAATAGGTGCTACCACAGAAAACCCTTCTTTTGAAGTAATCTCTCCTTTACTTTCCAGATGTCAGGTTTATATATTAAAACCCCTTGGAAAAAAACATTTGCACATTTTGCTGGAAAATGGCAGAAAGGAACTGGAAAGACAGTTAAAAAAACCTGTTATTATAAAAGAAGAAGAAGCTCTGTTGCAGTACTCAGGCGGGGATGCAAGAAAGTTATATAATGCTCTGGAATTAGTTACAGAACAACAAAAAGATACAAGTCAAACTATCGAGATTACTAACAAGACTGTAAAAAGTATTATCAGTAACAGGCTGGCATTTTATGACAAAAGCGGAGAAATGCATTATGACATTATTTCTGCATTTATCAAATCTATTCGCGGCAGCGACCCTAATGCAGCTGTATATTGGCTTGCCCGCATGACAGAAGCCGGAGAAGACCCTAAATTTATTGCGCGAAGACTACTTATTTTAGCTTCAGAGGACATTGGAAATGCCAATCCCAATGCTCTATTGCTTGCAAATAATTGTTTTGATGCAGTAGAAAAAATAGGATGGCCGGAAAGCCGCATTATTCTTTCTCAGACAGCAATTTACCTGGCTACTTCTCCAAAAAGCAATTCTGCTTATGAGGCTATTAAAAAAGCACAACAAACGGTAAAGGAGACTGGTGACCTGCCGGTTCCATTATCTTTAAGGAATGCCCCTACCAAACTAATGAAAGAAATTGGTTACGGCAACAACTACCAATATGCACATCAATTTGAAGGAAACTTTAAATCCATGGAGTTTATGCCCGAAGGACTATCAGGGAAAGTTTTTTACAAACCGGGAAAAAACCAGCGTGAAGAAGATATGAGAAAGAAATTAAAAAATCTTTGGAAAGACAAGTATAAGTTTTAATCTTTTGCAGGAACAATTTTATATCCTTTTACAACGGGAACTATATGACTAGAATTAAGAGAGAAAGTATACTTTAACAACTCATCGTTAACTAAATTTCTTAGTCTTCTGCGATGAGAAGCCTGGTCAATAGTTTCCATCAAATTATTTTTTGCTGTTTCCCATTGGCCTTTAACCATTGTTGCCGAATCGCATTCAGTAATAAATCCATACTCATCCATTAATTTTTCTGTCAGAGCACCTGCAAACAAGCTGTCCTCCATATTCACCTTATTTTTCCATCCTGCACAGAAAATAATAACATTTTTATCTTGTTTGTTAACCCATTTTGCAACAGCTTCCAGGTTTACAAACGAGCCAATTGCAATAGAAGAAGCTCCGGAAACCCTTTTTACAGCCTTTGTACCATTGGTAGTGGAATATACTATATCCTTTCCTTTAAAAGCGGGATTAAAAAAAGAAATAGCAGAATTGTCCAAATCCGCAAACTTAACTTTCTTGCCATTTCTCTCTGCTGCGACAATAAATCCCATTCTTTTTAAAATGCGTGCATGTCGTATTCTCTTAACAGGAATAATTGATTTTACGCCATAATCAAGTGCAGCACAAATAGAAGTTGTAGCACGAAAAACATCCACAACTACCACGACATACGGTTTTTTGGTGATAAAATTTGTAAATAAACCGGGTGCCAGTACCACCTCAATGGTTCTTTTTAATTCCATAGTTTGCCTTATGATTTATAAAAAGGAGGACGAGTAACCACAGCTTTTATGGCTTTATTTCTGATTTTTATATATATTTCTGATCCTTCTTTCCAGTATGGCTTATCCAGGTAAGCCATTCCAATTCCTTTATGAATCATTGGCGACATGGTTCCGGAAGTAACAGTGCCAATAGTATTTCCATTTTCATCAACTACTTCATATCCATGACGAGGAATACCTCTTTCTTCCATTACAAAACCCTTTAAACGCTGAGGTACACCTTCTTTTTTCTGTTTTTCAAACAAATCACGATTGATAAAATCATTACCATCAGTAAATTTAGTTATCCATCCAAGCCCTGCAGCAATAGGCGAAGTATTATCATCTATGTCGTTTCCATACAAACAAAACCCTGATTCCAGTCGCAAAGTATCTCTGGCACCAAGTCCGACAGGTTTAATACCATATTCTTCTCCGGCTTTTAGTACAGCCATATAAATTTCTTCGGCATATTTGTTGGGGAAATATATTTCGCAGCCTCCCGCACCTGTATATCCAGTTGTAGAAAATATCACATCCGACACACCGGCAAAAGTTAACACTTTAAAGGTGTAATATTCCATATCTTCAACAGTTTCCTCTGTTAATTTCTGCATTGCTTTTAAAGCCAAAGGCCCTTGAATGGCAAGTTGTGAAATTTCATCGGAAGCATTAGTTAATTTAGCTCCAACGCGGTTATATTTATTAATATGTTCCCAGTCTTTTTCAATATTAGATGCGTTAACAACCAACAAATATTTTTCTTTGTGAAATCTATACACTAATAAATCATCCACAATACCACCATTACCATTTGGGAAACAGCTATACTGAACTTTACCATCAAATAAGGCAGACACATCATTTGTTGTTACTTTTTGTACAAGGTCAAAAGCATGCGGGCCTTCTACCCAAAACTCACCCATATGAGACACATCAAAAACGCCTAGTTTTTTTCTTACAGTTTCATGTTCGATGGTTATCCCCTCAAATTGCACCGGCATTTCAAAGCCGGCAAATTCTACCATCTTTCCTCCCATTTTTTTATGAATGGCATTCAACGCTGTTTTTTTCATAAGAATAAAGATTTATATTTTACTGATATAATGGAATATGTAAATAATTTATTTCAATATTAAAAACCATGTGCAAAGGTAATTATTCTTATGTATTTCCAATGGACAAGCATCTTTTAATGATAAAAAAGTATAAACAATTATAATATATTTATATCTTGTGATGAAGATATTAAATGATGACCAATAGCACATTCCAAACACCGTGAGGCATCGCAATAAAATAATTTAAGCTCCAGCATTCCTTGTGTTTGAACAGCATTTAAAGGCTGTACTCCTATTTCGGCAAAATGTCTGCTAACGGTATGATTTTCGGGAGGAATATCTTCCAGCCATTTCATGCCTTTATTTTGGATTTTTTCATCGTTTACCATCTGCCCATAAGCAAATAAAAAAGGAATAATAGAATTAATTATAATTGAATAGATAGTTTCTCTCCCTATTTTTTTCGCCTTCCTACTATGTATTTTATCAAAAGTATAGTGCGTAAACCAATATTCTGACACTCCGCTTTCCAGAAAATGAATTACCTTCCCGGGTGTATCAGCATTTAAAATTTGTGTTAACATATCAGGAGATTTATAAAACAAAAATGCCAGTTGTGCTATTCTGATAGAAGGAAAGTTAGAAGGGCGCATTCGCATAAATTTCCAAGTGTGTTTTGGTAAAGCTGTGAGCCCATATTTCTGTGATAAAAAAAAGTATTCTTTTTTCAACTTAATATAATACGGGTCATTTTTTTCATCATTTAAAAATCCTGCCTGTCCGAACAACAAAGCTTCCAATTGAATAAGGCTATCCGAATGTTTAGCAATTACCGGAAGTGGCAAAGTTATTGCCAGATGCTCAAAAGCATCACCATTAGTGCGCATACCAAAAGACCTGAAAAATTTTCTGTAAAAAATATTTAACAAATCTCCTTTTGTATTTTTTGTTTGTGCTAAAATATCGTTGGTTTTACGCTCAATTCTTTCGAAAGCCATCCGTTCAAGCCACTGGTAAATTTTGAAAAAACCTGCACGCTGCATATCGTTGGCGCACGGAATCCAATCGGGAGAGAGAATATATTTTTGATATGTACGATACAATGATTCTTTAAAGCGACCTTTTAATTCCAGACAAGGAATTTCTTCATTATTTTTTCTGTAAACAGGTTTATCACAATTATAAACAACATGTAATATCACGTTATTATAATTTACATCCTCCTGATGGCCGTGCCTATACCAATCGGAACTGTTAACATGAATTTCAATATTTCCGGCCCACAATGTTTCGTTTAAAAAAATTTTAGCATTGAAAAAATCAGGGCCACTATCATCATTTCTGGTTCCGGGATATATTATTTTCACGTGTTGACTTTCATTAATTGCAATTATTTTGCCTAAAAAATAATATTCCCACAGGTAGTATAAAAAGGTTTCTTTCATAATAGTTGGGTTAAAAAATCATAACAAATTTATTAATAATTTGATAATGAATCAACCCGAATTATTAAATTTATCTTGTTTTGGGTTATAAATTTCTCTATTTTTGTACCGGTAAGTTTAAGTAGTTGTTATGGCGAACGAAGAATTGCTCATATCCGGAATTGAATATAAAATCAGAAAATTGATTGAGGAACTTCGTTTATTACAAAAGAAAAACAAAGTCTTGAACAACCAGCTGCAACAGTTAACAAAAGAAAAGGAACTTTTGCAGGAAGAGTTAAATAACAAGAATAACGAATTAGTAAAACAATCGCTGGCAAAAGCATTGGAGAACAAGTATGGCGTTGAGAAGGGTATTCAGATAATTAACAATCTGATATTGGAAATAGACAGGAGCATAGATGTAATTAGTAAATAAAAGTACCTTATGCAAAAAGATATTCTGAATATTAAAGTTATCATTGCCGGAAGGCCTTATAAAATGGGCATTTCTAGAGAAAAGGAAGAAGTCATAAGGAAAGCAGCTGACGTTATTAATGAAGAAATTAAAAACTATTCGCATTCCTATGAGTTTAAAGATCAGCAGGATTTATTGGCAATGATTGCATTACAGCATGCAGTAAGTACTTTGGAAATAGAGAGAGAGAAGAGTTTTAGAGAAAAAGAAATGGAAAAGAAATTGCAAGAAATTGACGATGTGTTAAGTACTCAATTGTCTATTTAAATCGTTCTTTAAAAATATACCCGCATAGTCAACAGTTTGTAAACTCAACACTACAAACTTTAGGGAAACACTTAGTTGGTTCTAGAACAGGCCTGTTTACCTCACTGGAATTTGTCTAACGACAGACACTGGAAGTTCGAAAATCACGGATTCCCTATTCATGTTAATCCGGAGTTTACTATATCTCCATGATTATGCGGGTTTTTTCATTGCTGCCGCCAGCATAAAAAATTGATTATGATTAACATTATATGGATCGGTGTAGCTGTTTTAGTAGCATTTATACTGGGAGTAGTTGTAACACAGCTATTTTTAAAAAAGGCACTTTTACAAAAAAGTGAAGTGCTTCTAGAAGAAGCTGAAGAAAAAGCAGAAGTACTGAAGAAGGAAAAAATGTTGCAGGCAAAAGAAAAGTTTTTGCAACTAAAGTCTGAACATCAAAAGATAATTGATGAGAAAAACAGAAATATTCAACGTCAGGAAAATAAAATAAGACAAAAGGAAGCCACCCTGTCACAAAAACTTCAGGAAGTTCAAAGAAAAAATAATGAGTTAGAAAAGCAAAGGGTGAAATTAAATAACCAGCTGGCTATCATTGAGAAAAGAGAGTCGGAAATCAACAAAATGCATAGTGAGCAGGTAAGGCAGTTGGAAAATATCAGTAAACTATCTGCATTAGAGGCTAAAGAACAATTAATTGAATCCATGAAAGGCGAAGCTAAAATGGATGCTATGGTTATGAGCAGGGAAATTATTGAAGATGCCAAATTAACAGCAGAAAAAACCGCAAAGAAAATTGTTATTGAAACCATTCAGCGTACTGCCGCTGAGCATGCCATAGAAAATACAGTCACAGTATTTAATATTGCCAGTGAAGATATTAAAGGTAGAATAATTGGTCGCGAAGGACGAAATATAAGAGCATTGGAATCACTCACAGGTGTAGAAATTATTATTGATGACAGCCCTGATGCTATTCTTTTATCATGTTTTGATCCGGTAAGAAGAGAAGTCGCCAGGTTATCACTGCAGAAACTGGTTACCGATGGCCGTATCCATCCCGCACGTATTGAAGAAGTAGTAAGTAAAACTATTAAAGAGGTAGACCAGGAAATAATGGAAACAGGTAAACGTACCATTATCGACCTGGGGATACATAACCTTCATCATGAGCTGGTAAGGCATATAGGACGAATGAAATATCGCTCTTCCTATGGCCAGAATCTACTAGCTCACTCAATAGAAGTTGCTAACCTTAGTGCTACTATGGCTGCTGAGCTGGGACTAAATCCTAAAAAAGCAAAACGTTCAGGCTTGTTACACGACATTGGCAAGGTTGCTGAAAATGAATCTGAGCTTCCACATGCATTGCTGGGAATGAAACTTGCAGAGAAGTACAAAGAAAAACCTGATGTATGCAATGCCATAGGTGCCCATCATGATGAAATTGAAATGGAAACACTTATTGCCCCTATCGTTCAGGTTTGTGATGCTATATCAGGAGCAAGGCCCGGTGCCAGAAGAGAAGTGGTGGAAGCATATATTCAACGCCTTAAAAAACTTGAAGAAATGGCAATTACTTATCCGGGTGTGGTTAAAACATACGCTATTCAAGCCGGACGTGAATTAAGAGTAATTGTTGCTGCAGAACAGGTTTCGGATGTGCAGGCGAATACAATTTCTTACGATTTGTCAAGGAAAATTCAGGAGGAAATGACCTATCCCGGACAAATAAAAATTACCGTTATTAGAGAAACACGCTCTATTAATTATGCAAAATAATTTTTTTGACAACAGTTTTCAATAAAAAAACCGGATGAAAATTCATCCGGTTTTTTTATTGGCATATATACATATTAAAACGTATTATCTAATTACAATATCATCAATAATTTTAATTCCCGCCTCTTTATTTAACATTTCAACAAGTTTAGAACGTGCCATCATAAGTTCACTTCTTAAAGGGGCAGAATCCAACGAAACAAATAATATTTTGTTTTTAATGTTCAGAGATCTGGTGTGTCCAGATATCATCGGCCCTGCCACTCTTTCCCATGAAGCTATGATTTTAGTCTCATTCAATTTATCACCCATACCATAGGCTTTCAAAAGAGCTTCTATGGCTTCTTTAATACTATATTCGTTTTCTCTTTTAAATGCCATAAGGAGTTACTTTACCGTTTTCCACAAAAAATATTTTATGATCTATATTTATTTTTTTAAAAATATCAACAATACGCTGAGCATGGGTATCGGTAATAAACACCTGTCCAAAGTCTTCTTTGCTAACCAAATCTATAATCTGGGAAACGCGCCTGTCGTCGAGTTTATCAAAAATATCATCAAATAGTAAAATAGGTTTAAAACCTTTCTTTTTTTTAATATATTCAAACTGTGCCAGTTTCACAGCTACTACAAAAGTTTTTTGTTGGCCTTGCGAACCAAATTTTTTAACAGGATAACCATTCATTAAAAACTGTAAATCGTCTTTATGAACACCTCTGGTAGTATAACGCAAAGCCAAATCACGTTGTAAAGAGTTTTGCAATATTTCAGAAAAATTACCTTCTGTCATTGCTGAAATATAATTTATTTCAACATTTTCATTGTCGCCGGAAAGGATTTTATAAAATTCATTAAATAAGGGATTGAAATCTTCAATAAAAGCTTTCCTTTTTTCAAAAAGTTTTTCTCCCAAGTCAACAAGTTTATCATCCCAAACCGAGAGTGATAACGTATCCACAAAGCCTTTTTCGGCAAATTGCTTAAGAAGAATATTACGCTGTTTCAACGATTTATTATATTCCAACAAATCATTTAGATAAAACTTATCAAATTGAGAAATAACACCATCTAAATATTTACGGCGTATCTCGCTACCTTCATTTATTAAATCCCTGTCGTAAGGGGAAACCATTACAAGTGGTATTTTTCCTATATGGTCAGCTAAGCGAGAGTATTCCTTCTTATTGATTTTAAATTGTTTTTTATGATTACGTTTTTGAATACAACTTACTTTTCCAATGTCAGTTTCCTGATTACGATTTAGATATACTCCATGAATGGCAAAAAAATCTGTTTTATGGCGTATATTTTGCGAGTCTACTGAATTGAAGTAGCTTTTACAAAATGAAAGATAATATACGGCATCCAGAATATTGGTTTTTCCGGCACCATTATCTCCAACAAAACAATTTATTTTATCACTGAAAGCCAGTTCTTCTTCAGGATAATTTTTGAAATTAGTAAACGAAAGTTGCGACAAAAACATAAAACACGGTAATGCTATATAATTTAAAAATAAGTAACAGATGCCTTCCTGTAATCATCAGCTAAATTACAACATCTTTTAACAATACAAACGGTTTTACCTAAACTTATCGAGTGAAGTAATTAAGGTGAAATAATTGGGAGCACCGGCAAGATGATAGGTACTGTGAGCAAAGTTAATTTGGAATTTTGATATTTTAATACCAAAACCATAACTAAATCCTACGAGCCCTTTTCGTTGATTAACGGACAGTTCTTTTCGGCGGCGGTAATTATAACCGGCACGCAGAACTATATTTTTCCCCAGCAAAATTTCACCTCCCAAAACTACATGACGCATTAAGTCATCAACAAATGTCGTTGAAGGAGCAACTGCAACAGGCTTTCCTGTCAGAGGATCAACACCACCGGGAGGATTAAAAGTGTTATAATAACTGATTTTCCTTTTTTCCAAATGATTAAGAAGTAACATCAAACGAAAAGGAGCATGTTGCAACCGTTTAGTAACTGCCAGTTGCAGATTAAAAGGAAGTGGAGCAAAACGACCGGGGACATATCCCTTTAATTGAGTTCCAATATTGGCAGCTACAATAGATATCACCCATCCGGAACTATTTTTATAAGTTCCGGCTACATCTACTGAAATTCCGGCAGACTTATAAGTTTCGTAATATGAATAAATAATACTTCCTGATGCTCCGATACTCAGTTTAGGGTTAAGCACTCTACCCCACCCCAGCCGTAGTACATAATCGGAAGCTCCAAATTTACCGGTACGGGTACCATTAACGGTAGCATAATCAAATTTCCCGTAATCCATAAACTGAACAGAGGCAATAAAATTTCCAAACCTTGAAAAACTGTGAGCATATTGTGCCATGCCCAGATTTATACCTGAGAAGTAGTTAACATACGAAAAGGCAATTTGATTACTCATTTGCCTGTCGATAAGTGATGGATTTGCATAAGCCAATGTAATATCATTATCATAAATAGCAGCCATATTTCCACCAAGGGCAGCCACACGGGCGCTCATAGTTTGCGACAAAAATGGAAATGCCGTGGTGCCGGCACTTTGCGCCCATAATAAAACCGGGAAAAGAATTAAAAAGATAAGGTTTATTATTCGCTTCACAGGCGTTGTGTTCTGATTTGTAAAATAACGCCCGAAATTAACATTTATTTTTCTGGCTGCAACAAAGAATATTTTTTTAAAATTAAATTATATCTTTTTACCGGGAAGAAGCTTGTTGAAAAACGAAATTTGCGGCAAGGATGGTAACGGCAGCTGTATGCAACAAAAGGTGATGTGACGCCTGCCGGAGGGCGCGACAGAGAAGCGCCCCGAAGGCAGTTGCGACACACACCTTTTGTAAATACACTAAAGTGGACAGCCTGGTTTAGCCGCCCAACAATCAAATATTTAAAAAGTTTTTTTGTTAAAATTTGTTATTTGAGATTTCAATTTAGTATAATTGCAATTTATTTGAAATTTCAAAGCTTTTTAAATGGCAAAAACTTCAGATGGTTGGGGCTCACGTATTGGTTTAGTACTGGCAATGGCAGGCAATGCAGTAGGGCTTGGTAATTTCCTGCGGTTTCCGGTGCAGGCAGTACAAAATGGAGGTGGCGCATTTATCATTCCTTATTTTGTTTCTTTTTTGTTAATGGGAATTCCACTTTTATGGGTAGAATGGTCGATGGGGCGTTATGGAGGCGTAAGAGGTAACCATTCAACACCTTTTATTGTGGACAGTATGGGGAAGTCGCGAATATGGAAATATGTTGGTGTTTTTGGCATTTTTACTAATCTTGGGATAATTTCTTATTATACATATATTGAATCGTGGACGTTATCATACACTTTTCAGTCAATTTTTCAGACTTTTCATGGAATGGACCGGCAACAGGTGAGTGCAGCTTTTAATACTTACGCCGGAATTCATGGTGGATTAAAGGATAACCAACTGGATATTAACTTTCCTGTTGTCGCTATTATTGTTTTTCTGATAACTCTTGGTATTAATATTTATATTTTATCGAAAGGACTTAGCGGGGGTATTGAGAAAGTAGCTAAAATAGCTATGCCTTTATTAATTTTATTTGGAATATTCCTGGCTATTCGCGCCGTAACATTGGGAAGTACAGGCATTTCCGGCTGCTCGACATGTAATTCGCATGTGGGACTTAACTTTTTATGGAATCCTGATTTTACAAGCCTTGCAAATCCAAAGGTTTGGTTGGCAGCGGCAGGTCAGATATTTTTTACCTTGTCGGTAGGAATGGGAACAATACACTGCTATGCTGCCTATATCAAGAAAAACAACGATGTGGCACTCAATGCCATGTCGGCAGGCTGGATGAATGAATTTGTAGAGATTGTACTGGGAGCTTCTGTAGTTATACCTATTGCTGTAGGGTATATGGGTTTAGACTGGGTGAAAGAAAATGCAGGTTTTATGATGGCTTTTAAAACGATGCCCTATTTGTTTAATCAATGGGGAGCCATTCTGGCAACTATTTCAGGAGTAGCATGGTTTGGATTGTTATTTTTTGCAGGAATCACCTCTTCTCTTGCCATGGGAACACCGTTTATGGGTTTTGTAGAAGATGAATTTGGATGGGGAAGAAAAAAAGCATCAATTGTTTTAGGATTTATTATTCTGATATTGGCACTGCCTACAATTCTGTTTTTTGAATATGGAGTTTTTGATGAATATGATTACTGGACAGGAACGGTATCGCTGGTGATATTCGCTACTGCTGAGATTATATTATTTTCGTGGGTCTTCGGTCTTAAAAAAGGATGGCGGGAAATTACACGCGGTGCTGATATTAATGTACCTGTTATTTATAAATTTATTATTAAATGGGTTACTCCAATATTTATTTTAACTATCTTTATTACCGCGTTGGTAAAACCATTAAACGGAGAAATGTCTGACTGGCAAACAGCATTTCATCAATTGTTCTCAAAAGGTACCTGGCCATGGGCAAACGATAGTATTATTGCTCAGGTTTTTCACCTTAAAGAAAAAATTATTTACTTTAAAAACGGTACACCTACAGCAATGTTCTTTAAAGATATGTCGAGGTTATTATTACTATCTACATTTTTAGGTCTAAGTTATTTTGTGCACGTAGCAGCAAAAAAAAGAAAACTAAAAGCAAAAAAAATAGCATCATGAGTAGTGCAGCATTAATATTAATGATATCAGTACAAGGAAGTGTAACACTGATAACAGCTTATTTTCTTTGGAAAGTTTTAAAAACTCCAACAGAATCAGGCAAAACAAAAAATGATACCGGTGATTAAAGGTTAAACTTTTTCCCCAGCAAATGAAAAACCCTGTAAAAAACATTTTTAAGGACTTCTTTTCAGTGCCTCATAACGAACAAAGAGGTATTATTTTTTTAATACTCATCCTTATTATTGTAATGGGTTTTTATTTTCTAATGCCTTATTTTGTCAGGCCTCAAAAGCCAAACAAATCTCAGCAACTTAATAATCAGATTGCGGCATTTATTTCTAAACAAAAAGCCCTTAACGATTCCATTACCCTGTCGCAGCTGCAAGATAACAAGGCTCTTACCGGCAAACAGGCTGTTCAGATAATTCACCCTTTTCCTTTTGATCCTAATACACTTACCCTAAAACAGGCTTTAAGGCTTGGGCTTTCCTCAAAACAATTTCATTCTATTGAAAAATACCGTAAAAAAGGCGGACGGTTTAAAAAGGCTGCCGATTTAAAAAAAATATATACCCTGTCGAAATCAGAATATATTATATTACAACCTTTTATTAAAATACAACCACAACAAGCAATAACATACCACCAAATAAAAAAATTAAATATAAATACCGCAGATTCTGCACAGTTTGTGAAAAAATTAAAAATATACCCCAAAATTGCCGGTCGCATAATTAAATTCAGAAAACTTTTGGGAAATTTTTATTCTGTAAAACAGTTAAAAGAAGTGTATGGACTCCATAAATCATTATATAAAAAAATTTCTCCCCTTATTGAATGCAAACCCGGACAAACAAAAAAACTGGAATTAAACACAATAACTTTTAAACAATTATTACATCACCCTTACTTTAATTACTCTACTACCAAACTGATTATCAACTACAGGAAGAAAAACAAACGTTTTACCAGTTTAAAGGAGTTAAAAACCATTCCAGGAATTTCAAAAACCATTTTTAACAAAATGCAGCATTATTTGTATATTCGCCCTCTCAAAAAAATAAAGTAATGTCAAAAATAGGATTAGCTTTTAAGAAATTTCCAAGAATTTTCTGGGTTGCCAACAGTATGGAGCTCCTTGAACGTTGGGCATGGTATGGCTTGTTTTCGGTACTGGCACTATATCTTACACAATCTACCGATACAGGTGCATTGGGATTTAGTCAGACCCAAAAAGGTGATATTATGGGAATTGTTACCGCAATTCTTTATCTGTTGCCAATTGTTACAGGGGCTATTGCCGACCGTTTTGGTTATAAAAAAGTATTAATCCTTGCTTATTTAGTTCTTTCTTCGGGATATTTTATGATGGGAAGATTTACTACATATGGAGCTGTCTTCTTTTCCTTTTTATATGTAGCATTGGGAGCCGCCATGTTTAAGCCTATTGTTTCAGCTACCGTGGCAAAAACTACCGATGACGATAACAGGTCAATAGGTTTCGGTATGTTTTACATGATGGTAAACATAGGTGGTTTTCTTGGCCCTATTGTTGCCTCTAAAATGAGAGTCGTATCCTGGGATTATGTATTTATTATGTCAACGATTTCTATTTTACTTAACCTTGTACTGGTACTCATTTTCTTTAAAGAACCACCGCGCGAAAAACCTATTGAATCAAAAAATATTTTCTATGATTTTGCAATGATATTATGGACTATGTTATCATCAATAATCATATTCATACTCTTTTTCACAATTTTTTTAAGTATTTATATTCTTGAGTCCATATTCTTTTTTGTATTTAAACAACGTCCCAGTTTTAAATTTGCAGAGTTTATTAACAGATTACCCATTGGCAACGACAATAAAAAGATATTTAATAATATCACAACTATTTTTAAGGACTCCAACTTTATTCTGTTTTTGGCATTTATAGTAGGTTTTTGGACTATGTTCAATCAAATTTTCTATACTCTGCCCAACTTTATCGCACAGTGGGTCGACACGGCACCGTTGTATCATTTCTTTAATTCCATATGGTCAGGTTTAGCCTGGTTTTTCGGCCCTGACAATGGCAGTAAAGTAATAAAACCCGAAATTGTAGTCAGTTTCGATGCCGGATTTATCATTATCTTCCAGCTTATCGTTTCGTCCATTGTTATGAAACTAAAGCCCATAAATTCCATGATTACGGGTATCATTATAGCCGCTATTGGTGTAGGTCTGGCTTTTGCAACCCACAGTGTAGGATATGTGGTTCTGGGGATATTCATTTTCTCATTAGGTGAAATGTCAGCCTCGCCAAAAATTACCGAATATATAGGCATTATTGCCCCTAAAGAAAAGGTGGCACTCTACATGGGCTACTCTTTCCTGCCTGTTGCCATAGGTAATTTCCTTGCCGGATTTCTTTCCGGAAGAGTTTATCAAAGTATGAGCGACAAAATTTCATTATTGCAAATCGATGCCGCCTCTCGGGGGCTTCATATTCCCGCCATATCCAAAGTCACAGGCTTCACTCAAAACGATTATATCGACAAATTCTGTCAGCTTACCGGAATGACACATGCACAAATGACAGAGATGCTTTGGAAAACATACCACCCTTCACGAATTTGGATTGTTTTTACAATTATTGGTATTATCGCCGTAGCAGGACTTTGGATTTATGATAAATTCATCCTGAAATCGAAAAAACAACAGACACCAGCTTAATATTATTATTTGGACAGCTTAACGGGCCATTCGCTATAGCCGGCATCGGCAAGTTTGGTTCGGCTAAGGTGTTTTAGGGGGCTCCTTAGGTCGCCCCTCCTCCACCAGCCTCCCTGCAAACTTGCCAATACCGGGCTGCCGCTACTGTCCCTGCTGCAGTTACTGCTATTAACCTGAATAATTTTATAAATCAAATGATAATTATGTAAAATAAAAACTGAGAAGACTATAAAATAATCTTCTCAGTTTTATTTAAGCCTCTTTGAAAAACTAAATGTAGTTTAATTCTTTAAGAGTATCTTCAATCAATTTGTAACTGCGTTCAATATCATGATCCAATCCTACCGAAAACCGGACTAAACCGGGAGAAAGGCCAATTTCTCTTTGTATTTCTTCCGGGACTTCAGAGGAAGTGCTTTTCCCTGAATTGGAAAACAATGTTTTAAAATAACCCAAACTCACGGCATGATATCCAACGCCTTTTTTCTGCATTATTTCCATAAATGGAGCTGCTCTTTCGGCTGTCTCCAAATCAATGGCAATCATACCGCCAAAGCCAAAATCCTTATTCATCAACTTCTTCATTAAGTGATGATCCGGATGGTCAGGCAATCCGGGATAAAGATGTTTCAACCCGATTTTCTTAAATTTCCTGGCAAGATACATTGCATTTTCACTGTGTTTCTGCATCCTGATATGTAACGTTGCCATATTTTTTAATATACTCGATGAACGTAACGGATCTAATACAGGCCCAAGCAACATAGCAGAACCGTCATTTACATTACTTATAGAATCAATAAATTCATTTGAACCGCATATAGCCCCAGCTACCGCATCATTTTTTCCATTAATAAATTTAGTCATACTATATACAACAATATCAGCTCCTAATAAATAAGGACTAAATATCATGGGAGTAAAAGTATTATCTACCACCAACTTTGCAGAACCATGTTTTTTTGTGATTTTTGCCAGTTCCGGGATGTTGGAAATCTGCAACATAGGATTTGTCATAGTCTCAGTATACAGCACTTTGGTATTTGGACGCATGGCTTTCTTAACACTATCAATATCAGAAATATTAACGAAGGTAACTTCAATATTAAATTTTTTCAAATAATTAGCCAGAAAAGCATATGTACCGCCATAAGTTGTAATACTTGTTACAATATGGTCTCCACTATTGCAAAGTTGCAAAAGCGTAGTAGTTATTGCAGCCATTCCCGAACCAGTTACCCATGCCATTTCAGTACCTTCCATGGCGGCAAGTGCTTCAGACAAATACCTGTTACTTGGGTTCCAATGCCTTGAATATAAAAAGCAACCGGCAGCTTCACCATGAAATGTCTTAATCATTTCCTCTTCCGACATAAATGTAAATGTAGCAGAATCGGTAATCGAAGGATTTACGCCTCCAAATTCACCAAACTGTTCCAGTTTTTGTAAAGATGTTGCAGGATCAAATTTTTTTTTCATTTTTTTATGGGTTAAATTATTTTATTATATCATACTAAAACAAATTATTAACTACATACAACGCCATATCATAATAGTTTCCTTACAAAAATACAAAATCATTAAATTAAAGAGAATAAATAACGATATTTATCAAAAAATAAAGATTTAATTTTATATTTGAAAGTTTTAATAACTTTTTATTTTCAATTTATAATTATCTGGTATTTATGAAATCAAATTCCAAACAAATTGATAGTCTGGATAAGGATATTTTATCCTTCTTGATAAAAGATGCCCGTTTTCCATATTTGGAAATCGCACGAAAATGTCATATTTCCGGGGCTTTGGTACATCAAAGAGTAGCAAAGATGAAAGAATCAGGAATAATTTCAGGTTCGCAGGTTTGCATACATCCCAAAAAATCCGGTTATTTAACTACTGCTTTTGTAGGCATACAGGTAAACCTCACAAGCACACGTACCCATGAGGAAATATTTCAGAAAATTGTTGAAATACCTGAAGTTGTAGAGTGTCACCATACAACCGGAAAATATTCATTATTTTTAAAAATATATGCCCATGATAATGAGCATCTGAAAAAGATTTTAGTTGAAAATATACAGTCAATATTAGAAATTACGGCTACTGAAACATTCATCTCTCTGGAAGAAGGCTTTAGACGGCAACTTCCAATATTCTAATTTGAATGATATTTTCTCATTAAAGCCAATAAAATTAGTACCTTTGTCACAATATTTTGAGTAGCTTTTTATAAATTTTTTATTTAAAAATTGTACTCATGACAATATAGTAAAATATTAACCAAAAAGTGCTGAAATATATTTCTATAAAATTTGGTTAACAATAAACTTTTAAGAATGAAATTTACGGCAAAACAGATTGCTCAGGCATTAAACGGAAACATTGAAGGAAATCCGGATATAGAAGTATCATCACTGGCAAAAATAGAAGAAGGAAGGCCGGGGAGTATTAGTTTTTTAGCAAATCCTGCTTATACCAATTATATTTATGATACTAAAGCCGATATTGTTATCGTAAATGAAGATTTTAAACCTGAAAAAACAATACAACCAACCTTAATAAGAGTAAAAGATGCTTATTTAGCTTTTACATCTTTATTGGAAATGTATGAAAATGCTAAAAGAAAAAAAACAGGCATTTCAAAACATGCAGCTATTTCTCCTTCCGCAATAATTGGAAAAAATGTTTTTATTGGCGATTTTGTTATAATTGGTGACAACACTGAAATTGGAGATAATGTAAGAATTCATGGCAATTCCACAATAGGTTCACAATGTAAAATAGGAGCTAATACAATACTTTTTGCAGGTGTGAAAATATATGATGAATGTAAAATAGGTAAAGAATGCGTAATTCATGCAGGAGTTGTAATTGGCTCCGATGGGTTTGGATTTGCTCCGCAATCTGACAATAATTATAAAAAAATTCCTCAAATAGGTAATGTTATTATTGAAGACTATGTGGAGATAGGTGCCAACACTACAATTGACAGGGCTACATTAGGATCTACAATAATAAAAAAAGGCGTTAAGCTAGACAATCTTATTCAGGTAGCTCATAATGTTGAAATTGGTGAAAACACTGTTATTGCAGCTCAAACAGGAATTTCCGGTTCTACTAAAATTGGAAAAAACTGTATGATTGGAGGTCAGGTTGGTTTTGCAGGACATGTAAAAATTGCAGATGGCACAAAAATTCAGGCACAAGCAGGTATGACCAAGAACATAAAAAAAGCTGGAGAATTTTTTGCAGGATCTCCGGCCTATAATTACAGCAAATTTCAACGTTCTTATGCTCTTTTTAAAAACTTTGAAAAAATAGAAAAAAGAATCTCTGAATTGGAAAAGGATAAAAATAGTGATTAACTTTAGTTATTTGGGTGGAAAAATAAAATCTGGTTTCCCCAACTTAACTGATAAAATTAACATCATATTAAAATAACGTAAAAACAGATGTTTTAAATAAAAAGTTTAAATACTTTAATATTCTAAAAACACCTTATATGATTTAATAACAGACAATTACACAAAAGCATAAATAATCTTCTGTCAAAGAAACTTAAATGACAAGAAAAAAATATTATTTTTGCGAAAATTTTTTATTAACTGGATATTGATTTGATGATTGAAAGGCAAACAACGCTGAAAAAAGCGATATCGATTAAAGGACAAGGTCTTCATACAGGACAAAAAGGAACAATGACGTTTAATCCGGCACCCGCTGATTACGGCATAAAATTTAAAAGAACAGATATAAAAGACAGTCCGCTTATAGAAGCACTGGTAAACAATGTTATAAGCACAAACAGGGGCACATGTATCGGTAAAGGCAATACAAAAGTTCACACCATTGAACATGTTATGGCAGCCTTACGTGGTATGAGTATTGACAATGCCCTTATTGAGGTAGATATGGAAGAGGTTCCTATTAAAGATGGTTCCGCCAGGTATTTTGTAGAAGCCATTGAAGAAGTAGGCATAGAAGAGTTAGATGCTGAAAGAGAATACATTGTTATTGATGAACCTTTAAGGATGGAAATTCCTGAGAAAAAAACTACTATTGAAATACGTCCTTCCAAAAGGTTTTCAGTAGATACCATTATTGATTTTGAGTCCCGAGTGCTGGGTGAACAATCTGCCACATTAGAAGATATTTCGGAGTTTAAAGCAGAAATTGCTCCGTGTCGTACATTTGTTTTTTTACATGAACTAGAATTCCTGTTAAAAAATGACTTAATAAAAGGTGGCGATTTAAATAATGCTATTGTTTTTGTAAATAGAAAAGTACCTCAGGAAGAGATGGATTACCTGGCTGATTTATTTGATAAGCCAAGAGTAAAAGTTAATGGAAATGGAATTCTTAATAACCTTTCTCTCTATTTTGATAATGAACCGGCAAGACATAAATTGTTAGATATTATTGGAGATTTGTATCTTTTAGGAAAACCATTAAAAGGACATGTTACAGCTACAAGACCCGGTCATCATGCCAATACAGAATTTGCAAAATTAATTTTTAATCACATAAACCAAAAAGTTAAAACCAATGATTAAAGAACCACCTTTTGACATTTATGCAGAACCGCTACTGGATATTAAGGCCATAAAAAAAATTTTACCACACAGACCTCCATTTTTGCTAGTTGATAAAATTCTTGAGATAACAGAAACTCAGATTATTGGAGTTAAAAATGTAACCATGAATGAACCCTTTTTTACAGGTCACTTTCCTGACGAGCCTGTTATGCCGGGTGTACTTCAGATAGAAGCAATGGCACAGGTAGGCGGAATTCATTTTCTTCATGGTATCCCGGACCCGGAAAATTACTCAACATACTTCCTGAAAGTAAATAATGTACGTTTTAAAGGGAAAATTGTTCCGGGAGACACTGTTATCTTTTCCCTGGAGCAGACAGCGCCAATAAGAAGAGGAGTATGCATAATGAGAGGAAAGGCTTATGTGGGAAACAAAATGGTAATGGAAGGAGAACTTACCGCTCAAGTAGTAAAAAATAAAGAAAATTCATGAATCAACCATTAGCTTACGTCCATCCTGAAGCAAGACTGGCACCGAATGTTGTTATTGAACCTTTCGTAAACATAGAAAAAAATGTAGAAATTGGTGAAGGCACCTGGATTGGTTCCAACGTTACCATTATGGAAGGCGCACGAATAGGAAAAAACTGTAAAATTTTTCCAGGTGCTGTTATTTCTGCTATTCCCCAGGATCTAAAATATGAGGGAGAAAACACCTTGGTAAGAGTTGGAGATAACACCACCATAAGGGAGTTTGTAACCATAAACCGGGGTACTAAAGCCAACTGGGAAACTCAGGTAGGTAACAATTGCCTTCTTATGGCTTATGTTCATATTGCCCACGATTGTATTATTAAGGATAATGTTATTTTAGCCAATGCTGTTAATCTGGCAGGCCATATAGAAATCGATGATTATGCTATTATAGGCGGAATGTCGGCAATTCATCAGTTTGTACACATTGGCAAACACACAATGATATCAGGAGGAAGTATGGTTACAAAAGATGTGCCGCCATTTTCCAAAGCTGCAAGGTTTCCTATTTCTTTTGTGGGTGTTAATTCTATTGGTTTAAGAAGACGGGGGTATAGTAATGAACAAATAAACTTCATCCACGAGGTATATAGAAATTTATACTTGAAAGGAAGAAATATTAGTCAGGCCGTTCGCTTTATAGAAGCAAATATGCCTATTAATGCAGATAGAGATGAGATCCTCAATTTTATACAGAATTCTCAACGTGGTATGATGCGCGGATATAGACGCATGTCTGAATAATTTTTTATTAAAATAATTTACTTTTAAATCATATGGCAACAACATCAGATTTCAGAAACGGATTATGTATAGAGTTTAACGGAGACTTATGGACAATTGTTGAATTTCAACATGTTAAACCCGGAAAAGGGCCTGCATTCGTACGCACAAAATTAAAAAATGTAAGATCAGGAAAAGTTGTCCCGAATACTTTTACTTCAGGGGTTAAGATTAACGTTCAACGCATTGAAAAAAGGCCTTTCCAATATTTATATAATGATGGAGAGTCTTTTCACTTTATGAATACAGAGACTTTTGAACAAATCCCTGTAGAGAAAAGTATCATATCTGCTCCTGATTTACTTAAAGAAGGAGATATGGTAACCATTGCCTTTCATGCTGAGACCGAATCTCCTATTGAATGTGAAATGCCAGCCTATGTAACATTAGAAGTTACATATACCGAACCCGGTGAAAAAGGAAATACTGCAACCAATGCTTTTAAAGATGCTACACTTGAAACAGGTGCAGTAGTGAAAGTTCCCCTTTTTATTAATATTGGTGATAAAATTAAGGTCGATACACGTTCACATTCCTATTCGGAAAGAGTTAAAGGGTAAAATAATTTATATATTTTATTTATGAGCCGGAAAGATTACTTTTTCCGGCTTTTTCTTTTTGTGGAAGGTAATAGATATCAATAGCTACAAGAATCGCCATAAAACCCCAAACAGGAACAGCTAATTTGTCGGTACTAAGAAAATTATTTAAAAAACCATGTATAAAATAAGTAATTAATGCTAAAGTCACTCCTATTGAAAGAACACGAATATCCCCTTTTGCTTTTTTATAAACCCGTAATCCTGTATATACAATATATCCAAATAAAATTAAAACAGATAGTAAACCAAAAATCCCCTCTTCGGAAAGAGGGCCAAGATATTCACTGTGCGCTGTTCCCCTATCTCCGGTATTAGTAGATATTACAGTTCTTTCCCGTGACAATTGAAAAGGTGCGTACACAAACTGATATGTTCCCGGGCCCCATCCCATAAAGGGACGTGCATCAAACATCCTGATTGCAGATGACCAACGATTCAGCCGTTCTAAATTACTGGCATCAGAAGATATATTAGTCATTGACCGTATATGTTCATAATAATTAGATGACGAATCCTGTTTATTTTTTTCCAATTGATCGAGTATCTGCTGTTGGAATATCATTAATGTGCCTGCAGAAATCAACAAAGAAAATAAAATCCATCTAAATTTAACTTTAAACCATATAAATAATAAAACAAGTATTGCTCCGGCAAGACCTAACCATGCTGCCCGGCTATATGATAATATGATTGCAATTAATAAAATTACAGATATCACAAATGAAAGTATCCTTATCCCCGGCTTGATATTTCGGAAAAATATAAAAGAAATAAAAACAGGAATAAAAAGAGCAAGAGCAGCACCATAAGCAGTATGATCATTATAAAAAGGAGTCATAACCCAATGTCCGGCATCTTCTCCAAAACCATATTGTGCATGACGCCACCATGTATAAAAAACTACTAAAACTAAACCCAACCCGTATAATCCAATAAAACGATAAATATTCTTTTCTTTCCTGAATAACGGAATACCAAGAAAATAAAATGGAACAATAAACCATGTTCGGGAAATGAGATGCTTTAGTGAAACCATAAAATTACTACTTGTTAGTGTTGTAACTGTCATCCAAATCAAATAAAAATAAATCATATAAGAAACAGGATGGGTAGCAGCCTTTTTATCATACTCACCTGCAATGAGAATGTTTATTATAAATAATAACAAAACACCCGCCAAAAGAGGTTCTGTAGGAATAGACAATGAAGAACCTAACCCCGAGACAGGTATATTAACAGCCAAAGGAGTGAAAAACACAATAAAAAGCAGAACTTTATCCAGAGAAACTACATAATAATAAACAATTGCCAACAATAGAGGAAGAGAAAAAAACCAGTAGAAATCCTTCTTTATCATAAAGAAAAAACTAAGCATCAGGAAAGCTCCTGTAACAAGGTATAAAACCAATAACTTTTTTTTCTCTTGTACTGCCAACATTATATCTTATGTTAGTTTTTAGTCCTTACGCTCAAACCAGGCAATAATAATAAGTGCAAGTGTAAGTGTTCCAATAATGGAAATCAATACAATAAACCACCTTACAGGATATGATTTTTTATCAGGGACAAAAGGATAGGTAATTACATTTGTATAAGTTACATTACTGGCAACATGCCGGTATTCAACTTCATAGCTTAATTTAACATCTACATAAGTTGCTGCCTCTTGTGATAGCATTTTCATGGTCTGTACTAATTCACCACTATATTTTCCCATCTCTTTCATTAACTTTTTTGCAACTTTAAGTTTTATATTTTCTGGAGGACCGGAAAGTGCCTGGAGATATGCTTTGGTAATTTGTTGCGATTGATAATCATACTCAAAAATACCGCTTTTACCCAATTCAACTAACCTTTTTCGTAAGGAATCCATAGTGATGCGTTTTCTTTTAAGTTGCCCTGCGTATGCATTTGCCAATTCCCTATATTTTTCTTTTTGCATGCTCCTTACCTTGTTGTTAAACAATCTTAGCAAGGCATCTACCATTATTTTAGCAGTATCCGGATTTTTATCTAAAACTGTTATATCAACAGCTTCATAACTTGTTTTACTTATCCTGACATTTTTATGATATAAACCTAAAACAGCCGTTCTGAAATATTTATAACTCGGATCTATATCATAGCGTTTCGCCAGCATAAATCTATTAATCATACTATCTGTAATATCCTGAGATTCCATTATCTGTATCATCTGTTCGGTAGTGCTTTCTTCTGAATAAGGCTTTAAATTATCAGGATAAACAACAGCATAAGATTTATATAAAGGAATTATAAATTTAGGACCCGAGAATATTGCCCCAAACACTCCTGCCAAAACACCAATAATAATTAAATGGTATTTCCATTTTAATAAAATCCTCCATACTTTCATACTGTTAAAATTATAATCCATCTTATTTTTTTATTGGTGAATATTATTTAAATAAATTTCATTCAAATTAACTATATAATAATCATGAATCAAGCCACATAAGCTCTTTCCTTTAAAATAACTAATAACTTCTTCAGATTTAATAATTTTAATAAAACAGCAAATATAATACCCATTAATAAAACTATCGCCCATTGATACCACCAGATTATATCTGTATTTTTTTGTATCAGCCATCCCGACAAGGCAACACCTGCAGATAACAAAATTAATTTAAAAATTATTTTAATTTCCGGGTTCAGTTTAATAACCTTTATTGCGACAAAATATTGTATAAAAGCAGAAAATGTCATAGTCACCAAACTTGCTATTGCTGCTCCTTCCGCCATATAACGAGGAATAAAAATAAAATTAAGGGTTAGGTTTAAAACAAGTCCGAAAACGGCAACAATATTTAAAATTTTTAAATTATTATTTGCCGTTAAAAGAGTTCCAAATATGTAGTTAGAGGCAATTGCTACAAAACTCCACATTAACATTTTAAAAATAAAAGCAGACTGCTGTATTCTTACCTGAAAGTGCATCCATGTTTCCCCATTTCCACGTGTGTAAAGCGCCTTCATTAAATCACCGGCAAAAAATTGTGAGCTTACAACAAATATCAAAGTCCCTGTTAATAACAATGAAAATGAAATGCGTATTAGCGATTGAACATTTTCTTTCTGTTTAAGCATCTTTGAAAATAACGGCAACAACAATACGGCAAACAGATAAGCAATATTTTGACCGGCATCCAGTAACCGGTATGCCTGGGCAAACACACCTGCTTGCTGTTCTCCCGCAGGGTCAGGCAGCAGCCTTTCTATCAGCACACTATCCATTCGTGAATAAAGACTCATCACAAGAACCAGTATAGCAAAAGGAATACTGTTTTTCAAGATAGAAATAAAAAAACTATTATTCCATTTAAATTTTAATTTACCGGCCTTTCGAAAAACAATGAAAAACGCAATAATAAAAGTAATAAGATAAGCAGCAGTCTGAGAAAAAATAAAGTATTCAATTGTGAAACCATTTTTCAAAACAGATGTCCACAAAAGCACAGAGACAATAACAATCATTATGATTTTATCCATAACGGATAATATACTATCGGTTTTAAACATTAGTAATCCTGACACATTAGATCTCAGATAAAGAATAAAAGACAATAAAAATTGATTAATCGCAATCCAAATCAGCAGGTTTAGTTGTCTTTCCTTATATCCAATAATATGACCAACTATTATAACCAACACACCATATGTTAATCCCAAAAATAATTTTAAAGTAGCAACACTACCAAAATGAATAGAAAGCTGATCATTGTTTCTGGCAATATTGCGATTGTTATAATTAGTTATTCCCAAATCAAGGAAAATAAAAAACAAATAAGAAAAATTAAATAATGAAAAATATAATCCGTAATCTGTTGCGCCAACGACATTCTGTACACTTCTGTCAACTCCTAAAATCCAGAATGGCTTAATAAGGAAATTAAGCAATAATAAAAAAGCCAGATTTTTAAGGAAAAAGCCTTTCATGTGTTTAAAAATTTATATTTCATTGGTCAGATGAAACTTACCATGATTTCCTGTATAATCAACACTTCTCTTTACTAACAGAAATATCTTATCCGAACAATTGCTGAATAAAATGACTAATTACATGAGGGACTACAATTATAGTAAAGACAAGGCCGAATACTGAGCCCCAAAGATGTGCACTATGCCCTACATTATCATGAGACCTTTTCTGCATATACACTGTATAAATTAAATATAATATTCCAAATAGCCAAGCCGGAATTGCAAATGGCAGAGGGAAAAGATAAATTCCTGAAGTAGGATAAATTAAAATGCTGGCAAAAACAACAGAAGAAACAGCCCCGGAAGCTCCGACAGCATTATAAAAAACATTATCTTTATTTTTTCCATAATCAAATAATACAGAAAAAATAATTCCACCTAAATACAAAAGCAGATAGTAAAACATTCCCTTCACATTAAATTGTGCCCTAAAAGTTTTTTCCACAATATCTCCGAAGAAATATAAAACCCACATATTTATCAAAAGATGTAGCCACCCTGCATGAACCAATGCATAAGAGAAAAAACGCCAACTCTGCCGGGAGTGTTTTATATCGTAAGGACTAAATTTTAATTTATCAAAAAGATTTCTATTACCAAAAGCAACAATAGAAATGATAACCGTGACTGCTATAATTATTATATTTATCATTAATTTTATTTATTTACAATTTACCCTATTAAGTATCAATATTTACAAAATGGAATTTAAAATTACTATTCTTCTATTTTATTGGAATCCCGGGGGAGTCAGGTAAACTAAAAACATTAAAATAGTAGCTATACTTACCCAAATACCGTAACTACGTTTTTTATTAACCTTAAACCATGCTACTGTCCAAAACAAAATAACTATCAACACTTTTATATAAACAAAAATGGATATATCTAAAAGACCAGGTAAAGAATGAAACCATAAGTATTGCCTTATACCTTCCAAAATAAAACCTCCAATAAAAAAGCTAAGCAATGTAAGACTTATCAAATATTTAAGATGATCAGTTACAGGATTCAGACTTTCCAGTCCGGCACGAATTCCAAGCAATAAAGCAAGAAATAAAAAAAATATCCGTGCTGTATTTAATCCGGGAGGAAGACTTTTTACCGATGTAAGTATCATATTACCCGGTGACAACACTTTTTTGACTCCGTTCATCTCGAATAATACCGAATACTTAATTTTCTTCCCAACGGGAATATCCTTAAATCTAAAATATAAAAAGTTGCCTTTTCTTTTTAAGCGGATAACATGCTGTGACTTCCCACCATAAAGTTCAGAAAATTTTACGAAACCTGAAATTTTTTTATTCTTAACAAAGAATAAAACTGGTTGTGGGTTATCAACAGTATATATTTTTGGAAGGAAATAATGAATTTTTGTTCCATTTATTGAAATAACTTCTTTTACAGGATTTTCTCTGTTATATTGACGTTGTACAAACGAACCAACAAATGTTAAAATTACAGCAAGTGTCCAAAATAAAGCATTCCTTGATTTGTCCGGCATAATAATTCTGAAATATTCTGATTTTTATGAAGCAAATGTAATCATAATTCCCAATCATAACGGGAGAAAAAATGCCCATATAATTATGATAAGAAAAATTTAAATAATCAACTTTAGGTTAATTTTAGTAATTTAGCAAAATATTATAAAATTTAACCCTTTAACTACTAAAAATTACAAATTATGGAAAATAAAATTTTCCCTGACTGGTCTGGTAAGAAAATTTTGTTAGCAGAAGATGAACCGGTTACTGTTCATTATTTTAAAAAATTATTTCTAAAGAATAATGTTGATATTTATGTGGTTAAAGATGGTAACGAAGCTGTAAATTTAATTAAAAGCGGAGCAGATTTTGATGTTATATTGATGGATTTGAAGATGCCCGTTAAAAATGGTTTTGAAGCCACCCGTGAAATAAAAAAAATCAGGCCCGATATTCCTATTATTGCACAAACAGCTATGGCCTTTCCTATTGATGAAGAAAATGCCCGGAAAGCCGGTTGCGATGATTATATTACCAAGCCCATTCAATACAAATCTTTAATGAAAAAACTTATTCCTTATTTAGGCCAATAAACTTTTATAAGTGCATAGCCTTCAACAATTCCACCATTATATCCGTTGCCTTTCCCTGCAAAAAAATATCTGTAATTTTAGCGGTATAATTAGATGGATTTGTATTCACCTCGATTATGGTTGCGCCATTAGATTTAGCAATAAAAGGCAATTGACTGGCAGGCATAATTTCACCTGTAGTCCCAATAATTAACAAAACATCACATTTGGAAACTGTATCGTATGAACGCTGATAAGAATCCGTTGGGATTCCTTCACCAAAAAAAACAAAATCAGGCTTGAGAATACCACCACATTCAGGACATGTTACCGGAATTTTATTTAAATCAATTTCATCAATATTATACTTCTTACCACACGAAGTACATACAAGAGTATGTGAAGAGCCATGAAATTCAATAACATTTTTACTACCTGCTTCCTGATGAAGATTATCAATATTTTGGGTTATAATACTTTTTAAGACACCTGCTTTTTCCATTTTTGCCAAAGCAAAATGAGCTTTATTGGGATTTGCTTTCCCAAAAAAATCATAAAAAATTTCTTTGATAACAGTCCATGAAATATCAGGATGACTATGAAAAAAATCAATATCTAAAACCTGAGGATCATATTTACTCCACAAACCCTCTGGTCCGCGAAATGGAGGAATTCCACTTTCTACAGAAATACCTGCTCCCGTAAAAGCAGCAGCATAAAACGATTTCTGCAAAATTAATGAAGCCCTGTTGATTAATGCATCCAAAATATATTAATAAGGTATTTTATTCTCTGAATGTATCCAGTTATCAAAAACTTTAACAGCATCTTCGCGCATCATTTGTACAGAAGGAATACTTCTTTCTTCCTTTGGCAGGGAAAACTCTTTATAGATAAATGAATCATCAAAATCAGCAGCAGCTGCATCATCTTTAGTTGCAGCATAATATAATTTATCCAGATGAGCCCAGTAAATTGCACCAAGACACATAGGACAAGGCTCACAACTTGAATAAATTTCACAACCAGCTAAATCATAGCTGTTTAATTTTTGCGCAGCATCTCTTATAGCTTGTATTTCAGCATGAGCAGTTGGATCATTGTGTGAGGTAACCTGATTTTTTCCTGTACCTATTATTTCGCCATCTTTAACAATAACAGCACCAAATGGACCACCTTCCATATGTGAAACATTATTATCAGCAAGTGAGATTGCTTTTGCCATAAATTCTTTCTTCAACTCTTTTTCCAACGGCTTCTTTAATTCCATATTTAAGCTATCTTTTAGATTAATTGAACCAGCAAATTTAAAAAACTTTCCCTATCAATCAACCTTGCTCCTAATGACTTTAAATGTTCTGTTTCCTGTTGAACATCTATTAATTCTATACCTATATCTAAAAGCCTGTCAACCAGATACCACAAAGCAACCTTTGAAGCATTTGAAACCTTATAAAACATCGACTCGCCAAAAAACACTTTTCCCATCAAAACACCATATAACCCACCAACCAGATTATCATTTTCCCACACTTCAACAGAATGGGCATAACCCGAATGGTGTAATGCGATATAGGCTTGTTTCATATTATCGGTAATCCACGTCCCATCCTGATTTTCTCTTGAGACACCGGCACAGGAGTTAATCACTCCTTCAAAGTTTTTATTAAAAGTAACACTAAAATATTTTTTATTAACTAACCTGCGTAAATTTTTATGTCTTTTAAATTCTTTAGGAATTAATACCATTCTTGGATTAGGCGACCACCACAATATTGGATAACCATCGGAAAACCATGGAAAAATACCATTTGAATAAGCTAAAAGTAATCTCTCTTGAGATAGATCACCACCTATAGCCAGTAAACCGTCAGGTTCAGCAAGATTCGGATCCGGGAATATTATTTTATCAGATAATTGAAATACAGGCATTAGTTTCCGGTTCGGATAAGGTTGGAGTTTCCTTTTGCCAAGAGCTTATCTTTGTCTTTTAACCATAACTCACAATCAATATTTACAATTTTTTTACCTTTCTTAATAACATTAGTGCGAGCCAGCACATGGTCATTTAAGGCGGCAGAAGCAAAAAAATTCACATCCAAATTAACGGTAACATATTGCCCTGCTAACTCCATGCTGTATATTGTTGCTCCCATCATATCGTCCATAATTCCTGCCACTACACCTCCATGTAATATTCCCACCGGGTTAGTCATTTCTTTACGAATAGTATATTCAAAAGACAATGAACCATATTTTGCATCCACAGCAACAGGTTGCAGCCAATTCATAAAAGGAGAAGGAGAAATCTGACCTGACTTACCAATCACCCGCTTAATCATTTCCAGTGTTTTTGTTGTTTTTTCCATTCTTAAATAATAAAATATTAATACCCGGATGCTTCCCCATCTTTTCGTGATTCGGAAGCTCCAAAATAAACTTTGTTTATGTCATCCCACATAATAGCTTGATAACCGCCATAACCTCCCAGAGAAAATTTAATTTTATGTCCCATTTGCATTAATTTACGAATAGTATCATATTTAAATCCACTTTCGAGGTTTAGCCATCCACTTCCCTGCATAGGACGACCTGTAGGTTCAGATGACCCGTCATGGCGCATTCGTGGAGCATCACCAGCCTCTTGCAGATTCATGCCAAAATCAATAATATTGACCAAAATCTGAACATGCCCCTGTGGTTGCATAGCTCCTCCCATCACGCCAAAGCTTATATAAGGTTTCCCATTTTTAGTTACAAAAGCCGGAATAATGGTATGGAAAGGTCGCTTTCCGGGAGCGTAGGTGTTATTCTGCCCTTCCTTTAAAGTAAACAGCTCTCCCCTATCCTGCAGATCAAAGCCCAATTCTGGAGGAGTCATTCCAGAGCCCATTCCTCTATAATTACTTTGTATAAGAGAAACCATATTCCCATATTTATCAGCAACAGTCATATAAATTGTATTTCCTTTTTCCGGTTGTCCTGCAGGATAATATCGTGCTGCACGATGCGGATTAAATAATTTTAACCTCTCCTTTGCATATTTTTTTGATATTAGCTCTTTAACAGGTATTTTTACAAATGCCGGGTCGGCATAAAATTTAGCTCTATCTTCATAAGCAATCTTTTTAACTTCTGTAAACAGATGCATATAAGCTACACTACCATAACCCATTTTATGTATATCGTAATTCTCAAGCATATTAAGCATCTGCAAAACCGCAATTCCCTGTCCGTTAGGTGGCAGTTCCCAAACATCATAACCACGATAATTTGTACTAAGAGGTTTTACCCACTCTGCATGATAGGAAGCCATATCTTTATATGAGAGAAATCCTTTATTTTCTTTCATAAATCTATCAATAATTTTGGCCGGTTTACCTTCATAAAACTCTCTAAAACCTTTATTTGCCAATAATTCCAAAGTATTTGCCAACGCCGGATTTTTAAACATTTGACCTTTTACCGGTGCTTTGCCTCCCGGCATAAAAACTTTAGCAAAGCCTGGATATTTTTTCAATATCCGGGCATTCAATTTCCAATAATAAGCAATCAATTCTGTAACAGGATACCCCTGACGTGCATATTGAATAGCAGGCTGCAAAATTTCTTTTACCGGAAGCTTTCCAAACCTTTTGTGCAATTCATTCCACCCATCTACACAGCCCGGAACACTAACAGGTAACGGACCATGTGCAGGAATATATTTATATCCATGCTTTTTAAACCATTCTAATGTAAGCGATTGCGGTGAAGG